>NZ_JBHSZO010000057.1:0-24397 GCF_042663125.1 Streptomyces polyrhachis | reverse complement strand
AACCCGTCTACCAGGGGCTTCACTCATGCGCCAGCCCAACTCCTCAGCACAGCAGGCAAGTTGGCAAAGCCTCAGTGTCTCTGGCGATAGTCTCCCGTCGCCAAGCAGCTGCTCTTCCTCCGGATACGCGAGTCAGGGTGTCGCTTTTTCAGCTGTGCGACGGATGTGCCTGGTCAGACGTCTTTGACCTGCATGCGATCCCCGCACAGTTTCCGCCAGTCGTCGCGATCCGAGGTCAGTACCAGGACGGGCGGGGGAGAGCGGAGTGCCATCGCGGCGACAAGGGCGTCGATGGCGTACTTGTGGCCGTGCAGGTCGCCCGCGTCGTGCAGCAGTCGCACCGCGGTGATGCTGTCCGCCGGGGTCACCTCCTGAACCTGGAGGCGTGAGAGCACCCAGTGCAGTCGGGCGGTGTCCGTCTTTCCGTACACGGCCTCCACGATCGTGAGGGCGGATACGAGTACGGGCACGCCGGTGCGTCGTGCGGCCTCGATCCGGGTGATCATCTGGCGGTCGTTGCGCAGGAGGAGCGACAGCGCCTGAGCGTCCAGGACCAGGGACCTGGCGGCAGGTGCCGTCATGCGGCGCTGTCGCCGGAGGCGTACGGCTCCTGTACGTCGCCGAACAGCTCGCGTTGTGCGGCCCGCACCTCGGCTTCGCTCAGCGGGTCGTGCTCGGCTTCGTAGGCGGCCACGATCTCGGCGAGTCCGTCCATCGCCAGCTGGTGGCGGACCGCCGCGGTCACATAGGCGGACATGCCCCGCTTGCCGGTGCGCATGCGAAGCGCACCGATGAGTTCCGAGGGCATCGAGACGGAGATGTTCTCCGTGCTGCCGGGGCGGGGGGCCTTCATGGGAATTAGTGTATTACAGAAACTGTTACATGTCGGGGTGGTGGAGAGGGTGGGGAGGCCGCAGTGTGCCTCGGTGGAAACCCCGGTGCGTTCGCCCGCGCGGTGCTGGGATCATGCCCGGATGGTCCACCGTCTTGAGCCTCTGGTCATCCGGCATGCCCACCGTGTCCCTGCTCCCCCTGGAGCCATCGGGCAAGGTGCTGTCGCCGCGCGGCAGTTCGACGTTGCGCTGATGTCCGTTGGATTCAAACTCTCGATGCCGCTGCTGGATCCGTGCCGGCCGGGAGCCGGTTGACCGGTCAGGCCCTGGCGGTGTTCCTGTCGAGGGTGGTCCTCAGGCGTGTGAGGTCCGCCGGCCCCGTGGCGCCGCGCTTGGGGAGGATGACGATGCCGACGCCGTGCTTGTCGGGTGTCAGCAGGACGAACAGGGTCTCCGTTTCCGTGTATCTGCCGATCATGGGCCAGTGGTACGTCGTCTCGCTGTCCCGGGAGACCATGCGCATCCCGGTGTCGTCCACGACGGTGCGGAACTCCCCCTGTTCGGCGACCATCCGGTAGATCTGCTTGCCCTGGAGGTAGGGGGGGAGGAAGTGCATCGTGGGGCAGAGCAGCAGCAGTACGAGGGAGAGCGCGGTCAGCACGGGGTCGGGGTCGTCCGGCACGGTCAGGTGCACCGCCAGCGTTGGCAGCATCACGAGGGTGCAGGCCAGATAGGTTCTTCTGGTCAGCCGTCCCAGTCGGGTGACGCGTGCGCGTGCGCGGATCGCCCCCACCGCGTCGGCTGCTGTCGGTATGTAGGCCAACTCGACGGCGGTCGACTCCCGCATTACTGCCTCCAGTTCGTCGCGCGATCGCGTCGCGATCATAGGGGTGGCCGGGCGGTGCACGGTCTTGGTGGTGAAGGTCGACCGGGCGCTGCTCCGGTCGTTTCCGCAGAGTGTGGCCGTCCCGTGGTGGCGTTGGGTCGAGAGCTGAATACCGCTACTCGACCCCTGGCGCTCAGGTACGCGTCCGCGGAACGCTCCGGCCGTCGTCTGCGGGCCCTTCCGGGAAGCAAGGCTCCCCTTCCATGCGGAAGTGCCCGCACAGTTCACACCAGTCGCGCGGTGGCACGGCTTTTGGATCCGACGCGGGCAGCAGCGTTGCCATGTGGTCGAGTTCCTGCCGGTGCCGGGTGAAGCAGCGCAGGATCCAACGGACTTCGGGCTGCCACCAGGTGTGGAGCTGCAAGTGGATCGCGTGGTCTTCGTCGGCCCACCATGTGTTGGACGGCCCACTGGCCTGTGGAACCGGTGGTGGGAATCCGCTGGTGTCGAGAGCGGGTTCGTCACCCATGGAGAGCAGATGGGAGTGGCGATGCGCCCATTCTCGTACGCTGTGCACGAGTGCGTGGGACTCGATCCGCTGCTCGACGCTGCGATCGATGATCCGGTGCGAGGCTCTGTCGTCCGGCAGGCGCATGGCCGTCCGTCCGTCGATCAGGACGTCGACGCCCCAGGTCCAGTCCCCGTCGATAACGGCACCCGGCAGTATCCAGCCCCGTTCGCTCCAGTGGGCTGTCGCCTCGCCGTCCAGCCCGTGCTCCATCCCGTTGCCGCCGAGGACTGGGTACCAAAGCCCTCCATAGCGCTCCTCGAACGCGACCATGGCATCCATGAGTTGCTCCGGGGCGCGCTCTTGTCGCCCATCGGCATGCACGACCGTGGCGTTCGTACGGATCCAGTCGGCCGGCGTTGCCCGAATGCGGCGCCCGTGAGCGTCCAGGAAGCGTCGGACGCGGGGCGAGAGCGCGGGATCGTCGAGGATGTGCACTGGGTCACCGTAGATCGTGACTGTGCGGGCGACGACCGGATTCTCGGTGATGCAGGGCGCCTCGGGATTGGTCTCTGTCGGCCGGGTCCCGATGCGATGCCTCTTGGTGTCCAGCGCCCGTCCGAGAGAGGGAGAGGCGCGTAGTCCGGTACGGGCGCTTGCCGGGCCCGGTTGTCCCCTCCTTCCGGCCGACGGGCATGTCCCCCGTGTGCATAGGGGTGTTGGGGACGTAGCAGGTAGAGGTGCGGGGGCAGGGGCGTCGGGGTGCTCGTGCGGGAGTTCGGGAGTTGTGGGACGGGGGCGGGCCCGTTGATCCGGGGAACGCACTGCAGTCGCTCGTCTCGCGGTTGCGGCGGGCGCTCGGGGACGGCAGGGCCGTGGAGTTGGGATCCGGGGGTATCGGCTGGCAGTTGATCCCGAGGCCGTGGATGCCGTGCGCTTCGAGCAGCTGGCGCGGCGGGGGTACTGGGCGTGCTTGCCGGCAGTGTGTTCTCCGTTGCGCTGGCCGGCCCGCTCAGCGAGGTGCTCGGACTGCCGATCGCGTCGGCGGACGCGCTGCCCGGTCCGCTGTGGCTCGCCGCCGCGCTGCTGCTGCCCGCCGCGGGCCTGGCGGGTGGCACCCTTCTGGGCAGCCGGGAGGTACTGCGCCGCGACCCGTACCTGACCGCGCGGGCGCACGGGTGAGTCCGGCCCGACGCCGGCTGGACGTCAGGTCCACTGGTCCAGGTGTTCGAGGTCGGACACCCCGGGTGGGCGGTCGGTGGCCTTTGCCTCGTCCAGCAGGGCGATGGGCAGGTTTCCGGTGTGCGGTTCGGCGGCGGGGGGCGGGGGCGGCGACGTCGAGTGCGTGCTTGGCTCGACCACGGGCGTCGTGGAGATCGCGCGACCACGGGCGTCGTGGTGATCGGTGGTGCCCACAGCGCCGGGGCCAAGGCTGAGCTCACTCTCGGCGTAGTGGTGCGCCCAGGTGCGGGCTGGTTCTTCGAAGTGCGGGCCGAGGATCTGCGAGTGGAAGGTGGGGGCGGCGGTTTGCCGGACCTGGTGTCCTTGGCGGCGCTTGAGGAGTTCGGTGAAGGGGACTGGGATCAGTTGGTTGAAGCGGATGATGATGATGGGGTCGGCGACGCTGAGTGTGGGTTTGCGCTGGCGCCCTCGCTGACCGGTGGGGCCCTCCTCGACTTCCCCGACTTCCCCAACTTCCCGAACAGCCAGGACACTTCCGTCGAGGCGGTACGGGCCGCCTACCGTCCGCAGGACTGGGTCCGCCTCACCCGCGTCAAGCGGCGCTACGACCCGCGCAACACCCTCCGCGTCAACCACAGCATCCCGCCGCGCGGCTGAGCGCCACGGCCGGACGGGACGCCGGGAGCGGACGCCCGCGGGGGAGGTGTCCGCTCGTCGGCGCGGTCGGCTCGGCCGCGGTACGGGCACCGCGACGCCGGTGCGGCGGGGAGGCCCCGCCGCACCGGCGTCAGTGGGTCAGCGCGTCCGCGCGCGACCGTCGGCGTCCGCCCGCCGAATCAGACCAGCGGCCGGCCGCCGCGCTCCGCGCACAGCGACCAGATCACGAAGACCGCGATTCCGATCGCGATGATCGCCCAGAGCGGCTGGTACGGCAGCCACATGAAGTTGGCGATCGCGACCAGCACCGCCAGGCCCACACCCATCGCCCGTCCCCACGTCGCACCCTTCAGGACGCCCCAGCCGGCGGCGAAGGCGATCGCGCCGAGGATGAGGTGGATCCAGCCCCAGGCGGTGGTGTCGAACTTGAAGACATAGTCGCCGACCTGCCGGTAGACGTCGTCGTCCGCGATGCCGGCGATGCCCTGGATGATGCCGATGGCTCCGTAGAGGAGCAGCAGGACCGCCGCGAAGACACTTCCGCCGGTCGCCCAGGCATTGCGCGTGGACTCGGATGACGTACTGCGCGGAGCCGCCGATCCGGCCGGCGGGGTGCTCGATGCGCTCATGGCTTCACTTCCCTTGCGCGAGGGGCCGACTGGTGGGCCGGCCGTACTCCCAGCGTCGGTGCGGGGGGCGGGGGCGGCGAGCGGCTGTAGGCCGTTCGGGTGAGGGCGGCGCGCCCGCCGGGCATCGCGCCGAGTTGCGGGAGCGGTGGGCGCGTCCCAGGATCGGGAACAGGGCCGGGCGCGAGGAGTGGTGAGCATGGGCGAGGCCGACCGGCACGGCCCCGGTGAGCACGGAACCGGGCACTCCGGCGCCAAGTCCGCCGATACGGACGCGACTCGCACCTCCCCCCACGGCTCCCCCGGTGACCCCTCCCTCGGCTCCCCCCTCGCGACCGCCGTCCTGGGCGCCCTCTTCACCGCCGTCCCCCTCGGCGTGTACGTCCTGGACCCCGACCTGCGCCTGCTGCAGACCGGCGACCGGGGCCCCACCCCCTTCCACGAGACACCCCGCCCGCCCCTGGACTGGGACACCCCCCACCTGGGCGACTCCGAGACCGTCGCGGTGTGGCTGCGCCGGGTGCTGCGTACCGGGGAGCCCGTGATCGAGCGGACCCTCGACCCCAGCCCCGAGCAGTACCGCTCCCTCTCGCTCTCCGCGTTCCGGCTGGCCGGCGACGGCGGGCGCCCGCTCGGCGTGGCTGTCTCCCTGCGCGACACCACCGAACGGGCGCGCGCCCAGGCGCGGTTGGAGCTGCTGCACCGGGGGGCGAACGAGATCGGCACCACCCTGGACATCTTCCGCACCGCGCAGGAGCTGGCCCAGACCGCCGTCCCCGCGCTCGGCGGGCGCGCCGTGGTCGACGTACTGGAGTCGGTGGTGCACGGTGAGGCGCCCGCGCCGGGACCGGTGACCGATGTGACGGTGCGCCGGGCCGGCTTCGCCGCCACCGACATGCTCTCCAAGAGCAACCAGCCGGTGGGCGCGGTGCGCACGATGTCCTTCGACACCCCCTTCGCGCACAGCCTGGCCGACCTGCGGCCCCGGCTGGTACGCACCCTGCACCCCGAGGACGCCTGGCTGCGGCGCGATCCGGCCCGGCTGCGGCTGCTCGCGGACTCGGGCGCCCACTCGCTGCTCGCCGTCCCGATGACGGCGCGCGGCGTCGTCCTGGGGATCGCCTCCTTCTTCCGCTGCCACGACGAACGCCCCTTCAACGAGCAGGACCTGGCGGTCGCCACCGAACTGGTCGCCCGCGCCGCCGTCTGCGTCGACAACGCCCGCCTCTTCACCCGCGAGCACACCCTCGCCAGCCTGCTGCAGCGCTCCCTGGTTCCGCCCCGGCTGCCGCACCACAGCGCGGTGCGTACCGCCCACACCTACCTGCCGGTGGCGGCCGGGGGGACCTGGTACGACGTGCTGCCCCTCTCGGGTTCCCGGGTGGGCCTGGTGGTCGGCGAGGTGGCCGGACAGGGGCTGGCGGCCGTCGCGGTGATGGGCCGGCTGCGCACCGCCGTCTCGGCGCTGGGCGCGCTGGACATGGCACCGGACGAGCTGCTGGAGCGGATGCACGAGCTGACGATGCGGCTGGGCGCCGAGCGGGCCGAGCTGGCGGAGGACCCGGTACGCGGCGAGCCGCAGGAGTGGCCCCGCTGGGCCAGCGACGACGGGCCGTCCGCGTCCGGTGAGCGCTACCCGCTGCTGGCCTGCCTGCTCTACGCCGTCTACGACCCGGTCACCGGCGTCTGCACCCTCGCCAGCGCCGGCCACCCGCCGCCGGTGCTGGTCACCCCGGACGGCGAGGCCCGTACCGTCTCGATGCCCGGCGGCCCCC
Organism: Streptomyces polyrhachis; assembly: GCF_042663125.1. NCBI lineage: Bacteria > Bacillati > Actinomycetota > Actinomycetes > Kitasatosporales > Streptomycetaceae > Streptomyces > Streptomyces polyrhachis. The sequence goes on along the minus strand of NZ_JBHSZO010000057.1, from coordinate 17,990 downwards.
TGCTCGGCGGGCACGGGGAGGTGCGCTACCCGCAGACCCGGATCGAGGTGCCCGCCGGCAGCGTGCTCGCGCTCTACAGCCAGATGCTGGCCGAGGCGGCCTTCGCACCCGGCGAGCCCGCCGCCGCCGTCCGCGCCGCCCTCGACTCCGCGCCCACCCTGCAGGAGGCCTGCGACGCCGCCGTCCGCACGCTCGTCCCGAGCGAACCGGCGCGCGACGACGTCCTGCTGCTGCTGGCCCGCACCCGCGTGCTCGGTTCCGACCAGGTCGCCTCCTGGACGCTGCCGCGGGAGCCGGAGAGCGTGGCCGAGGCCCGCCACCTGGTCACCGGGCAGCTCACCAGCTGGGAGCTGGAGGAACTGGTGGCGACCACCGAGCTGATGACCAGCGAGCTGGTGACCAACGCGGTGCGCTACTCCTCCGGGCCCATCGAACTGCGGCTCATCCGCGACCACTCGCTGATCTGCGAGATCACCGACAACAGCAACGCCTCCCCGCACCTGCGCCAGGCGGCCGAGGACGACGAGGGCGGACGCGGGCTGTTCCTGGTCGCCGAGTTCGCCCGGGACTGGGGCATCCGGCAGACGGGCCGGGGCAAGACGGTGTGGGCGGAGCAGTCGCTGCCCGGAACGGAGGACACGGCATGAGCGGTGGACAGGGCGCGGAGCCGGCCGGGAAAGCGGAGCCGTCGGGGGAAGCGGAGCCGTCGGGGGAAGCGGAGCCGGGCGGGAAGGGGAAGTCCGGCGGTGAGTCCACCGGCACGGTCATCGTCGCCGGGCTCGCCAACCTCGGCATCGCGCTGGCCAAGGTCGTCGCCGGCCTGGTCAGCGGCTCCAGCGCGATGCTCTCGGAGGCGGCGCACTCCTTCGCCGACACCGTCACCGAGGTGATGCTCTTCGTCTCGCTGAAGAGCTCCGAGCAACCGGCCGACGAGGAGCACCCGTTGGGCTACGGCGCGGCCCGCTACATCTGGGCGATGCTCGCGGCGGTGGCGACCTTCGTCGGCGGCGCGGTCTTCGCCGTCTACGACGGCATCCACACCCTGACCCACTCCGACGGGGAGATGGGCAGCCCCGTCATCTCGTACATCGTGCTGGCGGTCTCCTTCGTCATGGAGGGCTTCTCCCTGCACACGGGGATCAAGCAACTGCGCGGTGAGGCCAGGCACTTCAAGACCTCGCCCGGGCACTATCTGAAGGTCACCCCCGACACCGCCGTCAAGGCCGTCGTCATGGAGGACTCCGCCGCGCTGGTCGGCCTGGTGCTCGCGGGCGGCGGCGTGCTGGGGGCGCAGCTCAGCGGCAGCCACGTCTGGGACGGTGTGGCCTCGCTGCTCATCGGCGTGCTGCTGGTGTACGTGGCCTGGACGCTGGGGCGCAGCAACGCCGAGCTGCTGATCGGGCGTTCGCTGCCCCAGCGCACGCGCCAGGGGATCCGCGAGGTGCTGCTGAGCGAGCCGGAGGTGGACTCCGTACGGGACCTGGTGACGCTGATCCAGGGGCCGCAGGAGGCGCTGGTCGCGGCGAAGGTGGACTTCCACAACATGGTGAGCGCGGGGGACGTGGAGCAGGCGTGCGTACGCATCGAGCGGGGGCTGCGGACGCGGTGGCCGCAGATCAAGCACGTCTACCTCGACCCGGAGCCGAGCCGGCTGCCGCCCCGGAAGGGGTGAGGCGGCGAATTCCCGTTGACGGCGGCCGCCCGGTCCGGCGAGACTGCCCCAAGATATCTTGACGTCAAGATATCTTGGGGTGGCCGGCGGCGGAGGGGCGGACGGGATGCGCGGCACGGGACGGGGACGCGACCGGCGGGGCGTGATCGCACAACTGCGCTATCCACCGGGCGGACGCGATGCGCGGACCATGCTCGTCGCCCAGTTCCTCGACCGCGCCGGCAACGGCGTCTGGTCCGCCTCCCGCGTCCTGTACTTCACCTTCGTCACGGGCCTGGACGCCGGCGAGATCGGCCTGCTGCTGGGCCTCGGCGGCGTCGCGGGCATCGCCGGCTCCCCGCTGGCCGGACGGCTGGCGGCGGCCGTCCCGGTGCGCACCCTGCTCGTCGGCTGCCACCTGCTGCGGATCGCCACGGTGGGGCTGCTGCTCGCCCTCGACTCCTTCGCCGCGCTGCTGCCGGTCGTGGCGCTGACCTGCGCGGCGGACCGGGCGGCGAAGACGCTGGAGATGGTCTTCGCGACCGAGGTGGCGGGGGAGGAGCGCGGCACCTATCAGGCCCTGTTCCGTACGGCGGCCAACGCCGGCTACGCGGTGGGCGCGGGGGCGGCGGCGCTGGGGCTGGCGCTGGAGGCGTACCGCTGGATGATCCTGGCCAACGCGCTGTCCTTCGCGGTGTCGGCGGCGCTGGTGCGGTGCACCCGGCTGCGGAAGGCGGCCCGGCCCCGCGCTGCCGACTCGGGCGCCGGCTCGGGCTCCGGTTCCGGCTCGGGCTCGGGCTCCGGCTCCGGTGACGCGCGCGGCGCGGGGGTGCGCAGCCCGTGGCGCGACCGGGGCTACCTGCGCTTCGTCCTGCTCGACGTGCCCATGCACCTCGACGACAGCGTGCTGATGGTCGGGCTGCCGCTGTGGCTGGTGACCGCGACGGACGCGCCGCACGCGCTGATCCCGGCCTTCCTGGTGGTCAACACGGTCATGGTCGTCCTGCTCCAACTCCCCGTCTCCCGCCGCTTCTACGGCACGCCCGGCGCGGTGCGGGCGCTGGGCCGCTACGGGGCGCTGATCGCCGCCGGCTGCGTACTGCTCGCGCTCTCGGGGCCCTGGACGCCGCTGGGCGCGGGCTGGGACTCGGCGCTGCTGCTGGCCGCGGCGGTCCTGGTCACGCTGGCGGAGCTGATGCGCTCGGTCAGCTCCTGGGAGCTGGCGGTCGCGCTGGCACCGGAGCGGGAGCGGGCGCCGTACCTGGGCGTGGCGGGCATGGCCCAGTCCGTCCAGAAGTCGGCCGGCCCCCCGCTGCTCACCGGCGCGGTCCTGGCGGCGGGCCCGGCGGGCTGGCTGGCGCTGGGCGCGGTCCTGGCGGCCCTGTCGGCACTCCAGTCCCGCACGTGCGCGCGGCGGCTGGGGGCGGTCGGCGGGGGGAGCGCGGTGGTCGCGGGGGCGGCGGCGGACGTCAAGGCGCCGTCGCACTCTCCGTGACCGGGCGCTCTCCCTTCGGAGCACGGGGCGCACGCATGTCCGCGGTGGCCGTAATCAAATCTCAACCCTACTTGCCGGTTTGAGGTGGGTTGGGTCTGAAAAATCCCTGGCCGGCGGCCAATTCTCCTGCTGGAACGACTTGGAATCCCGGGGGTGTCTCTACTAGCGTTCGATAACGCAGCGCGGTCGTCACTGTCGTCGCAAGAGACGGCACCGTGCGCCGATGTCGAATTCCGAGAGCGCAGCACCCGTAGCAGCAGCCGCCTCCGCGGCCGCTGGGACACCAGAGCCACCGCTGTGCCCAAGGGAACCGGGGAACCACCACCTTGGGGTGAATCGGGCCCAACCCCTCACGGGGCCAGGCCCGTAGGAGACCTTCCTGCTCCGAACCCGTCAGCTAACCCGGTAGACGTGAAGGAAGGAAAGGAGCACGCCCACGTGGCGTCACACAGGCCCGGCCCCAGCACGTCGTACGACGGTTATGTCCTCAATGAGGAAGGGTACGACGACGGCCCCTGGCCCCGCGAGGAGTGGACACCCGGTCAGGACGACCCGCGTTCGCGCGGTCGCCGCCGCGCTCCCAAGCAGACCCGGGGCAGCATGGCCCGCAGCGGTGCCGTCCTCGGCGTCGGCGTCTTCGCCGCCGTCGGTGCGAGCAGCATGGCGCAGGCCCAGTCCAAGCCGCCGGTGGCGATCTCCATGCCCGAGCCCGTCGCGGACGTGGCGCACGGCATAGCGGGCAGCCTCCCGGACGCCGACTCCCTGCCCGGCGTGGGCTCGCTCCTCTCGGACGAGGACGGCGCCACCACCACCACGACGACCGCCAGCACCCCGCTCACCCAGGTCGGCCTGGCCGGCGAGGACGGCACGACCGCGGTCGACTCCGGCGAGGCGCTGCGCGCCCGCATCCTGGAGCAGGCCGAGGAGCAGCAGGCCGCCGCGGACGCCGCCGAGCTGGCCGCGCTGAAGCAGGCCGCGGCGGAGAAGGCGGCCGCGGAGGCCGAGAAGGCCAAGGCGGAGGCCGAGGCCGAGAAGCAGCGCCTGGAAGAGGAGGCCCGCCGCAAGGCCGAGGAGGCCGCGAAGGCCAAGGCCGAGGCGGAGCGCCTGGCCAAGCTGGCGGCGAGCTACATCGCCCCGCTCTCCTCCTACTCGATCACCGCCGTCTACGGCCAGGCCGGCGACATGTGGTCCAGCGGCTACCACACGGGCCTGGACTTCGCGGCCTCGACGGGCACGCCGATCAAGAACGTGCACACGGGCACGATCACCAGCGCGGGCTGGGCCGGCAGCGCCTACGGCTACCAGATCATCGTCACCCTCGATGACGGCACCGAGGTCTGGTACAACCACCTCTCGTCGATCCTGAAGTCCTCCGGCAAGGTCACGACGGGCGAGGTGATCGGCCGCGTGGGCGCCACGGGCAACGTCAGCGGCGCGCACCTGCACCTGGAGGTCCACACCAGCGGCGGCGCCGGCGTCGACCCGATGGCCTGGCTGCGCAACCACGGCGCCACGGTCTGACCCCCGCCCCATAGCACCCCGCGCGCCCCCGCCGCCCACCCCGGCGCCTGCGGCGCGCCCCCGAAACGCCGGCGGCCCTGATGGCACACCCCCCGACATCAGGGCCGCTCGGCATGTCCGCGGCCCGGCGCGGTGACCCGGACACGGGGACCGCGTATTTCGGCCACGGTCGCGGAACCGGCGACCTCGGCGGCAAGATCGGTGTAACAAGTAACCTGCCAGCGACGTCAGTTGAAGAGAGTTGACGACTCCTTCCGAGCAGCGCGACAAAGGACGGTTGCCCCGTGCACGAGGACACCGAGACGTTGGCGGAGCGCTCTGCCGCCGACCTGGCGAGCTTGGAGGGGACGGACGGTGTGCTGCCTCGGGGGGCGCTGCCCGCCCAGGTGAGGGCCCCCGAGTCCGCGAAAGCCGAGTCCGCGAAAGCCGGGCCCGCGAAAGCCGGCCCCCCCGCCCTCGCCCGCCGGCGGCGCTGGATCGGCGCCGTCGCCGTCGGTGCCGCGCTTCTCGCCGCCGCCGGGGTCGTCGCCTCCACCCTCGTGAAGTCGCCCTCGCAGGCGGCGGCCGACGCCGGGCCGCCCGAGCGGTCCGTGCTGACCGCGCCCGTGGAGCACCGGGTGCTGACCTCCTCCGTCATCGTGCGCGGGCAGGTCGGCGCCGGGCAGAGCGTGGACGTGGCGCCGCAGGTATCCGGCGGGGAGAGCGCCGCCGCGCCGGTCGTCACCAAGCTGGCCGTCAAGCAGGGCGACACCCTCAGGGCGGGCCAGCTGCTGATGGAGGTCTCCGGCCGCCCGGTGTTCGTCCTGCCGGGGCGGGTGCCGGTCTACCGGGACCTCAAGCCCGGCGCCGAGGGCGACGACGTACGGCAGTTGCAGCAGGCCCTGCGCGGTCTCGGGCACGGCACCGGCGCCGACGCGGCCGGTGTCTTCGGATCAGGAACCAAGAGCGCGCTCAACTCCCTTTACACGGCGATCGGTTACGACCCCCTCCCCGCGCTCGACGACAACGGCGACGGCATCAGGGCCGCCGAGGACGCGGTGACGCAGGGCCGCCGCGCCGTGGAGGAGGCGCAGGAGGCCGCGGACGCGCAGGGCGCCGGTGCCGACGCCGACCGCGCCCTGCGCTACGCCCGCCAGGACCTCGCCAAGGCGCGCCAGGCGCTCACCGAGGCCCAGTCCGCCGCCGGACCCCGACTCCCCGCCGGGGAAGTGGTCTTCCTCCAGGGATTCCCCGCCCGCGTCGACGCCGTGCCCGGCCGGGTCGGCTCCCGCGTCGAGGGGACCGTGATGACGGTCTCCGCCGGGAGGCTCATCGTCCAGGCGTACCTGCAGGAGTACCAGAAGGGCCTGGTCCGCAAGGGCCAGCGGGTACGCATCCTCTCCGAGCTGACCGGCGTGGAGGCCGCCGCGCACGTCGCCTCCGTCGCCACGTCGATGAGCCTGCCCGGTGCGCCGGGCGGCGGTGGCGGGGACGGCCAGGGCGGCGGGCAGGGCGGCGACGCGGCCCAGGCGCCCGGCCAGAGCGGCTACCTGCTGCGCATCGACCCGGACAAGCGCCTCCCCGCCGAACTCGTCGGCCAGGACGTGCGGTTGACGATCGAGGCGGCCCGCACCGACGGCAAGGCCCTCGTCGTCCCGGTCACCGCGCTCACCGCCGGAGCGGACGGCCGTACGACCGTCACCGTGCTGGCAGAAGGCGGCGCGCGGCGGCGCGTGGAGGTACGGACCGGGACGGCCGGCGACGGCTTCGTCGCCGTCGAGCCGGTCGCCGGCGCGAAGCTGGCCGAGGGCGAGAAGGTCATCACCGGCGTGAAGAACGGGGAGGCCAAGTGAGCGTCCCCGTCGTGGAGTTGCGGCAGGTGGGCCTCACCTACCCCGGCCCGCCCCCCGTGGCCGCGCTGCGGCCGTGCGAACTCGCCGTGGAGCGCGGCGACTTCGTCACCGTCGTCGGCCCCTCCGGCTCCGGCAAGTCGACCTTCCTGAACATCGTCGGGCTGCTCGACGCGCCGACCGAGGGCACGTACCTCCTCGACGGCCACGACACCGGCGCCCTGCGCGACGCCGACCGCACCGCGCTGCGCGGCCGGCGGATCGGCTTCGTCTTCCAGTCCTTCCACCTGCTGCCGCACCGCAGCGCGCTGGAGAACGTCACCCTCTCCATGGTCTACAACGGCGTCCCGCGCGCCCAGCGCCTCCCGCGCGCCCGCGAGGCACTCACCCGCGTCGGCCTGGCGCACCGCATGGACTCGCCGCCCACCCGCCTGTCCGGCGGCGAACGCCAGCGCGTCGCCATCGCCCGCGCCCTGGCCCCGCAGCCGGCACTGCTGCTGTGCGACGAGCCGACGGGCAACCTCGACACGGCCAACGCGGCAGCGGTCCTGGGGCTGTTGGACGAGCTGCACGCGGACGGGATGACGATTCTGATGATCACGCACGATCCGGAGGTGGCCGCGCGCGGGGCCCGTACGATCGCGATCCGCGACGGTGTGCTGAGCGAGCAGCGCGTACGGGAAGGCAGCGCGGCGTGAGGCGGCCCGCACTCCGGCGGCCCGCGTTTTTGCGCCGCCGCCGCACCGGCCTGCCCGCCTCCGCCCTCAGCCCCCGCGACCTGCTGGGCGAAGCCTCCGCCGGAATGCTGCAGCGCCCGGCGCGCTCGGCGCTCACCGCGCTGGGGACGGTGCTGGGCGTGGGCACCTTCGTGGCGATCCTCGGCCTGACGGCGACCACCTCCTCGCAGATCGACTCGCGCTTCAACGCGCTGACCGCCACCGAGGTGACCGTCCAGTCGGCCGTCGAGGACGCCGACCAGCTGACCGGGCCGGTCTTCCCGGCCGACGCGGACGCCCGGATGGGCCGGGTCAACGGCGTACGGGCGGCGGGCGTCTACTGGACGGTGCGCAACGAGCTGGCGGCGAGCGTGCGTTCGGCGCCGGTCGCGGGCGGGGTGGAGGGCGAGCGCATCGACGTGGTCGCCGCCTCGCCCGGGGTGCTGCGGGCGGCGGCGGTGACCCTGGTCGAGGGGCGGACGTACGACGAGGGGACCGACCGGCACGCGCGCGTGGCGGTGATCGGCGCGGGGACGGCGGCGCGGCTGGGGATCACGACGCTGGAGACGAACCCGGCGCTGTTCATCGGCGACGTGCCCTTCACGGTCGTGGGGATCGTCGGGGACGTGGAGCGCAAGGCGGACCTGCTGCTGTCGGTGGTGGTGCCGCGTCGCACGGCGGAGGAGGTGTGGGGGCCGGCGGGGGCGGGCGACGCGCAGATGCTGGTCGCCACGGAGCTGGGCGCGGCGCGGCAGGTGGCGGCGGAGACGGCGGTGGCGCTGCGGCCCGACCACCCCGAGTACCTCAAGTCCGTACCCCCGCCGGACCCCAGGAAGCTGCGCGGCAACGTCAGCTCCGACCTCGGCCAGCTCTTCCTGCTGCTCGCCGGGATCTGCCTGGTGATCGGCGCGGTGGGCATCGCCAACACCACGCTGGTCGCCGTCCTGGAGCGGACGGGCGAGATCGGCCTGCGCCGCGCCCTGGGCGCCCGCGCCCGCCACATCACGGCCCAGTTCCTGGCGGAGTCGGGCGCACTGGGCGCGCTGGGCGGCCTGGTCGGCACGAGCCTGGGCACCCTCACGGTGGTCGGCGTGGCGATGGCCCGCGACTGGACCCCGGTCCTGCACCCCGCCACGGTCGCGGCGGCCCCCCTGATCGGCCTCGCCACGGGCCTGGCAGCGGGCCTCTACCCAGCGTGGCGCGCCTCCCGCATCCAGCCGGTGGAGGCACTGCGGAGGTAGAGGTCCGCGTTATCCGGATCGCCGTCCCCGTCGCGTGCGGTACGCGACGGCCACGCAGGCCAGGGCTGCCACCGCGAGTACGAGTCGGCTGTACGCGGCATCCGACCACGTCCCGACCCACGCCGTGGGGAGCAGTGCTAGGGCGAGGGGGACGACGAACGCGGCGCCGGTGACGGCGAGGAGCGCCATCACCACCCAGCGCACCGTCCGTGCCTCGCGTGCTGAACGCCCCCGCCGCATACGACCCACCTCACTCGACGATGTGGTGACACTGGACGGCCCGGACCTTCGATGCCGCCCAGAAGACGGCGCAGGCCTTGCCGTAGTGCCTCAACGTCCGAGTCCCCCGATCGACACGGCCGATGGCGCGCCAGGCGCCACACGAGTGGTGCATCGTCCCCTTGCTGACCCGGTAGGTCTTTCCGCTCGTGGTCGCGTACCGCCAGTCGATGCGCCAGTTGCACCACTTGCCCCCGGCCGTGTCGGCGCCCAGGGTGTCCTGCACGGAGGCTTCCTGGCGGGTGATGGTGCGGCCGTCGCCTTTGATGAAGTGGCCGAGGGTGGTGGAGGGCAGGCAGATGCTGCGTCCGGCAGTCTCGTAGCAGAACTTGTCGACCTTGGCGTAGCCCACTGCGCTGGCCTCGGCCGGACTCGCGAACGCCGTCGCGGTCGCCATCGCCGCGAGCACCGCCACTGCCCCGCGCCCGATTGACCTGCTCCAGCGACGAGTTGATCCGCTCACTCGCATCATGTACCTCCGGTCCGCATGCCCGCGCCGGTCGCGGGTCGATCACGGCGCGGAGATCCCCGGGGCGGGTGGCGATCAAGCCGGCGGTTTCCGGGCTGTCACACGAAGTCACCCGCGGGGGTGGTGCAGAACGGTTCCTGTCACCGATGTGTCACGGGCTGGCCGGCGGAGGTCAGGAGTAGCGGCCGCCGCCCGTGCCCCAGCGTGGGGGTGGGGGGTAGGAGGCGCCTGGGGGGTGCGGGGCCGGGTAGGGGGCCTGTGCCGGGGGGCCGTAGCCGGCCGGTGTCCCCGGTGCCGGGGCATGCATGCCCGGTGCTCCGTACGCTGCCGGAGTCCCGTACACCCCCGGTATCCCGTAACCCCCCGGCACCCCGTACGGAGCCTGCGCTCCGTACCCGCCCGACGGAGCCTGCGCTCCGTACCCGCCCGGAGGGCCGTACCACCCCATCGGCGCGACCGGCGCCACCGGCCCGCGCACCGCCCACGCCGCCTGCGTCAGCGGCAGGCGCGCGACCTCCGCGTGCTGCGCCAGGGTCGAGAGCAGCGCCGCCTCCCGGGTCGTGAAGTCCCCGGCCGCGTCGCCCCGTTCGGCCCGGGAGCGCAGGAGCGCCAGCTCCGTCGCCGCCGTCTCGTACGCCGCGACCGCCGCCCGCCCCGGCTTGCCGTGCGTGCGCAGCACCAGGTCGCGGGCCAGTTTGCGCCCGGCCACCGAGGACAGCGCCGTCGGCTCCGGCGGCGTCAGCCAACCGGCCTGCGCATAGCGCGTCAGCTGCTCCCTGACCGTCCGCAGCACCGCGCCGCGCGCCCACACCGCCAGCCAGATCAGCAGCCCGAACACCGGCACCATGAACAGCCCGTACACCGCCAGGAAGCCCACCCCGCCGAAGACCACAGAGCCGTTCCACATGCCGTGCATGAGCATCGCCGCCAGCAGCCCGGCGAGCGGCAGCAGGATCCGCCGCGCCCGGGTACGGCGCTCACGCGCGGCCAGCGCCGCCAGCCCGAAGCCGAGCCCGGTCATCGCGGTGAAGAGCGGATGCGCGAACGGCGAGAAGATCCCGCGCGCGATGAACGTCACCGCCGTCGTCGAGACGGGGGTGTCGTAGCCGAGGGCGCGGTCCTCGGCGAAGGCCGAGCCGAGATAGAGGATGTTCTCGGTGAAGGCGAAGCCCGTCGCGATGACGCCGGCCATGACGATGCCGTTGAGCAGCCCCGCGAAGTGGCGGCGCTGGAAGAGGAAGATCAGCAGCAGCGCCCCCGCCTTCGCGGTCTCCTCGACCACCGGCGCGACGAGGGAGGCGGCCCATACGTCCACCTCGCGGACGCGCCCCACGGGCAGCCCGGTGGCGATCCACTCCGCGGCGAAGCTGTTGGCCAGCAGCGAGACCAGCGTCGCGGCGCAGGCACCCCAGGCGAAGGCGAAGCCCAGCGTCCGCCAGGGGGTGGGGTCGACGCGGTCGAGCCAGCGGAAGGCCAGGAGCAGCAGCGGGGTCGGCAGCGTCGCCAGCGCGAGGCCGACCAGGAAGCCCTGCGTGCCGGTCTGCTCGTGCACCTGCAGCAGGATGACCAGCCCGCAGACCGCCAGCACGGCGAAGACGAGCGTCAGCCCCAGCGCGCGCCGCTGCCAGATCCGGCGCCGGGGGACCTGCGGCTGCCACTGCGGAGGGGCGACCGGAACCATCCCTTCCGGCACCGTGGCGACCGCCCCCGCGGCGACCGCCTCAGGACCGGTCCCCTCCGCGGTCAGCGGCGGTATCCCCCCGGCGCGGGGCTGCTCCGTGCTCTCGGCTCCGTGCTCCACGTACTCCACCCCACGACCCTAGCCACTGCCTACGACAGAAGGCGATGGTGCGCAGCCCCCGAGACCCGGCTCACACCCGCCGGAAGAGCAGATCGCGCACCGTGTGTCCCTTGCCCAGGCCCTGCCCCTCGAAGCGGGTGCGCGGGCGGAAGTCGGGCCGGGGCGCGAAGCCGGCGTACAGGTTGGCGAAGTGCTCGTCCGCCGTCAGCGTCTCGAGCATCCACTCCGCGTACGGCTCCCAGTCCGTCGCACAGTGCAGCACCGCACCGGGCGCCATCCGCGAGGCCGCCAGCGCCAGGAACTCGGGCTGGATGATCCGCCGCTTGTGGTGGCGCTTCTTCGGCCAGGGGTCGGGGAAGTAGACGCGCACCCCGGCCAGCGACTCCGGCGGCAGCATCTCGCGCAGCAGGATGATCGCGTCACCGTTGGCGACCCGTACGTTGCTCAGCCCCGCGTCCTCCACCAGGCGCAGCAGATTGCCCTGACCAGGAGTGTGCACATCCGCCGCGAGCAGCCCCGTACCGGGATCGGCGGCGGCCATCGCGGCGCTCGCCTCACCCATACCGAACCCGATCTCCAGCACCACGGGACGCCCCGCGAAGAGCTGATCGAGATCAAGCACACTCCGCCCGTCGATATCCAGCCCCCAGACGGACCACAGCCGCTTGAGCGCGTCCTCCTGCGAGGCGGTGACGCGACTGCGGCGCGGCTGGAAGGAGCGAATACGCCGCTCGTGGTGCGATCCGGCCGGATCGGCCGCAGGCCCACCGGGATACTTGGTGACCTTCGGCGTAGGACGCACGGAGCCCCTACCGGTCAGCGGACCGGGGCGCTCTTCGGGGGTGGGGGAGTTCTCAGACACAATGCCCCAATCCTACGATCCACAACCCCACCCCTCACCCGAGCCCGTACGGAACCCGCCCATCCAAGGCAGCCCGTACGGAACCCGCCCACCCAAGGCAGGGGCCCGCCCCAAGAACGCACCCCGAGCGCACCAGGAACCCACCCGCCCGTGTGAGGGGCCCGGAGCGACGACTCCGAAAAGACGCACCGCAACGCAGGCCCCCGACAGAGCAGCAAATCGACCGATGGCAAGTCAATCCCTATGGCTTTTCGGAGTTGTCGCGGAGAGGCCCCGCCCCCCAACGCGAAGAATCCCCCCACCCCCCTCAGTCCTTGGACCCGTCCACGATCACCGGAGTCCGGCTCCCGTCCCCGCACGGCACCGCGTACACCGCCCCCTTGCCCGCAGCCTTCTCGAAGGCGTCGATGCACTGGCTGGCCAGCACCCGGTCGGAGAGCGAGCCGTTGAGGATCCGGTTCGCGCGGGCGATGCCCTCCGCCTCGATCCGGCGGCGCTCGGCCTCGGCCTCGGCGGTGCGCGCGGCCTCCTTCGCCCGCGCGGTGGCCTGCTCCTGCTGGATGGTGCGGTCGATCTGCGCCTGCAGCTCCTTGGACGGCTTGACGTTGCGCAGGTTCACGGTGGTGACGGTGAGGCCGCGCGGCTCCAACCGCGCCTCGACCTGCGCGGCGATCTCGCCGGCGATGGCCACCCGCGCGGAGGCGTAGCCCTCCTCGCTGGTGTGGGCGGCGAAGACGTTGCGGATGATCTCGCGGGTGTCGGGGACGATGAGCTGCTCCTCGATGGAGTCCTCGTCGCCGGCCAGCCGGTAGAGGTCAACGGCCTTGTCGGGCGCGACAGTCCACTTCACGGTGACGTCGGCGGTCATCACGCCGCCCTGCGAGGAGCGCACCTCGACGGAGTCCTCGCCGCCCAGGTCGAGGTTGACGGCGCGCGTGGAGAAGGTGGCGACGCTGGTGAGCGGCGAGGCGAAGTGGGTGCCCGACCGCATCGGCTCCCCCACCTTCCCCAGCGTCACAGGCACCCCGACCTCGGCGGCGCCGACCACGAAGAGGCAGCTGAACAGGAGCGACAGCCCGCCCGCGCCGAAGGCCCCCAGCGCGATCCACCCCAGATGGCGCCCGATCCGCATCCGCCGCAGGACGAGCAGCGCAGCGGCGGTTATGAACAGCAGGACAGCGAAGAAGAACACGTTCCCCCCAATGCGGCGCCCGCCCTCGTGGCAAAAACGCCTGTCACGGCGGAACGTGGCCCCGGCGGAAGAACCCCGCAGAAGCCGGAGGCGAACACCCGCCCCCTTCGAAGTGAACTCAAAATGAACTCAGGCGGGAGCCACCAGCAACGGCCGTGCCCGCTCCCGCAGTTCGGCCACCTGCGGCTCGTCCCCGTACGGCTCCATCCGGTGCAGCAGGTCCCGTACGTACTCCGTGGTCCGCGCCGAGGAGATCCGCCCCGCGACCTCCAGCGCCCGCGCCCCCGCCGCGCAGGCCGCGTCGAGGTTGCCCGACTCCAGCTCCGCCACCGCCGAGACCACCAGCCGCAGCCCGTGCGAGCGTACGAACGCCTCGGTCGGCTGGGAGAGCGCCTGCTCGGTGAAGCGCCGCACCTGGTGGGGCGCCCGCAGATCGCGGTAGCACTCCGCCGCGTCCGCCGCGAGGCGGTCGTAGGTGTAGAAATCCAGCCACTCCGGATCCGCGTCGCCCGCCCGCGAGCGCTCCAGCCAGCCCTCGGCCGCCGCCAGGGCCGCCCCCGCCGCCGCGCCGTCGGCCGCGCGGGCGTGCGCGCGCGCCTCGACCAGGTGGAAGAAGCTCATCGTGCGCGCCGTCGCCAGCCCCCGGTTGCGCTCCAGCGCGGCCTGCGCCAGATCCACCCCCTCGTCGGCGAAGCCCCGGTAGATCGCCTGCAGCGACATCGACGCCAGTACGTACCCGCCCAGCGGTACGTCCGCCGCCGCCCGCGCCAGCCGCAGCGCCTGGATGTAGTAGCGCTGCGCCGCCTCCTGCTGGCCGGTGTCGAAGGCCATCCACCCGGCCAGCCGCGTCAGTTCGGCCGCCGCGCCGAAGAGGCCGCGGCCCACCTCGTCGCTGTACGAGCCCAGGAGCAGCGGCGCCGCGTCCACCCGCAGGCACTCCGGCACCATGGACGCCCGCCAGTCCCCGCCCCCGTACTTGGAGTCCCAGCGCCGCGCCTCCTCGGCGGCCTCCTTCAGCTTCGCCACGTCGCTGTGGCCGACGCGCACGGCGGATCCGTCGGGGCCCTTGCGGACGTCGGGCCCGTCGGGGCCCTCGCGGGCGACGGAGCCGTCGGCGGGCGTTATCAGCCACCGCGAGGCGGGCGTCGCGTACGCGCTGACGGCGAACGACCCCGCCAGCGACTGCCAGATGCCGCCCCCGCCCGCCCGCCGCCCGGCGTGGTCGAGCCGGTACAGCTCGGTCGCGGAGCGCACCGCGGCGCCCACGTCGCGCGGGAAGGCCAGCCCCACCTCGGGCTCCGGATCGGAGTCGGCGAGGCCGATCTCGTGCAGCGGGACGGGGCGCCCCAGCTTGGCGCCGATCGCCGCCGCGATCAGATGGGGCGCGGCGCCCTGCGGGACCATGCCCTTGGCGACCCAGCGGGCCACGGAGGTCTTGTCGTAGCGCAGGGTCAACCCCCGTTGCGCGCCCAGGTCGTTGACCCGGCGGGCCAGGCCGGCGTTGCTGATCCCGGCGAGGGCGAGGAGGGAGCCGAGCTTCTCGTTCGGCCCGCGTGGTTCCTTGACGTTCATGGGCACCCCTCGACCTGTGCAGACGCACGCGCCGCCTGTTGCTTCCAGCCGCCCCCGCAGCCATGGGAGTTCATGGCAGAGGCATATGTGCACCCAGCGTAGTTCCCCATGTCGGCACCGTTAAGGGGATGTGCCCCGCCATCGGAACCGGATGGCGGGATACCGGCAGACCGGGCGCCCTCTCCACGGCGTGCGACGCCCCCGTGTGGCCGTGCGCCGCCGATGCGCTCTGGGCGCGGCGAACGTACGGCGCTTGCATGGACGGTGCGTGGATCGGCCCCTCCCCGGGCTCTTCGAGCAGGGGACGGCCCGCCTCGGGCCCGTCAGGCCCGGGCGGCACGGGCCGGAGACACCGCCGTCCCCATCCCCGCGGACGGCGTACGGGGGCCGGGGGGCGGAGGGCGCCTCCCGGTCCGCGGGAGCCTGCCCGGATGCGGGCCGCGCCCGCGAAGATTGGCCGAATACCGCCGTTCGTGCGCCGGTTGACGTCCGCTTGTCCGGTCTCGGCGGCCCCACAGGGTGTGACGCGCCACGTACGTCCCGCAGTGGCGCTCGAATCGGGCGGCGCCGTGGCAGCATGGGGGCGGAGAAGAGGCAGCACCCCACGCCCGTACGCGTGTTGAGCGCGAAGCGCGCGTCCCAGGACCGTGCCGCGCACCGACCGCACCACCCGCTGACGCGGCCCCGCGCACGGCGGGACCGGCTGCCCTCCTCCTTCCCTGTCCACAGGCTGTGGAGGCGCGATGCGGTGGTTGGTCGGCTGGAGCAGTACCGCCGCCGGCTCGTCGTTCCCCGGCGAGGGCGGATGGCGCCACGAGGTGCAGCCCCTGGGCGGGCGCCTGCTGTGGGACGGCCCCGACCCGCTGTGGGCGGTCGGCGACTGGCGCCCCGACGAGATCCGCGTTGTCAGCCTTTCCCCCGCCATCCGCCTGGCGGTCTTCGGCTGTTGCGGCGCCGACGACGGCCAACTGCGCGGCGGACTCCTCGCCGCCCGCGGCGGCGCGGTGCGCCACCTCTCCGCCTGGCCCGGCTCGTACACCGCCGTCGCCCAGGTCGACCGCCGCACCACCGTCCTGGGCGATCTGGCGGGCGCCCGCCCGGTCTTCCACACCCCCTGGCAGGGCGGTACGGCCTACGGCACCGCGGCCATGCCCCTCGCCGACCTCGTCGGAGCCCAGCTCGACATCTCCCAACTCGCCGCCCAACTCGCCTGCCCCGAGTCCCCGGAGGCCGTCGGCGACGGCACCCCCTACGCCGGCGTGCACCGCCTGCCGCCCGGCCACGCGCTGATCCTGCGCGAGGGCGCCCGCGAGGTCACCGGCTACGAACCGCGCGCCTCCCTCGCCGTGGCCGCCCCCGAGCTGGACGGCGAGGCGGCCCTGCGCGGCGTACGCGAGGCGCTGGTGGACTCCGTCCGCGCCCGCCTCGCCGGCGCCCGCCACGCCCCGGCCGCCGAGGAGCGCGACCCCGGCCCGGTGCCGGGCATGGGCCCCTACGAGCGCCGCGGCCGGCGCGGCCCCGCCCCCGGCCTGGGCGCCGACCTCTCCGGCGGCCCCGCCTCATGCACCCTGGCCCTCCTCGCCGCCGGCCTGCCCGGCGCCCCCGGCACCCCGCGCGGCCTGGGCTCCGGGGAGGGCGAGCGCCTCCTCGCGCTCACCTTCAACGACCTCGCCACCCGGCCCACCCCCGTCCGTACCGCCGAGCTGGAGCGCGCCCGCGCCGTCGCCGAGAACCCCCGCCTGCACCACGTCGTCGTCGCCGCCCACGAGGAGGCCCTCCCCTACGCCGACCTCGCCGCCATCCCGCTCACCGACGAACCGGCCCCCTCCCTGGCCGTCTTCGCCCGCCACCGCCACCGCCTCGCGGCGGGCAGCGCCGACCACCTGCTGGGCGCGGGCGCCCGGGAGGTCCTGGACGCCCACCCGGCCCGGCTGGCGGACCTGCTGCTGGACCGACGCCGCCGCCATCTGGTGCGTCCGCTGGGCGCGTTGGCCCGCAGCACCCCGCAGTCCGCGCTGGTCCCGTGGACGGTCTACCGCGCCGCCCGCCGCCTGGCCCGTACGTCCTACCGCGACGGCGTCCAGGAGGCCGCCGAGCTGCTGCTGGACGACCCCGCCTGGACACCCCCGGGCCCGCCCGGCGCGGTACGGGCCTCGCTGGCGGCGATGACCTGGGCGCGCCCCGGCCCGGCGGCCCGCTGGCTGACGGGGGAGGCGCTGGCAGAAGTATCGATTCGCCTGACCGCCGCCGCCGAGCGCGCCGCCCCCTCCGCCCGCCCCGGCGAACTACGCGCCGCCGCCGCCCTCGCCCGGCGCGCGCACGACCACCGGGTGCTGGAGATGGCGGTGGAGGTACGCGGCCAGCGGCTGCACGTGCCCTTCCTCGACAACCAGGTCGTACGGGCCTGCCGCGCGCTGCCCGAGCCCCTGCGCGTCCAACCCGGCGCCCGGGCGGCCGCCCTGCGCTCGGTGCTGGAGGGCGCCGGCATCCGCGAACTGCCCCCCGGCTTCGGCGCCCCGGCCCCCGGCGTGCACGCCGCCGCGGCCCGGGTGGGGCTGCGCTTCGCGGTGGACGAGGTCAGCGCCCTCTTCGACCGCCCGCTGCTGGCGGACGCGGGCCTGGTCGACGCCCGCGTCGTACGGGAGGCGCTGCACGCGCTGGCCGCCGGCGCCTCGGGATCCGCCGGCCCGGTCGTCCCGCTGGCCGGCTTCGCGGAGCTGGTCTCCGCCGAGGTGTGGCTGCGCAAGCTGCTCGCGCGCCGCGGCTCGTGCTGGACGAGCGAGAGCGCGGTGCCGCCGCAGCGGGCGGTGTCCGGAGGCATCCAGCGGCGGCTGTCCTCCCTGCCGTAGCCGGGGAGGACAGCCGCCGCAGAAGAGCCCCGGCCCTACTGGCGCACAGCCCTACGGGTGCACAGCCCTACTGGCAGCTGATCCGCGACATCGCCCAGTCCGAGACCGTCCCGGTGTAGAGCAGCCGCTCCGGCTCCACGACCAGCCGCAGCGCCTTGACGCTCGGGCTCATCCCCGCGTGCACCGGCACCGCCGCGTCGCCGCCCTCCACCCAGCCCGAGCGCCACAGCAGGGCGCCGTCGCCGTAGACGGAGAAGCGCACCGTCCCGAGCCCGGCCATCATGTCGTCGACACCGGCCATGGCGTCGAAGGACGTGCACCGCAGGCCGTTGAGGTCGATGGCCACCGAGGAGCGGGCGTGCACGGACAGGCCGTGCGCGTAGGACGTCCCACCGATCCGCAGGTTCTGGCGCTGCCACCAGAAGCCGCTCTGGTTGACGACGATCTCGGGCCCGGTGCCGTCGCCGAAGACGTCCGACTCCAGCGTGCCCACCTGGTACGAGGCCGGGGCGG
>NZ_JBHSZO010000056.1:0-24990 GCF_042663125.1 Streptomyces polyrhachis | reverse complement strand
ATTTTTTAGCCTCAACCCCCGAGCTTCGGCTCGGGGGTTGAGGCATTTTTGCGTTCAGAGGTCCCGTCGGCTTACCGGTCGCAGGTAGTCGCCGATCAGCCTGCGCTTCCACCAGCCCGCGCCGGCGCGTAGTTCCGTCCAGTCGGTGAACTCGTACGTGTAGAGCCGGGCGCGGATCCGGGCCGGTGGGGTGTCGGGGAAGGGGTTGTCGCGGAGGAGGCGGAGGAGCGCCGGGTCGTTCTCCAGGAGTTTTGCCACGAACCCCGGGAACCACTGGGCCGCGTACGACGGGGAGAGGGCCGCGAACCACATCAGCCAGTCGAGGCGCAGGTGGTACGGGGCGAACTGGCGGGGGAGGCGTTTCAGGGCCGTCGGCTTGCCCTTGAAGCCGTACTCGCGCCATTCGGTGGTGGGGGTGACGACCTCGTCCGTCGTGCCCTCCAGCACGACCTCCTGCCGGACGCGGGTCACGCTGCCGAAGGCGCCGTAGGTGTTGACCAGGTGCAGGGGGTCGAAGGAGGCGTTCATGCGCTGGTGGGAGGAGAGGAGGTTGCGGGCGGGGCGCCAGCTCAGCACCGCGATCAGGGCTGCCGCAGCGCAGACCAGCACCGTGAACCAGAGGGGGGCGTCCGGCAGTCGGCGTTCGTAGATCCCGGGGAGCTGGACGACGGAGAGGGCCAGGAGGATCGTCAGCCAGTTCAGCCAGGCGAAGTTGCCCGACAGCACCAGCCACAGCTGGGTCGCCACGAGGGCCGCCGCCGCCCAGGTCGCCACGGGCTGGGGCGTGAAGAGGAGGAACGGCAGCACCAGTTGGGCGACGTGGTTGGCGGCGGTCTCGATCCGGTGCAGGGGCCGCGGGAGGTGGTGGAAGAACCAGCTCAGCGGGCCCGGCATCGGCTGGGTCTCGTGGTGGTAGTACAGGGCGGTCAGGTCGCGCCAGCAGCTGTCGCCGCGCATCTTGATCATCCCGGCGCCGAACTCCACCCGGAAGAGCAGCCAGCGCAGCAGCCAGAGCACCAGGACCGGCGGCGCCACCTCGTCGTTGCCGAGGAAGACCGCCAGGAAGCCGGTCTCCAGCAGGAGCGACTCCCAGCCGAACGCGTACCAGGTCTGGCCGACGTTGACGATCGACAGGTACAGCACCCACAGCGCCGCCCACAGCAGTATCGACGCCCACAGCGGTACGAGATCCCCCACGCCGGCGAGCAGTGCGGCGGACAGTGCCGCGCCGCTCCAGGACCACAGCGCGAAGAACCGGTCCGTGTAGTGGAGGTGGAAGACGCTGGGGGAGTCGCGGAAGGGGACGCGGGCGGTGAAGCGCGGGACAGGGAGGAGGCCGCGTTCGCCGATCAGCGCCCGGAACTGGTGGGCGGCGACGAGGAACGCCACCAGGTACAGCGCCGCCAGGCCGCGCTGGAAGAGGAGTCGGCCGAGTGCGTATCCGGAGTCGGTGAACCACGCCATGGGGGTCTTCGTACCACCGGATCGCCCGCTGACGGAGACCTGGCGGGGAGGCTGCCGGGCGTGTCGGTCCCGTCGTGTAACGCGGCGGTAAAACATCGCCGCTAGCGTTCGTGCGGTCCGGGCGTAGCGGGTACGGCCGGGGTCGAGCCGATGCGGGGTACGAGTGTGCGACTGACTCCTCATGAGCAGGAGCGGCTGCTGATCCATGTGGCCGCCGACGTGGCGGAGAAGCGGCGGGCCAGGGGGGTGCGGCTCAATCATCCCGAGGCGGTCGCGCTGATCACCTCCCATCTGCTGGAAGGGGCCCGCGACGGCCGTACGGTGGCGGAGCTGATGGCCTCCGGGCGGCGGGTGCTGGGCCGCGAGGACGTGATGGAGGGGATCGCGGAGCTGATCCGCGAGGTGCAGGTCGAGGCGACCTTTCCCGACGGGACCAAGCTGGTCACCGTTCATGAGCCGATCTGCTGAGGGGGGTTGAGCGTGATTCCCGGTGAGATTCTCTACGCCGACGCGGCGGTCCGAATCAACGAGGGGCGGCCCGTGACGCGGCTGACCGTGCTCAACGCCGCCGACCGGCCGGTGCAGGTCGGCTCGCACTACCACTTCGCCGAGGCCAACCCCGGGCTGGAGTTCGACCGTTCGGCCGCGTACGGGCTGCGGTTGGACATCGCCGCCGGCACCGCCGTGCGGTTCGAGCCGGGGATTCCGGTGGCGGTGGCGCTCGTTCCGCTCGCCGGGCGGCGGGTCGTGGCGGGGCTGCGTGGGGAGATCGGGGGTGCGCTCGATGGCTGAGCTGGGCCGGGCCGCGTACGGGGACCTCTTCGGGCCGACCACCGGGGACCGGATTCGGCTGGCGGACACCGATCTGCTGATCGAGATCGAGGAGGACCGCTGCGGTGGGCCCGGACTCGCCGGTGACGAGGCGGTGTTCGGGGGCGGGAAGGTCATCCGCGAGTCGATGGGGCAGTCCCTGGTCACCCGGGCCGAGGGCGCGCCCGACACCGTGATCACCGGGGCGGTGATCCTCGACCACTGGGGTGTCGTCAAGGCCGACATCGGGCTGCGCGACGGGCGCATCAGCGCCATCGGCAAGGCCGGCAACCCCGACACCATGGACGGCGTCACTTCCGGGCTGGCGATCGGGCCGGAGACGGAGGTCATCGCCGGGAACGGGCGGATCGTCACGGCCGGGGCGATCGACGCGCACGTCCACTTCATCTCGCCGCAGCTCGTGGACGAGGCGCTGGCCTCCGGGGTCACCACCCTCATCGGCGGTGGTACGGGGCCGGCGGAGGGCACCAAGGCGACGACGGTCACGCCGGGGCCGTGGCATCTGGAGCGGATGTTCGCCGCGCTGGACGGCTGCCCGGTCAACGTGGGGCTGCTCGGCAAGGGGAGCACCGTCTCGCGGGAGGGGATGCTCAGCCAACTGCGGGGCGGCGCGCTCGGGTTCAAGATCCACGAGGACTGGGGGGCCACCCCGGCCGTGATCGACGCCTGCCTGACGGTCTGCGAGGAGACGGGCGCGCAGCTCGCCGTCCACACCGACACGCTCAACGAGGCCGGCTTCGTCGGCGACACCCTCGCCGCCGTCGCGGGGCGGACCCTGCACGCGTACCACTCGGAGGGCGCGGGCGGCGGGCACGCGCCCGACATCATCACCGTGGTCTCCGAGCCGTACGTGCTGCCCAGCTCCACCAATCCGACCCGGCCGCACACCGTCAACACCGTCGAGGAGCACCTCGACATGCTGATGGTCTGCCACCACCTCAACCCCTCGGTGCCGGAGGACCTGGCCTTCGCGGAGTCGCGGATCCGGCCGACGACGATCGCGGCCGAGGACATCCTGCACGACCTCGGGGCGATCTCGATCATCTCCTCCGACTCCCAGGCCATGGGGCGGGTGGGTGAGGTGGTCATGCGTACCTGGCAGACCGCGCACGTGATGAAGCGGCGGCGTGGTTCGCTGCCCGGGGACGGGCGGGCGGACAACCGGCGGGCGCGTCGCTATGTCGCCAAGTACACGATCAATCCGGCGGTGGCGCAGGGCATCGACGGGGAGGTCGGGTCGGTCGAGGTCGGGAAGCTGGCCGATCTGGTGCTGTGGGAGCCGGGGTTCTTCGGGGTGAAGCCGCAACTCGTCGTCAAGGGCGGGCAGATCGCGTACGCGCAGATGGGGGACTCCAACGCCTCCATTCCCACGCCGCAGCCCGTCTTTCCGCGTCCGATGTTCGGGGCGCTGGGGCGGGCGCCCGCGCTCAACTCGGTGAACTTCGTGACGCCGTTGGCGCTGGAGGCAGGGTTGGGGGAGCGGCACGGCAAGCGGATGCTGGCGGCGGCCTCGACGCGGGGGCTGGGCAAGGCCGATATGCGGGAGAACGACGCGCTGCCCCGGGTGGTCGTCGATCCGGACACCTTCACGGTGACGATCGACGGCGAGGTGGTGGAGCCTGCTCCGGCTGCCGAACTCCCCATGGCCCAGCGGTACTTCCTCTTCTGAGATGGGCGGTCACACGCGTTCTTCCAGGATGGGCGGGCACACGCGTGCGGCGCTCCTCGTTCTCGCTGACGGCCGTTTTCCCGCCGGGGGCCACGCTCATTCCGGTGGGGTGGAGGCGGCGGTGAAGGCGGGGCGGGTGCGGGATGCCGGCACGCTCCATGCGTACTGCGCGGGGCGGTTGGCGACGGCCGGGCTGACGGGGGCCGGGCTTGCGGCTGCTGCTTGCGGCGGGCTTGATCCGGTGGTGCTTGACGAGGCCGCTGATGCCCGTACGCCCTCGGCCGTGCTGCGGGGCGTGAGTCGCAGGCTCGGGCGCCAGGCGCTGCGGGCGGCCCGGGCCGCGTGGCCGCATCCGGAACTGGAGGCGCTGGCGGCGGCTTTTCCGCGCGGCGCGCATCAGCCGGTCGTGCTGGGCGTCGCGGCGCGGGTGGCGGGGCTCGGTCCGCTGGACGCCGCGCAGGTGGTGGCGTACGAGGCGGTGTCGGGGCCGGCGACGGCGGCCGTGCGGCTGCTGAGCCTCGATCCCTTCGACGCGACGGCTGTGCTGGCGCGGCTGGCGCCGCGGGTGGACGAGGTAGCGGTGCGGGCCGCTGAGTGCGCGGAGAGGGCGCGGGAGGGGGGAGATGGCGGGGGAGTCGATGCGCTGCCGGCCGCGTCGAGCGTGTGGCTTGATATCGCCGCTGAGCAGCATGCCGGTTGGGCTGTGCGGCTGTTCGCGTCCTGAGGGATCTCTACGTTGGGAGATGTTGTGCACCTGGATCACCGCGAGACCTTCCCCGAGCGTCACACCCACGGTGACTTCCGTCCGGATGGGGGCCGGCGGGCGCTGCGGATCGGGATCGGTGGGCCGGTCGGCTCCGGTAAGACGGCGACCGTCGCGGCGCTGTGCCGGGCACTGCGGGAGGAGTGGTCGATCGCCGTCGTCACGAACGACATCTACACGCGGGAGGACGCGGAGTACCTGCTGCGGGAGGCTGTGCTGCCGGCGGAGCGGATTGCCGCGGTGGAGACGGGGGCGTGTCCGCACACCGCGATTCGCGATGACATCTCCGCCAATCTGGAGGCGGTGGAGGAGTTGGAGGAGTCGGTCGGGGGGCTGGAGCTGGTCCTGATCGAGTCCGGGGGTGACAATCTCACCGCCACGTTCTCCAAGGGGCTGGTGGACGCTCAGGTCTTCGTGATCGATGTGGCGGGGGGTGATGACATTCCGCGCAAGGGTGGGCCCGGGGTTGCCACCGCTGATCTGCTGGTGGTCAACAAGACGGATCTGGCGCCCTATGTGGGGTCGGATCTTGGTCGTATGGGGCGGGACGCCGCTGTTCAGCGCGGTGAACTGCCGGTTGTCTTCACGTCGTTGGTGGGGGAGGGCGGGGTCGAGCCCGTTGCCGAGTGGGTGCGGGGGCGGCTGGGGGCGTGGCGGTGAGCACGGTCGTGCCGGTGGGTGCGGGGGTGCGGGCGCATGCGCGGGTGGTGGCTTCCGCTGGTTTTGACGGGCGTACGGTTCTGCCCGTTCTGGAGAGTGACGGGCCGTTGGCGCTGCGGCGGGTCCGTTCGTCCGGAGCTGGGGTGGGGGCGCAGGTCTGCCTGGTCGGGGCGATGAGCGCGCCGCTGGGTGGGGATCGGCTGGCTCTGGATGTGACGGTACGGGCGGGGGCCCGGCTTCGGTTCTCCAGTGCCGCGGCGACGATCGCGCTGCCGGGGCACACGGGTGCGGCGGCTGCGTACGACGTGCGGATCGTGGTCGAGGAGGGTGCTGAACTGCGGTGGGAGCCTGAGCCGTTGATCGCCGCTGGGGGGAGTCTGCTGCGGGTGGGTACGCGGATCGAGGTGGGTGCGGGTGCTCGGCTCGTCTTTCGTGAGGAGCTGGTCCTCGGGCGGGCGGGGGAGGAGCCCGGCAGTCTTGCCTCGCGGCTCACCGTGCGGCGGGACGGGCGGCTGCTGCTGGATCAGGAGACGGGGCTGGGGCCCGGGTACGGGGGCTGGGACGGGCCGGCGGGGGTGGACGGCTGCCGTGCGGTGGGGCAACTGCTGCGGGTCGGAGGGGAGATGGCGGGTGGATCGCGGGTGTGGGAGGGGCCGGGGGAGGGTGCGCAGGCTGCGCGGATGGAGTTGGCCGGTGGCTTTGCGACGTTGACCAGTGCTATGGCGTCGGACGCTCTTGCTCTGCGGGGGTTGCTGCGGGAGGGGTGATTCCTCACCGGCCTTCGGCGGCCGAGCCGCGCCAGGTGGGTCGGGGGCGGCTCGGCCGCGGGTGAGGGTGCGGCTCGGTCGGGTTGAGGGTGCGGTTACTTCTTCGGCAGGCGTACGCGGGCCAGTTGGCGGGACTGGGCCACCAGGCGGTCCGTGGAGTCCCAGACTTCTGCGTCCTCCTCCAGGTAGCCGCCCGCGAAGTTGCGCGTCGAGTGGACCACGCGCAGCCAGCCGGGGGCCGGCTTCGCCCGTACGTGGGCGGTCAGTTCGAGGGTCGGCGCCCAGCCGGGGACGCCGAGGTCGAAGCTGACCGGGGGGAGGATGTCGACCGCCAGGAGGAGCAGCAGCGGGTCGGGGTCGCGGCCCTCCGGGAGGCGGAACCAGCCGCGGATCTCACCCTTGTTGGACGGCGCGCCGACCGCCCAGCCGACGCAGGCCGGGTCGAGGCGCAGGTCCACGCGGTCCAGCAGGGGGGACTGGGCCTTGAACTCCGCGGGGGCCGCCTCCGTACCGAAGCACTCCTCGGGGGCGGGCAGGTGCGGCGGCTTGGCGGAGGTGCGGATGTCGCCGTCCTGGGCGGCCAGGTCGCCGAAGGTGGCCAGGGCGCGCAGGCGCTCCACGGGGGTGCCGTCCTCGCCGGGCTGGCAGAGGGAGGCGGAGGCGGTGGAGACCGTACGGCCGCGGCGGAGGGTGTCGACCTCCACGGTGGCCGGGCCCGCGGTGGAGGTGGAGAGGTAGTACGCGCTGATCGAGAAGGGGTGCGGGTGGGGCGTGGGGCCCTCGCCCAGCTCGGCCGACAGGGCGCGGGCGGCTACGGAGAGGAGGAGGCCGCCGTTGATGCCCATGCCCACCTTCCAGGCGCCGGGGAGGTCGGTGTCGTATATCGACCGGCCGCCGGGGCGGCGGGTCACGGCGGTCTCGCGGTCGAAGTCGGGGGCGGGGGTGGGGGGTTGCGTCATGGGGGATTGCGTCATGGGTGGTTCCTTATGCGGGGTTGGTGGCGTTCGGATCGGTGGCGTTATGCGGGATCTGTGGCGTTGAGGCCGAGGGCTTGGCAGAGGGTGTCGTAGATCTGGTCCATCGAGGTGGCTGTCGTCGCGTAGGGGAGGGAGCCCCAGGACCACAGCTGGGCCAGTCCGTGTACGGAGGACCACAGGGCGCCGGCGAGGAGGAGGGGGTCGGCCTCGCGCTGCCAGCCGGTGGTCTGGAGGTTGCGTACGCCGGTGAGGAGGGGGGTGAAGGCTGCGGTGCCGGCTTCGCGCAGCTCTTCGTCGGTGGGGTCCAGGAGGTCCTGGCGGAACATCAGTTGGAACATTTCTGGGCTGGCGAGGGCGAACTCGGCGTAGGCGTGGAGGCCGGTGCGCAGGTGCCGGGCGGGGGGTGCGGTGGGGGGGAGGGCGTTCAGTTCGTCGCCGGTGCGGGCTGCCAGTTCGCGGAAGCCCTGGGTTGCGATGGCGGAGAGGAGGGCTGCCCGGTGGGGGAAGTGCTTCAGGGGTGCCCCGTGGGAGACGCCGGCGTGGCGGGCGATTGCTCGGAGGGTGAGGGACTCTACGCCGGATTCGGTTAGGAGGGTTCTGGCGGATTGGAGGAGGCGGGATCGGGGGGTGGGGGGCATAGTGGACAGTGTCTACTAAGGGGGTGGACGGTGTCTACCTGGGGGTGGGTTGCACCGCTCCGCGGTGGGTGGGCGTTGCACCGCTCCGCGGTGGGGGTGCTGTGTCGCTCCGCGACAGGGGGTGCTGCGTCGCTCCGCGACGCTGGGTGGCTGGGGGTGGGTGAAGTGGGCCGGTGGGGGGTGGGGGTCTGTGGGTGGGGGACTGGGGGACGTGGGTGGACATTGACATGGATATGGGCTGGGTGAGTGCGGGTGTGGGTCGGTTGGGTTCGGGTGGGGGAGGGAGCACGGGCGGGCTGGGTTCGGGTGGGCATGGGGGCATGGGCGGGCTGGGTTCGGGTGGGCGCGGGGCATCGGCTAGGTGGGTGTGGGGGATACGGGCCGGGTGCGAGTGCGGGTGGGCTTGTTAGGGCTTTGTCCTGTGGATGGGGAAAGTTGGGGGTGGATCGTGCACTACTTCTTCCCAGTGTTGCGGTGCGCTGCTACGTTCCCCGGTAAAGGTGTTCGGTCGGCTTGGTTGCTTCGGTGGACGTTGGCCGGGGCCCGTGCGTGTGGAGGGAGCTGAGCGATGCGGCGTATGACGGCTCGGCCCGCCAATGCGCATCAGGCGCGGTTGCTTCGGTTGCTGCGTGATGGTGGGCCCAACTCCCGGGCTCAGTTGGGGGATCAGGTCGAGCTTTCCCGGTCCAAGTTGGCCGTGGAGATCGATCGGCTGCTTGAGACCGGGCTTGTTGTCGCTGACGGGTTCGCCGCCTCGCGGGGCGGGCGGCGGTCGCACAATGTGCGGTTGGCCCCCGCGCTGCGGTTCCTTGGTGTTGATATCGGTGCCACCTCTGTCGATGTGGCCGTCACCAACGCCGAGTTGGAGGTCCTCGGGCATCTCAACCAGCCCATGGACGTTCGCGAGGGGCCCGTCGCCGTTTTTGAGCAAGTGCTCGCCATGGCCGCCAAGTTGCGTGCCACCGGGGTTGCCGAGGGGTTCGACGGTGCCGGGATCGGTGTGCCGGGGCCCGTGCGGTTTCCCGAAGGGGTCCCTGTGTCGCCCCCGATCATGCCGGGATGGGACGGGTTTCCCGTACGGGAGGCCCTCAGCCAGGAACTGGGCTGTCCCGTCATGGTCGACAACGACGTGAACATCATGGCCCTCGGTGAGCAGCACGCCGGAGTCGCGCGGTCGGTGCGTGACTTCCTCTGCATCAAGATCGGTACCGGTATCGGCTGCGGCATCGTCGTCGGTGGTGACGTCTATCGGGGGACCAACGGCAGCGCCGGTGATATCGGGCACATCCAGGTCGAGGCCGACGGGCGTCCCTGCGCCTGCGGCAACCGCGGCTGCCTTGAGGCCTACTTCGGTGGCGCCGCGCTCGCCAAGGACGCCGAGGCCGCCGCCCGGGACGGGCGGTCCGTCGAACTGGCCACCCGGCTGGAGAGCGTGGGACGCCTCTCCGCCACCGACGTCTCCGCCGCCGCCGTGGCCGGAGACCCCTGCGCCCTCCAGCTCATCCGCGAGGGCGGCACCCGTACCGGGCAGGTCATCGCCGGCCTGGTCAGCTTCCTCAATCCGGGCCTGGTGGTGATCGGTGGCGGGGTCACCGGGCTCGGCCACAACCTGCTCGCCGCCATCCGCACCCAGGTCTACCGCCAGTCGCTGCCGCTCGCCACCGGCAACCTGCCCATCGTGCTGGGCGAACTCGGGCCCGTCGCCGGTGTCATCGGTGCCGCCCGGCTCACCAGCGACCACCTCTTCTCGCCCGCGTAGCCGTCCCGGGCCGCTGCTTCGGCGGCCCGGGAACGTACAACCGCACAGCCCGCGTTCGTACTTCGCGTACGTGGCCGCGCCGTCGCCGGCGTGCCGCGCCCTGTCGGTGCTCCCGTAGCACCCGAGCCGCACCACCCCGCACCGCCGTACCGCGATCAGCCCTGCCCGAAAACAGGAGATCCGCACATGGCACCTACCGCTCCGCAGGACCCTCCACCCCTGCTCACGATGTCCGCGATCACCAAGGTCTTTCCCGGCGTACGCGCCCTCGACGGCGTCGATCTCGACGTCCGGGCCGGTGAAGTGCACTGCCTGCTCGGGCAGAACGGGGCCGGCAAGTCGACGCTGATCAAGGTGCTGGCGGGCGTGCACCAGCCCGACGGCGGCGAGATCGTCTGGCAGGGCGAACCCGCCGTCCTCAAGTCCCCCGTCGCCGCCATGCGGTTGGGCGTGGCCACCATCTACCAGGAACTGGACCTCGTCCGGCACCTGTCGGTCGCCGAGAACGTCTACCTCGGGCACGAGCTGAGCCGCCACGGCTTCCTGCGCCCGCGCGCGGCCCGCGCCGCCACCGCCGCCCTCCTCGCCCGGCTCGGGCACCCCGAGATCGCGCCCGGCCGGATCGTGGGGACGCTCTCCGCCGCCGGGCAGCAGATCGTCTCCATGGCCCGCGCCCTCTCGCACGACGTGAAGCTGATGGTCATGGACGAGCCGTCCGCCGCCCTCGACCCGGACGAGGTCGACAACCTCTTCCGCATCGTGGGCGACCTGACCTCCGAGGGCGTCGCCGTCATCTACATCTCCCACCGGCTTGAGGAGATCCGCCGCATCGGCGACCGCGTCACCGTGCTGAAGGACGGGCGCGCCGTCGCCCGGGGGCTGCCCGCCCGTACGACACCCACCTCCGAGGTGGTGTCGCTGATGACGGGGCGCGAGGTCGAGTACCTCTTCCCCCAGCGGGCGGACGGCGGGGCGGACGGCTCCGCCGCGCCCGTACTGCGGACCGAAGGGCTATGCCGGGACGGGGAGTTCGCCCCGCTGGACCTGGAGGTGCGGCCCGGGGAGATCGTCGGACTCGCCGGGCTGGTCGGGTCGGGGCGCTCCGAGGTGCTGGAGACGATCTTCGGGGCGCGCAAGCCGACAGCGGGGCGCGTGTACGTCAACGGGCGGCCGGTGCGCACCGGTTCGGCGCGCGCCGCCGTCGACGCCGGGATCGGGCTGGCGCCCGAGGAGCGCAAGTCGCAGGCGCTGCTGCTGGGCGAGTCCGTCACCCGCAACGTCTCCGTCTCCTCCCTGCGCCGCTTCTCCCGCCTGGGCTGGATGGACCGCTCCGGCGAGCGCCGCGCCACCCACGAGGTCGTCCGCCGGCTCTCCCTGCACCCCGACAACCCGCAGCTGCCCATCCGCACCCTGTCCGGCGGCAACCAGCAAAAGGCCGTCCTGGCCCGCTGGTTGCTGCGCGAGTGCAAGGTGCTGCTGCTGGACGAGCCCACCCGCGGCGTCGACATCGGGGCCCGGGCCGAGCTGTACGCGGTCATCCGCGACCTGGCGGACTCCGGTGTCGGCGTCGTGCTCGTCTCCAGCGACCTGCCCGAGGTCCTGGGCCTCGCCGACCGGGTGCTGGTGCTGCGCGAGGGCGAGGTCATCCACACCGCCCCGGGCCGTGAACTCACCGAGCACCAGGTCCTCGACCTCGTCGTCTCCTCGGGCGCCCCCGCCCGCGGCGACACCACCCCCTCCGCTCCCGGCACCCCGGGCGGCACCTCACGGAAGGACGCCGAGCAGTGCTGAGTTCCTCCCAGACCACCCCCGCCGCCAAGGCCGGTCCGCTGCCCGCCTCCGCCGGCCCCGGCGCCCTGTGGGAGCGCGCCGACAAGCGCATCCTGGCCCTCGTGCTGGTCCTCGGCATCCTCGTCGCCGTGGGCGCCTTCACCGAGCCCGACACCTTCCTGCGGGTCAACAACCTGCGCAACATCCTCACCCAGTCCTCCATCATCGGCGTCGTCGCCGTCGGCATGACCCTGGTGATCATCGGGGGCGGCATCGACCTCTCCGTCGGAGCCATCGTCGCCCTGGCCTCCGTCTGGGCGACGACCGTGGCCACCCAGGAGTACGGCTTCGGCGGCATCCTCTTCACCTCCGCCGCCGTCGCCGTGGGCTGCGGGCTCGTCAACGGGCTGCTCATCGCGTACGGGAAGCTCGTCCCCTTCATCGCCACCCTCGCGATGTTCGCCTCCGCCCGCGGCCTCGCCGTCTCCCTCAGCGACGGCAAGACCCAGCGCGTCACCGCCGAGAACGCCTCCGTCACCGACCTGGGACTGCCCGGCGCCCGCGTGCTCGGCATCCCCCCGCTCGTGATCATCTTCGCGGTGATCGCGGTGCTCGGCTGGCTGCTGCTCAACCGCACCAGCTTCGGCCGCCGCACCGTCGCCCTGGGCGGCAACCCCGAGGCCGCCCGCCTGGCCGGCATCGACCTGCGCCGCCAACGCCTCTACCTCTACGTCCTGTCGGGCCTGTGCTGCGGCATCGCCGCCTTCATGCTCACCGTGCAGACCGGCTCCGGCCAGAACACCAACGGCAACCTCTACGAACTCGACGCCATCGCCGCCGCGATCATCGGCGGCACCCTCCTCAGCGGCGGCCGGGGCACCATCGTCGGCTCCGTGCTCGGCGTGCTGGTCTTCACCACCATCACCAACATCTTCTCCCTCAACAACCTGCAGAACGACGTCCAGCAGATCGCCAAGGGCGCCATCATCGTCGTCGCCGTGCTGATCCAGCACCGCACCTCACGCAGCGCCGCCGAGACATGATCCCGGCCGCCGTACGTTCCCGCAGCCCGGCGCCGCACCCGCCTCAACCCGCGCCCTCCTCCCGGCACTTCCGACGTACCGAAGGGTCACACGCCATGTCCCACACCCCGCTCACCAGCCGCAGAAACGTGCTCTTCGGAGCCGCCGCGCTCTCCGCCGGCACCTTCCT
Source organism: Streptomyces polyrhachis (assembly GCF_042663125.1). Lineage (NCBI taxonomy): Bacteria > Bacillati > Actinomycetota > Actinomycetes > Kitasatosporales > Streptomycetaceae > Streptomyces > Streptomyces polyrhachis. The sequence continues at coordinate 12,480 of NZ_JBHSZO010000056.1, read as the reverse complement.
CACCGCCTGCACCAGCAACGAGGCCAAGGACGACCCCGCAGCGCAGGAGGTCGGGCAGGGCGCCGACGACAAGCCCGGCAAGCCCGTCACCATCGGCTTCGCTGGACCGCAGGCCGACCACGGCTGGCTCAACGCCATCAACGACAACGCCCGCAGCCGCGCCGGGAAGTACAGCGACGTCACCCTGGAGATCACCGAGGGCTCCAACGACCCCGCCGCGCAGGACGGCCAGATCCAGACGCTGATCGACAAGAAGGTCGACGTGCTGGTCATCCTGCCCGCCGACGGCAAGGCCATGACCCAGGCCGGCCTGAAGGCCATGCAGGCGGGCATCCCCGTCATCAACCTCGACCGGGTCTTCGACTCCCAGCAGGCGTACCGCACCTGGATCGGCGGCGACAACTACGGCATGGGCCTCAACGCCGGGCGCTACATCGGCGAGAAGCTCAAGGGCAAGAGCGGCGCCAAGGTCATCGAACTGGCCGGCATCGATAGCCTGGAGCTGACCCGCCAGCGCACCCAGGGCTTCGACGACGCGCTGAAGAACTACCCCAACATCAAGAAGGTCGGCCGCCAGGCCGCCGAGTTCACCGTCGAGTCCGGGCAGCGCAAGATGACCGACCTCCTGCAGGCAGTCCCCGAGTTCGACGCCTTCTGGAACCACGACGACGACCAGGGCGACGGCGCGCTGCAGGCCATCAAGCAGGCCGGGCGCGAGGACTTCCTGATGGTAGGCGGCGCCGGATCCAGGAACGCCTTCGACAACATCAAGGCCGACAACACGGTCCTGAAGGCCACCGTCCTCTACCCGCCGACCATGGCGGCCTCCGCCATCGACCTCGCGCGGGCGCTCGGCCAGGGCAAGGGCGTCGGCGGGATGGCGGAGTTCGAGATCCCCGCCTTCGTGACCCTGTACTCGGCGGTGGTCGACAAGGAGAACGTCGACCGCTACCTGCCCACCGGGTTCAAGTAGGCCGACGGCGACCCGGTGTTACGGCCGCGGGCCGGCCGCCGGGCAGCTCACCACCGTCACCGAACAGCGAGGAGTTGTATGTCGAACGACGAACCGGCACCCGAACTCGGCATCGGCATGGTCGGCTACGCGTTCATGGGCGCCGCCCACTCCCAGGGCTGGCGCACCGCCGGCCGGGCCTTCGACCTGCCCCTGCGCCCCCGGCTGGCGGCCGTCTGCGGCCGCGACCGCGGGCAGGTCGAGGCCGCCGCCGCCCGGCTGGGCTGGGACGCCGCCGAGACCGACTGGCGCGTCCTCGTCGCCCGCGACGACGTGCAGCTGGTCGACATCTGCACGCCCGGCGACAGCCACGCCGAGATCGCCGTCGCCGCACTGGCGGCCGGCAAGCACGTGCTCTGCGAGAAGCCGCTCGCCAACACCGTCGCCGAGGCGGAGGCGATGACCGCCGCCGCGCAGGCGGCCGCCGCCCGCGGGCAGGTCGCCATGGTCGGCTTCAACTACCGCCGGGTGCCCGCCCTTTCGTACGCCCGCCAGCTCGTCGCCCAGGGACGGCTGGGCGCGCTGCGGCACGTACGGCTGACGTATCTGCAGGACTGGCTCACCGACCCGGCCTTCCCGCTGGTGTGGCGGCTGCGCAGGGAGCACGCCGGCTCCGGGGCGCTCGGGGACCTCGGGGCGCACCTCGTGGACCTGGCGCAGTTCCTCACGGGGGAGGCGATCGCCGGGGTGTCGGCGCTGACCGAGACGTTCATCAAGGAGCGCCCGCTGCCCGGGAGTTCGTCCGGCCTCACCGCCTCGGGAGGTACGGGCGGGCTCGGGGCGGTCACCGTGGACGACGCGGCGCTCTTCCAGGGGCGCATGGCCTCCGGGGCCCTGGCCTCCTTCGAGGTCAGCCGGCTCGCGGCGGGCCGCAAGAACGCCCTGTCGGTCGAGCTGAACGGGGAACTGGGCTCCCTCTCCTTCGACTTGGAGCGCCTCAACGAGCTGTCCTACCACGACCACGCCGAGCCCGCCCCCACCGCCGGCTTCCGCCGCATCCTCGTCACCGAGCCCGAGCACCCCTACCTCTCCGGCTGGTGGCCCCCCGGCCACGGCCTCGGCTACGAGCACACCTTCGTGCACCAGGCCCGCGACCTGGTGCACGCCATCGCCGCCGGCGAGCAGCCCGCCCCCTCCTTCGCCGACGGGCTGCGCGTCCAGCGCGTCCTGGCGGCGGTCGAGGAGAGCGCCGCGAAGAACTCCGCCTACATCCCCGTCAGTTGACTGCCAGACTGGCCAAGGGAGCGCAGCCTCATGCCCCGCACCTTCACCCTCTTCACCGGACAGTGGGCCGACCTGCCGCTGGAGGAGGTCGCCCGCCACGCCCGCGACTTCGGCTACGACGGCCTCGAACTCGCCTGCTGGGGCGACCACTTCGAGGTCGATCGGGCACTGGCCGAGCCCGGCTACCTCGACGGGCGCCGCCGACTGCTGGAGAAGTACGGGCTGACGTGCCGGGCGATCTCCAACCACCTGGTGGGCCAGGCCGTCTGCGACCATCCCATCGACGAACGCCACCGCGCCATCCTCCCCGCCCGCATCTGGGGCGACGGCGAACCCGAGGGCGTACGGCAGCGCGCCGCCGCCGAGATGGCCGACACCGCACGGGCGGCGGCCGCCTTCGGCGTGGACACCGTGGTCGGCTTCACCGGCTCGTCCATCTGGCACCTGGTCGCCATGTTCCCGCCCCCCGTACCGGGCATGATCGAGCGCGGCTACGCCGACTTCACCGAGCGGTGGAACCCGATCCTGGACGTCTTCGACGAGGTGGGCGTGCGCTTCGCCCACGAGGTCCACCCCGGCGAGATCGCCTACGACTACTGGACCACCCGCCAGGCCATGGACGCCCTGGGCAACCGGCCCGCCTTCGGCCTCAACTTCGACCCCTCGCACTTCGTCTGGCAGGACCTCGACCCGGTCGGCTTCCTGTGGGACTTCCGCGACCGCATCTACCACGTCGACTGCAAGGAGGCCCGCAAGCGCCTCGACGGCCGCAACGGGCGCCTGGGCTCCCACCTGCCCTGGGGCGACCCGCGCCGGGGCTGGGACTTCGTCTCCGCCGGACACGGCGACGTGCCCTGGGAGGACTGCTTCCGGATGCTGCGCTCCATCGGCTACCAGGGGCCGATCTCCGTGGAGTGGGAGGACGCGGGCATGGACCGGCTCCAGGGGGCGCCCGAAGCACTGCGCAAACTCCGGGAGTTGGACTTCGACCCGCCGCAGGCGTCCTTCGACGCGGCGTTCGGGAGCGGGCACTGAGGCCCCCCTGCGCACGCCACCCACCAGCGCTGACCGGAGGTACTCCGTGAACACGTCCCTCTCCCGGAAGCAGACCGAGCCGCCGCCCACCGGAGTCTGGCTCGTCGGCGCGCGCGGCTCCGTCGCCACCACCGTCGTCGCCGGCGCGGCCGCCCTGGCCGCCGGGCTGCACCAGCCGCTCGGCATGGTCACCGAGACCCCCGCCTTCGCCGGCTGCGCGCTCCCCGCACTCGGCCGGCTCGTCTTCGGCGGCCACGACACCGCCTGCACACCGCTGCCCAAGCGGGCCGAGCAGCTCGCCGCCGCCGGCGTCCTGCCGGTGGGGCTGCCGGACGCCGTACACCGTGAACTCGCCGCCGCCGACGCGGAGATACGGGCGGGGGAGCGCGGCAGCCCCGGTGACACGGGCGCGGTGGAGCGCATCGCCGCCGACCTCGCCGACTTCACCCGGCGGCGCGCCCCGGCCCGTACGGTCGTCGTCAACGTCGCCTCCACCGAGGCCGCGCCCAACGGCGGGGAACTCCCGCCCAGTTCGCTCTACGCGGCGGCGGCCCTGCGCGCCGGCTGCCCGTACCTCAACTTCACCCCCTCCACCGGACTGCACCACCCCGCCCTGCGGCCGCTCGCCGAGACCTCAGCCCTGCCGTACGCCGGCCGGGACGGCAAGACCGGGCAGACGCTGCTACGGGCCGTCCTGGCGCCGATGTTCGCCCAGCGCGCCCTGGCCGTGCGCGCCTGGTCCGGGGCCAACCTCCTCGGCGGCGGCGACGGGGCCGCGCTCAGCGACCCGGCCGCGGCGGCGGCGAAGAACGCCGGCAAGGAGCGGGTGCTGGCAGACAACCTCGGCGCGCTGCCCGAGGGCGAGGTGCACATCGACGACGTACCGGCGCTGGGGGAGTGGAAGACCGCCTGGGACCACGTCGCCTTCGACGGCTTCCTCGGCACCCGGATGGTTTTGCAGACGATCTGGCAGGGCTGCGACTCGGCGCTGGCCGCACCGCTGGTGCTGGACCTGGTACGGATCATGGCGCGCGCCCACGAAGCGGGGATCAGTGGGCCCGTACCGGGGCTGGGCTTCTACTTCAAGGACCCCGACTGCGGGCCGCCGGACCTGGCCGGGCAGTGGGCGGCGCTGCTGGCACTGGCCGGGCGGCTGCGGGCAGCGGAGCCGACGAGGGGAGCGGACTCATGAACCGGCGCGCCTGGGCCGAACTGCTGCGGCTGCCCGCCCTGTTCACCATCCCCGGCGACGCACTCGCCGGCGCCGCCGCCGCGGGCGTGCGGCCGGGACGCCGCACGGCGCTGGCCGCCGGGGCGTCGGTCTGCCTGTACGGGGCCGGGATGGCGCTCAACGACTACGCCGACCGCGAGGTCGACGCCGTGGAGCGCCCGCACCGCCCGATCCCCTCCGGCCGGATCGCCCCCCGCGCCGCGCTGGCGGCGGCCGGCGCGCTGACCGGCGCGGGACTGGCGCTGGCCGCGGCGGCGGGTCGGCGCCCCCTCGGGGTGGGCGCGGCACTGGCGGCGACGGTGTGGGCGTACGACCTGCGGCTGAAGCAGACGGCGGCGGGACCGGCCGCCATGGCGGCGGCGCGGGGACTGGACCTGCTGCTGGGCGCGGCGGCCGGCGGATCGCCCACGTACCGCTCCCACCAGGCTCCTTCACCGCTGGGAGCCGCGGCCTTCCTCGCCGCCCACACCTACGCCGTCACCGCCGTCTCCCGCAACGAGGCGTGGGGCGGCCGGGCAGCGACGCCGGCCGCCGCGCTCGCCGGCACGCTGGCGGTCGCGGACGGCATCCGGCGCGGCACGACCGGCGGCTCGCGCGACCTGACGACCGCCGCCTGCCTCACCTACGCCGCGGCGGCCGCCCGCCCGTACGCCCACGCCGCCCTCAACCCCAGCCCGCACCTCACCCGGACGGCGGTGGGCGCCGGCATCGGGGCGCTGCTCCCGCTGCAGGCCGCGCTGGCCGCCCGCCGCGGCGCCCCCGCGACCGCCGCCGCGCTGCTCGCGCTGATCCCCCTCGCCCGCCGCCAGTCAGGGAAGGTGAGCGTGACATGAGCCGGCTGCGCCTCGCCTACGGTACGAACGGACTCACCGACCTGCGCCTGACCGACGCCCTCGCCCTGCTGGCCGACCTCGGCTACGACGGCGTCGCCCTCACCCTCGACCACATGCACCTCGACCCGCTGGCCCCCGACCTCCTCGCGCGCACGGCGGCCGTCGCCCGCGTGCTGGAGCGCACCGGGCTGGCGGTGACGGTCGAGACCGGCGCGCGCTACGTCCTCGACCCGCGCCGCAAGCACGCCCCGACCCTGCTGGACCCCGATTCTGCCGGGCGCCTGGCCCGGCAGCGGCTGCTCCTGACGGCGCTGCGGGTGGCCGGGGAGCTGGGCGCGGGCGCGGTGCACGCCTTCAGCGGGCGCCGGCCGGCCGGGGTGGCCGAGGACACCGCGTGGGAGACGCTGGCGCAGTCACTCGAACCGGTGCTCACGGCCGCCGAGTACGCCCGCATCCCGCTGGCCGTCGAACCGGAGCCCGGCCACCTCCTCCACGACCTCGCCGGCTTCCACCGGCTGCGCGCCGCCGTCGGGGAGCACCCGGCGCTGGGACTGACGCTGGACCTCGGCCACTGCCAGTGCCTGGAGCCGCTCCCGCCGGCCGAGTGCGTGCGGGAGGCGGCGCCGTGGCTGGCGCACGTACAGATCGAGGACATGCGGCGCGGTGTGCATGAGCACCTGCCCTTCGGGGAGGGCGAGATCGACTTCGAACCGCTGCTGGGAGCGCTGCGGGCCAGCGGCTACCGCGGCCTGATCAGCGTCGAACTGCCCCGCCACTCACACGCCGGACCCGAACTCGCGCGCACCTCACTGGAGTTCCTGCGCGCGACGGAAGCGGCGGCGGGCGGGCGGGCGGCACGGGGAGGCAAACCGCGATGATCACCGAACGCACCCCCGCCGCCCTCGCCGCGCTGCGGGCCGCGGTGGAGTCGGGCCTGGCACCGGGCGCGCGGATCTGGCTGGTGGAGGCACTGCGGGAGGCGACAGCGGCGGCGGCCGCGACCCCCGCCCCCTGGGAGGCCCGCTTCACGGCGGCCCGCCGCGCCTGCGGCTCCCACGCCGCCGACGCCGTACGCCTGCTCCTGCTGCGCGCCGCCCGCGCCGACGCCGCCACCGCGACCCGCCTCTACGAGCACGGCGACACGGCGGAACGCCTCGCCGTCCTACGGGCGTTACCGCACCTCGACCCCGGCCCGCAGGCCCTCCCCCTCCTCCACGACGCCCTGCGCACCAACGACACCCGGCTGATCGCCGCCGCCCTCGGCCCCTACGCGGCCGAGCACCTCGACACCCCCGCCTGGCGGCAGGCCGTCCTCAAATGCCTCTTCACCGGCGTCCCCCTCACCGCCGTCGCCCGGCTCGCCGACCGCGCCCGCGGCGACACGGAGCTGGCCCGCATGCTCACCGGCTACGCCGCCGAACGCGAGGCCGCCGGCCGCCCCGTCCCCGACGACCTGCGCCACGCCCTCACGCTCACCGCCCCCCAGGAGTAGCCCACCGCACCCCCCTCACCCGCCGCCCCGGACCTCGGAGAACCCCATGCGTATCTTCGACCCCCACATCCACATGACCTCCCGCACCACCGACGACTACACGGCGATGCACGACGCCGGAGTACGCGCCCTGGTCGAACCCTCCTTCTGGCTCGGCCAGCCCCGCACCTCCCCCGCCACCTTCCTCGACTACTTCGACTCCCTCCTCGGCTGGGAGCCCTTCCGCGCGGCCCAGCACGGCATCGCCCACCACTGCGCGCTCGCCCTCAACCCCAAGGAGGCCAACGACCCCCGCTGCACCCCCGTCCTGGCCGAACTGCCCCGCTACCTCCACAAGGACCGCGTCGTGGCCGTCGGCGAGATCGGCTACGACGCGATGACCCCGGCCGAGGACCACGCGCTCGCCGCCCAACTGCAGCTCGCCGCCGACCACGGCCTGCCCGCCCTCGTCCACACCCCCCACCGCGACAAGGCCGCCGGCGTCGCCCGCACCCTCGACGTCCTGCGCGAATCCGACCTCCCCCCGCAGCGCGTCGTCCTGGACCACCTCAACGAGACGACCGTAGCGGCGGCCACTGACAACGGCGTCTGGCTGGGCTTCTCCGTCTACCCCGACACCAAGATGGACGAGGCGCGGATGGTCGCCGTCCTGCGCGAGTACGGCTCCGCGATCATGGACCGGGTCCTGGTGAACTCCGCCGCCGACTGGGGCCGCAGCGACCCGCTGAAAACCCGCGGCACCGGCCTGGCGATGCTCGCCGCCGGCTTCTGCGAGGACGACGTGGACCGCGTCCTGTGGCGCAACCCCGTCGCCTTCTACGCCCAGAGCGGCCGCCTCGAACTCGAACCGGACAAGCCCACCACCGACCTCTACCAGGGCAACTCCCTCCTGCGCGGAGGAAGTTGAACCATGCGCTTCCGCCACCCCGACGGCTCCACCGTCCACCTCGCCTACTGCACCAACGTCCACCCCGCCGAGGACCACGACGGCGTCCTGGCCCAACTGCGCGACCACGCCGAGCCCGTCCGCCGCCGCCTGGGCCGCGACCGCCTGGGCATCGGCCTGTGGCTCGCCCGCGACGTCACCCGCACCCTCGGCGCCGACCCCGCCGCCCTGCGCCGCCTCAAACGCACCCTCGACGAACGCGGCCTGGAGGTCGTCACCCTCAACGGCTTCCCCTACCGAGGCTTCGGCGCCGAGATCGTCAAGTACCGCGTCTACCAACCCGACTGGACGACGACCGAACGCCTCGACCACACCGCCGACCTCGCCCGCCTCCTCGCCGCGCTCCTCCCCGACGACGTCACCGAGGGCACCGTCTCCACCCTCCCGCTCGCCTGGCGCACCGACTTCGACGACAGCCGCCGCACGCAGTCCCTGAAGGCCCTGCACGCCCTCGCCGACCGCCTCGACGCCATCGAGGAACTGACCGGCCGCTCCCTGCGCGTCGGCCTCGAACCGGAACCCGGCTGCACGATCGAGACCACCGCCGACGCCCTCGCCCTCCTCACCGGCCCCGACGCCCCGCCCCCGCACCGCATCGGCGTCTGCGTCGACACCTGCCACCTCGCCACCTCCTTCGAGGACCCGTCCACCGCCCTGGCCGCGCTCCAGGAAGCGGGCGTCCCGGTCGTGAAAGCCCAGCTCTCCGCAGCACTCCAGGCCCGCAGCCCGCACGATCCGGCGGTACGGGCCGCACTCGCCGCCTTCGCCGAACCGCGCTTCCTGCACCAGACCCGCGCCCGCACCCCCCACGGCGTACGGGCCGTGGACGACCTCCCCGAAGCCCTCGCCGGCGGCCTGCCCACCGGCCCCGACGACGTACCGGAATGGCGCTCGCACGTCCATGTCCCCCTGCACGCCCCCCTCGAAGCACCCCTGACGGCCACCCTCCCCGTCCTGCGCGCCGCCCTCACCCACCTCCTCGGCGGCGCGCGCGCCCGTACCCGCCACCTGGAGGTCGAGACCTACACCTGGCACGCCCTCCCACCCGAACTGCGCCCCCGCAGCCGCGCCCAGCTGGCCGACGGCATCGCCGCCGAACTGGCGCTCGCCCGCGACCTGCTGACCTCCCTCGGCCTCAAGGAGCTGCCGTGACCGCCCGCCCGCTGGCCGTCATCGACGTCGTCGGCCTCACCCCGCGCCTGCTCGCCCACATGCCGGCGCTCAGCGCCCTGGCCCGCGCCGGCTCCCACGCGCCCCTCCAGCCACCCCTGCCCGCCGTCACCTGCACCTCCCAGTCGACCTTCCTCACCGGAGCACCCCCCGCCGAGCACGGCATCGTCGGAAACGGCTGGTACTTCCGCGAGTTGGGCGAGGTACTCCTGTGGCGCCAGCACAACGCCCTCGTCGCCGGCGACAAGCTGTGGGACGCCGCCCGCCGCGTCCAGCCCGGCTACACGGTGGCCAACGTCTGCTGGTGGTACGCGATGGGCGCCGGCACCGACTACACCGTCACCCCGCGCCCGGTCTACTACTCCGACGGCCGCAAGGAACCCGACTGCTACACCCGCCCCCCGGCCCTGCACGACGAACTCACCGCGAAACTCGGCACGTTCCCCCTCTTCTCCTACTGGGGCCCGCGCGCCGGCCTGGAGTCCTCCCGCTGGATCATCGCCGCCGCCCGCCACCTGCTGGCCACCCGCCACCCCGACCTCACCCTGGTCTACCTCCCGCACCTCGACTACGACCTCCAGCGCTACGGCCCCGACGACCCCCGCTCCCACACCGCCGCCCGCGAACTCGACACGGCTCTGCGCCCGTTGCTGGCCGACGCCGACCGGGAGGGCGCCACCACCGTGGTCCTCTCCGAGTACGGCATCACCCGCGCCGACCGCCCCGTCGACATCAACCGCGCCCTGCGCCGCGCCGGCCTGCTGGAGGTCCACACCCAGGCCGGCATGGAGTACCTCGACCCCACCGCCTCCCGCGCCTTCGCCGTCGCCGACCACCAGATCGCCCACGTCTACGTCCGCGACCCGGCCGACGTCCCCCGTACCCGCGAGGCGCTCGCCGGCCTCCCCGGGCTGGACCGCCTCCTGGACGACGACGGCAAGAAGGCGTACGGCCTGGACCACCCCCGCGCCGGCGAGCTGGTCGCCCTCGCCGCGCCGGACGCCTGGTTCACGTACTACTACTGGCTCGACGACGACCGCGCCCCGGACTTCGCCCGCCAGGTCGAGATCCACCGCAAACCCGGCTACGACCCCGCCGAGCTGTTCCTCGACCCGCGCGACCCCTACGTCCGCCTGCGCGCCGCGAGCGCCCTCGCCCGCAAGAAGGCGGGCCTGCGCTACCGCATGGCGGTCGTCCCCCTGGACCCCGAGCCGGTACGCGGCAGCCACGGCCTGCCCCCGGCCACCGAGGCGGACGGCCCCGTCCTCCTCACCACCGATCCCGCCGGCCCGTCGACCCCCGTGGCGGCGACGGACGTCAAGCGGCTGCTCCTGCGCCTGGCCGGGCTCGTACCGCAGCCGCGCCCCGCAGACCCCACACCGCACCACACGCCCGACCGTCCGGCCTGATCAGCCCGACCGACCAGGACGACTGGCCCATCCCACCCGAGCCTCCCGAGCCCCCCGACCCGACCCGACCCGACCCGACCAAGGAGCATCCGCCCATGACCGAGCACACCGACAACCTCGCCCGCACCCTCAAGCGCCGCGGCTTCCTCGGCGTCGCGGCCGGCGCCACCGCCGCCGCCCTCACCGGCGCGGCGGCCACCCCCGCCACCGCCGCGGGCCGCGCGCAGGGCGCGATCGTGCCGCCCGGCCGGCTGGGCATCCAGCTCTACACCCTGCGCGACCAGATCGCCTCCGTCGGCTTCGCGCCGGTCTTCGAGGCCCTCGCGGAGTACGGCTACGACGAGATCGAGTACGCCGGCTACGCCCAGGGCACCGGCCCCCTCACCCTGCCCCGGCTGCGCCGCCTCGCCGCCGGAAACGGCCTGCGCGGCATCGGCAGCCACGTCTCGTACACGGGCGGCTACTCCTTCGCGAGCAGCCTCGGCCAGGTCCTGGCCGATGCCCGGGAGCTCGACCTGCCGTACATCGGCACCTGGGCCGGCCCCTTCCGCTACGGGACCACGGTCGACGCGGTGAAGCGCTCGGCGGCGGAGTTCAACGCCTACGGCGCGGCGGCGAAGGCGCTGGGCATGAAGTGGTACCAGCACAACCACTCCGACGAGTTCGCCTTCTGCAGCGACGACCCCACGGTGCGCATCTACGACCTGATGCTCGCCGAGACCGACCCTGACCTGGTGTTCTTCGAGATGGACATCTACTGGGCATACGTCGGCCAGTACCGCTTCGGCACCCGCCCGGACGGTACCCCGGCGCCCTTCGAACCACTGGACTACGTCCTCGCGGCGCCGCAGCGCTTCCCCCTCTTCCACGTGAAGGACGGCGAGCACGACGAGACGACACCGCACGGCTACCACATGACGGACGTCGGCGACGGTGACATCGACTACGAGCGCTTCATCGGCACGCTCACCCGCACCACGTACGGCCGGCGCTCTCACAACTGGCTGGTGGAACGGGACGACGCGGTCAGCCCCCAGACCAACCCCGCCGGCTCCCTGAGCACGGCCCGCCGCTCGGCGTGCTACCTGCGCGGAGAGGACTGCTGAGCGGACGGCTCAGGCACGCGACCACGGTGCGTGAGGGCGGCCGAGACGGCCGCCCTCACGCTGACCTCGCCAAACGCATCCGACCGCGCACGCAGCGTGACGGGAAACGGGGGTGAAAGGCACTCCAAAACCTTGGTATCGTTGTACTCGTCACCGCGGGCGAAACCCTGCGGCAGACCACCGGTCCGGGTGGCGGAATGGCAGACGCGCTAGCTTGAGGTGCTAGTGTCCTTTATCGGACGTGGGGGTTCAAGTCCCCCCTCGGACACATAAGAGTGCAGGGCCGTGATCTGATGATCACGGCCCTTTTCGCTGCGCCGTAGGCATGGTGGAAGGCCGCGAGTGGGGACGGACTCCGAAAGGCGCGGATCCGTCCGGTCGCCACCGTGCGGTACCGCCTGATTCCACAGCTGCCGCAGCCGGGTGAGGAGTTGGGTGCGGGCGTGTTCGCTATCGTCCAGTTACCGTCTGTCGCCGATCGACTGCCCGCGATAACCTGCCCCTTGCTTGCTGCGATACGAACGGCGACACACGAGGGGGATCGTGGAAGGGCGCGAAGTGCGGGGGCACTACGATGAGTTGGCTGCCGAGTACGACGAGCACTGGGTCTACGGACCTGACTACGTCCCCTGGATGGCCGGACGGATCGCCGAGGCACTGCGGCTCGGCCCCGCGGACCGGATCGCCGACATCGGCTCCGGTACCGGCCTCTTCGCCAGGGAAGTGGCCGAGCGGGTCCGGCCCCGCCGCCCCATCCTCTGTGTCGACCCGTCCGAAGCGATGCTCGACCAGCTTGGCACACCACCACCTCCCGGTCTGGCACCGATCGTCGCCTCCGCCGAGGACATCGCCGAAGGACGCGTGCAGCTGCCGTACGAACAGCTCGACGCGATGTGGCTGAAGGAGTCGGTGCACCACGTGGCCGACCCCGCGCGCACCCTTCGAGGTCTGGCCGAACGCCTAGCGCGGGGGGTGCCCCTATGTGTTTGGTCAAGGTCGAGGACCAGTAGGTTCGTGCGATC
>NZ_JBHSZO010000055.1:0-25388 GCF_042663125.1 Streptomyces polyrhachis | reverse complement strand
TGATCTACTCACCACCTGAGCCAGGCAGTGTTGCAACGACCGCTAGAACTGAAGCCTTCCCCGGCGGGGGCCGCTTCGTCTGCGGGCAGGGGCGGTGGTACGCCTGGGCGGAGCGTCCCGAAGCCCGGAGTACCCGCACGGGCCGTGCCCCTCGTGCGGGGGTGGGATGGCGGTTAGCGTGTGACGCGGGCGGGGGCGACCGGCGTACTGGGGAGGGCACATGGGTGGCGCGCGGTCCTGGTGGGGGTGGGGGGACGAGGCCGGTGCGCTGTCCGGGGGCGAGGCCGACGCGCTCGTGGGGCGGGTGGCCGCCTTCTTTCCCGGGCAGGACTTCGCCGATCACGCGCCGCCGAGCCCGGAGGATCTGCCGGTGGCGCCCTCCCGGGTGCGGGTGCCCGGGTCGCTGGCGCACCTCGTCTCCGCCGGGGTGGTCGACCGGTTGTCCCACAGTCGCGGCAAGGCGTTTCGGGATGTCGTACGCAATCTGCACGGTGACACCGCGCATGTCGTCGACCTCGTCGCCCGGCCCGGCAGCGAGCGCGAGGTGGTCGACGTGCTGGACTGGTGCGGCCGGGAGGGGATCGCCGTCGTGCCCTACGGCGGGGGCAGCTCGGTGGTCGGCGGAGTGGAGCCGCGCTTCGAGGGGCCCGCGGTCTCGCTGGACCTCGGACGGCTGGACCGGGTCCTGGAGGTCGACGAGGTCAGCCGGGCCGCGCGGATCCAGGCCGGCGTGTACGGGCCCCATCTTGAGGACCGACTGCGGCCGTACGGGCTGACCTTGCGGCATTTCCCGCAGTCCTTCGAGTTCTCCACCCTCGGCGGCTGGCTGGCCACCCGCGCGGGCGGGCACTTCGCCACGCTGTACACGCACATCGACGACCTCACCGAGTCGATGCGCGTCGTCACCCCGGTCGGCGTCAGCGAGTCGCGGCGGCTGCCCGGCTCCGGGGCCGGCCCCTCCCCCGACCGGCTGTTCCTCGGCTCCGAGGGCACCCTGGGCGTCATCACCGAGGCGTGGCTGCGGCTGCGGGAGCGGCCCCGGTGGAAGGCGGGCGCCTCCGTCGCCTTCCCCGACTTCGACGGCGCCGTGGCCGCCACCCGCGCGATCGCCCAGGCGGGCCTGCACCCGGCGAACTGCCGGCTCCTCGACTCCACCGAGGCCCTCCTCAACGCCGGCACCCCGGTCGGCGGCGGGGTCCTCGTCCTCGGCTTCGAGTCCGCCCACCATCCCGTCGGCGGCCTGCTCGACCAGGCGCTCGGCCACGTACGCGAGTACGGCGGCACGCCGCTCGGGGACGCCGCGCACAGCGACGCCGCACCGGACGGGGCCGCCGCGGCGTGGCGGTCGTCCTTCCTGCGGATGCCCTACCAGCGCGACGTACTCGCCCGCCGCGGCATGATCGTCGAGACGTTCGAGACCGCCTGCACCTGGGACCGCTTCCCCGCCCTGCACCACGCCGTCGTCTCCGCCGCGCGCGAGGCGCTGGAGTGGGCCTGCGGCGGGGGCGGCGTGGTGACGTGCCGCTTCACGCACGTCTACCCCGACGGCCCCGCGCCGTACTACGGCGTCTACGCGCCGGGCCGCTGGGGCAGCACCGTCGCCCAGTGGGACGAGGTCAAGGCGGCGGTGTCGGAGGCCCTGATCGGCGCCGGGGGCGGCATCACGCACCACCACGCCGTCGGGCGCGACCACCGGCCGTGGTACGACCGCCAGCGCCCCGACCCCTTCGCGGCGGCACTGCGCGGGGCGAAGGCGGCGCTCGATCCGGCGGGGATCCTCAATCCGGGGGTGCTGGTGGGCTGACGGGGCCCATACCGCTGCCGGGTGCCAGCCGCCGGGTCTCGTCCCGATGTGCGGATGTGGTTGGATCACGCTGTATTTGATGTGTGTTACACCGGTCGGGGTGGGTGAGGGTGCGTGCTGGAGGCTGCGGGTATCGATGCGGGGGAAGAGCGGGTGTACCGCTTCCTCGTCGGGGTGCGGGAGGCGGAGGTCGCCGCGGTCGCGGGGCAGGTGGGGCTCGACATCGCGCAGGCGCGCGGGGTGTTGGGGTCGCTGCACGACAAGGGGCTGGTGGGGCGGGTGGCCGCGGCGGGGGGCGCGGTGCGCTATGTGCCGGTGGCGCCCGACGCGGCGCTGCGGCCGCTGCTGCTGCGCGGGCAGGAGGCGCTGGAGGGGGCGCGCCGGGGGGTGGAGCAGCTCGCCGAGGAGTACCGGGCCGGGGGGCGGCGGCATGACGCGGGACAGCTGGTCGAGGTGATCACGGGGGTCAGCGTGATCCGCCAGCGGCTGCGGCACCTGGCGTACGGGGCCAAGGAGATGCAGTGGCTCTGCAAGGCCGGCCATGTGGCGCTGCCCGCGTCGGAGAACGACGAGGAGTGGGAGCTGCTCGCCCGCGGGGTGCGCTACAAGGCGGTGTACGAGCGGGCCCTGCTGGAGGAGCCCGGCATGGTGGACAACGTTGCCGGGAGTATCCGCGCCGGTGAGCAGGCACGTGCTGTCGGGACCCTGCCGGTGCGGTTGGTGATCGCGGACAGGTCGATCGCCATCTGCCCGCTGGTGCCCGGGGGTTCGGGCGGCCCGGACGGTTCGCTGGGCGAGCCGACGGCGGCGGTGGTGCGCAGCAGCAGTCTGCTCGACGCGTTGATCGCGCTGTTCGAGAGCCAGTGGGCGGCGGCGTCGCCGCTGCACGTCACGGACTCCGGTGAGCTGGCCGACTTCGGGGGGAGTTCGCGGCCCGGTGGCCATGTCGCCGACGACGAGCGGTATCTGCTGTCGCTGGTCGTCGCCGGGGTCGCGGACAAGGCGATCGCCTCCCAGCTGCGGGTCAGTCAGCGCACGGTGCAGCGGCGCATCCAGGTGCTGATGCAGCGGGCGGGGGCGGCGACACGTACGCAGTTGGTGTGGCAGGCGGCGCGGCGGGGGTGGCTGTCGTAGGAAGGCGGGCTCGGCGGGGACATCGGCGACTCCGTCAGGCGGGGGGGCCTGACGGAGTCGCCGGGCTGGCGGCAGGGGGGTGCCGCGCAGTTCGGGGGGTGCGGGTCAGTTGAGGGCGTAGGCGCGGGTGATCTCCTGGGTCACCTTGTTGCCCCGGTCGTCCCAGGCCCGTACGCGCAGGGAGACGTAGTGGGTGCCGGTCGGGCGCTTTGCCTGGACCCGGTAGGTGCCGTCGCCCTGGGGGGTGGTCGTCGCGGTGGTCCAGTGCGCGCCGTCGTCGTAGGAGACGGAGACCTCCATGCCGGCCGGTTTCGGGGTGGTGAGGCCGTCCTGGTGGCGCGCCTTGACCTTGAAGTCGAGGGTGCGGGCCGCGGGGGCGGTGCCGGTGAGGTCGGTGGGGACGTCGTAGTCGAGCTGCAGGAGGGGCAGCAGCGGGGTCTGCCCGGCCGGGGGGCGCGGGGCGGTGAAGGACCAGGTGGTGCGGGTTTTGGTGGACAGGGTCCACTCGGGGGTGGTGCGGGCGGTCGTCAGGTCCAGGCGGTAGCGGCCGCCGTCTCCGCCCGCGGGGAACTCCCCCCAGGTGCCGGAGGTCTCGGCGAGGGGCTTCCCGTCGCGGTGGAGGGTCGCCCGTACCTCGTCGGCGGGGGTGTCGTCCATGTCGCCGACGTCGGGGAAGCTGTAGTGGCCCGGTGCGGCATCGGCGAACTCCGGTATGCGGACGACCAGTTGCTCCTGCGTGCGGTGGGAGGTCAGGCCCTTGACGCCGGTGGGGATGGCGGGGCGCACCACGGGGGCGAACCAGCTCTCCGTCAGCCGCTCCCCCGGCCGGTAGGTGCGGGCGGGCTGGAGCATGCCGCCGGACAGGGGGGAGTCCTGGTTCCAGGTGAGGCGGTGGTGGACCCGGTGGTTCCAGAGGGTGTCGTCGGCGCTCACGTACTCGGTGCGGGTCGTCCCGGTGGCGACGTGGCGCTGGTACTGGTTGATCGCCGCGTCCATCCAGGGGCGCCAGCCGAAGCGCTGCTCCGTGGCGTACGGGATGCCGCCCGTGTCGTGGTAGCGCGAGGTGACGGTGGCGGTGTTGGCGGCCGTCACCCGGTGCACGACCCGCTCGGGTACGCGCTGGCGCGACACCTGCATCACGTCGTAGAGGTAGGGGCTGTGCGGGATGCCGTTCAGCTCCACGGTGGCGGGGCCGGCGCGCAGGGCCCCGAGCAGCCGCTGGGCGATGTCGTAGCGGATCAGCACGGTGGTGAGGGGCTGGCGCTCCCCGTGGGGGGTCCAGTGCGTCCAGGCGGGGCTGCCCTCCCACGAGCTCAGGATCGCGGTGGCCGCTCCGGCGTCCGCGGCGGCGACGGCCAGCTCGTCGTACGACGTCTCCGAGTCGTCCACGAGTACCGCGGCGCCGCGTACGTCCACGCCGCGGGCGCGCAGGGCCGCGTAGTCCTCGGGGCGGCCGGCGCCGGCGTGGACCAGGCGCTGGCTGCGACGTCCGTCCAGCAGCGGGGAGTTGTCCAGCAGGCCGCATTCGAGGTCGATCGCGCGGCCCGCGCGCAGGGCGCGGGCGGTGAGCTGGGGGGCGGTGAGCTGCCAGCGGGAGTCGAACTCGAAGGTGCCGTCGGTGACCGCCTTCGTCGGGGTGACGTAGAGGCGGCGGGCGTCGGCGCCGAAGTCCATGTGGCCGGTGGCGAAGCTGCGGTTGCCGACCGCGCGGTGGGTGAAGAAGCTGACGACGGCTTCCTGGACGGCTTCCCTGGGGGTCTCGATCCGCACCTGGACGGCCTTGCGGGCGTCCAGGACCACGTGCGTGTCACGGTCGACGGTCAGGTCGGGGTTGACGACGACGCTCTGCACGCTGCCGTTCTCGACGCGGTCGGAGATCGTGCCCTGCAGGAAGTAGGAGCCCTCCGGGACCTGCACGGTGAAGGGCCGCCCGGGGACCAGGTCGCCGAAGGTGTCGTAGCGGGAGTCGGCGCCGAAGAGCACCAGCGGGGTGACCCAGGCCGGTTGCCCGGCCCGGTCCACGGCGCTCACGGTGAGGGTGTGCTTGCGGCCCTCCTTCGCGGCGGCCAGGGTGGTGTGCGCGGTGCCGCCGTCGCCGGCCGTCGCGGTGAGCGCGCCGCCGTAGCGGCCGGTGGGCAGCGCCTTCGCGTCGAGTACGACGTCGATACGGGCCTGGCCGTGCGCCGGGACGGTGAGCGTCGTGCCGCCGGGCAGGCGCAGCGCGTCGGCGGGGGCGGGGCGGCCGGCGCCGTCGCGCAGGTCGGCGGTGAGGTTCACGGTGAGCGCGGTGTCGCCGGTGTTGGTGTAGGTGACCTGGGCGCTCTGGGGGCCCGAGTCGGGGGTGAGGGCGCTGCCCAGGCTGAGGGTGCCGGTGGCGTGCAGGGGCTGGGCCACCGCGCGGGCCACGTCGACGCGGCCGCCGCCCTGCTCGTAGACGGTCTGGTCGGGGGCGGTACGGGAGGTGCTGATCAGGGCGTCCTTCAGCTCCCCGGCCTGCCAGTCGGGGTGCTGGGCGGCCAGGATCGCCGCGGCGCCCGCGACGTGGGGGGCGGCCATGGACGTACCGGAGGAGGCGGTGTAGAGGTCGTCGACCACCTCGCCCATCGAGGTGCCTGCCGCGCGGGCGGCGACGATGTCGACGCCGGGGGCGGTGATGTCGGGCTTGGCGGCCTCGTCGGGGCGCGGGCCTCGGCTGGAGAAGTCGGCGAGGCGCTCCTCGCGGTCCACCGCGCCGACGGTCAGCGCCTTGTCGGCGGCGCCGGGGGTGCCCACGGTGTACTCGCCGGGGCCGCTGTTGCCGGCGGAGACGACGAAGAGGGTGCCGGTGGTCTCGGTCAGCTCGTCGAGGGCGAGGCTGAGGGGGTCCGTGCCGTCGGTGGGCTCGTCGCTGCCCAGGCTCATGTTGACGACGTCGGCGCCCGAGGAGGCGGCCCACTCCATGCCGTCCAGCACGGAGGAGACCGAGCCGAAGCCGTCGTCGCCGAGGACCTTGCCGACGAGCAGTTTCGCGCCGGGTGCGACGCCCTTGCGCAGGCCCTTGGAGCCGGCGCCGCTGCCGGCGACGGTGGCGGCGACGTGGGTGCCGTGGCCGAAGGCGTCGCCGGTGGTGGGGCTGTCGGTGAAGTTGCGGGCCTCGGTGATCCGGCCGGCGAGGTCGGGGTGGGTGGCGTCGACGCCGGTGTCCAGGACGGCGACGCTCACGCCGGTGCCGTCGTAGCCGGCCTGCCACGCCTGGGGGGCGCCGATCTGGGCGGTGCTGCGGTCCAGGGTGGGGCGGATGCGCGCGTCGAGCCAGAGGTGGTCGATACCGGCGCCCAGGCGCGGGGCCTTGGGCGCCCCGGGGGCCTTCGCGCCGGGGGCGGTCGCGGTGTCGACGTCCGCCCAGAAGCGGTGGGCCTGGCGCTTGTCGGCCTTCAGCGCGCGGCCCCGCAGGCTGTCGAGGGTGCGTACGGCCTCGGAACCGGCGGGCTCCTCGGCGGAGTTGAGGCGCACCTCGGAGCGGTAGCGGGCGATGAGGGGGATGCTCTTGGCACGGGCGTCGTCGTAGCCCTGCTCGACCAGGCCGGTGATGTTGAACAGCTGGCGGTCGAGGGAGCCGGCGCCTATGTAGGGCAGCGCGTCGCGGGGTACGACGTAGAGGTCGCCGTCGATCTCCAGCTGCTCGTAGCCGCCCTCGGCGTCCTCGGCGTCCTTCGTGCGCGGCTCGACGGTGACGGCCTGGCGGCCGTCGGGGAAGCGCTCCAGGCGCACCTTGTCCCCGGTCACGAGGGTGACGGTGGAGGTCCGGGTGGCAGGGGCCGCGGGGCGGGGCGCGGCGGTGGGGGCGGCTGCCGCGTGGGTGGCGGGGGCCAGGGCCGTGAGGAGGGCGCCCGCCGCCAGGAACGCGACGGGACGGAGCCGGGGGTAGCGCATCGATGCCTCTCCAGGACGGTGCGGGGTGGAGCACGCGGTTCGGCTCAAGACTCCGGTCGCGGGGTGCCGTGTGTCACCTGTTTCCGGTGCCGCTCTTACGACATGTCGCTTCTACGACAGCGGTGTTCGCCCCGCGACGAGCCCGCCGCCGTCGAATTCGGCTGGACACGCGGGGGGCCGGTTGCACAGGATGGAGCGGTTTGCGGGTCGTGGTGGTCTTGGCACAGGGGAGCGACGATGGGTACGGAATCCGCGGTACATCCGGCTGACGGGCACGCGGTCATCCGCGTCCACGGGGCGCGGGTCAACAACCTCAGGGACGTCGACGTCGAGATCCCCAAGCGGCGGCTGACGGTCTTCACCGGGGTGTCCGGTTCGGGGAAGTCCTCACTGGTCTTCGGGACGATCGCCGCGGAGTCGCAGCGGCTGATCAACGAGACGTACAGCGCCTTCGTGCAGGGCTTCATGCCCTCCCTGGCCCGGCCCGACGTGGACGTGCTGGACGGGCTGACCACCGCGATCATCGTGGACCAGCAGCGGATGGGCTCCGACCCGCGCTCCACGGTCGGTACGGCCACCGACGCCAACGCGCTGCTGCGGATCCTCTTCAGCCGGCTCGGCGAGCCGCACATCGGGCCGCCCAACGCCTTCTCCTTCAACGTGCCGCCCGTGCGGGCCACCGGCGAGGTCACCGTCGAGCGCGGCACCACCACCTCCGTCACCACCGACTTCACCCGCGCCGGCGGGATGTGCGCGCACTGCGAGGGGCGCGGCAGCGTCACCGACTTCGACCTCACACAGCTCTACGACGACAGCAGGGCCCTCAGCCAGGACGCGCTGACCATCCCCGGCTACACGGGCGACGGCTGGATGGTGCGCACCTACCGCGACTCCGGTTTCTTCGACCCGGACAAGCCCATCCGCGACTTCGACGAGCGCGAGCTGCACGACCTGCTGCACCGCGAGGCCGTCAAGGTGAAGATCAACGGGATCAACCTCACCTACGAGGGCCTGCTGCCCAAGCTGCGCAAGTCGATGCTGGCCAAGGACCGCGAGGCGATGCAGCCGCACGTGCGGGCCTTCGTGGACCGCGCCGTCACCTTCACCGCCTGCCCCGACTGCGGCGGCACCCGCCTCAACGCCACCGCCCGCTCCAGCACCGTCGGCGGGGTGAGCATCGCGGACGCCTGCGCGATGCAGATCAGCGATCTGGCCGACTGGATCGGCGGCCTGGACGAGCCGTCGGTGGCGCCGCTGCTGGCCAACCTGCGCCAGGCGCTGGAGTCGTTCGTGGAGATCGGGCTCGGCTACCTGTCGCTGGACCGGCCCGCGGGGACGCTGTCGGGGGGCGAGGCGCAGCGGGTGAAGATGATCCGGCACCTGTCCTCCTCGCTCACCGACACCACGTACGTCTTCGACGAGCCCACCGCCGGGCTGCACCCGCACGACATCCAGCGCATGAACAGCCTGCTGCTGCGGCTGCGCGACAAGGGCAACACGGTGCTGGTCGTGGAGCACAAGCCGGAGGTCATCGCGATCGCCGACCACGTGGTGGACCTCGGCCCCGGCGCCGGCAGGCACGGGGGCACCGTCTGCTTCACCGGCAGCGTGGCGGAGCTGCGCGCCGCCGACACGGTCACCGGGCGGCACTTCGGGGACCGGGCGCGGCTGAAGGACACCGTGCGCACGGCCACCGGGAGTCTGGAGGTGCGCGGCGCGGACGCCAACAACCTGCAGAAGGTCGACGTCGACATCCCGCTGGGGGTGCTGTGCGTGGTCACCGGGGTGGCCGGCTCGGGGAAGTCCTCGCTGGTGCACGGGTCCATTCCGGCGGCGGAGGGTGTCGTACGGATCGACCAGAGCCCCATCCGCGGCTCGCGGCGCAGCAACCCGGCGACCTACACCGGGGTGCTGGAGCCCGTCCGCAAGGCGTTCGCGAAGGCCAACGGGGTCAAGCCGGCGCTCTTCAGCGCCAACTCCGAGGGCGCCTGCGGCGGTTGCAACGGCGCCGGCGTCGTCTACACCGATCTGGCGATCATGGCGGGGGTGGCGACGCGCTGCGAGGACTGCGAGGGGCGGCGCTTCCAGTCGGCGGTGCTGGAGTACCGCCTGGGCGGGCGCGACATCAGCGAGGTCCTGGGGATGCCGGTGGCGGAGGCGCTGGAGTTCTTCGGCGCCGGCGAGGGGCGGGTGCCGGCCGCGCAGCGGATCCTGCGGCGGCTCGTCGACGTGGGTCTTGGCTACCTCACGCTGGGCCAGCCGCTCACCACGCTCTCCGGGGGCGAGCGCCAGCGGCTGAAGCTGGCGACGCACATGGCGGACACGGGCGGGGTGTACGTACTGGACGAGCCGACGACCGGGCTGCACCCGGCGGACGTGGAGCAGCTGCTCGGGCTGCTGGACCGGCTGGTGGACTCGGGGAAGTCCGTCATCGTCATCGAGCACCACCAGCGGGTGATCGCGCACGCGGACCGGGTGATCGACCTGGGGCCGGGCGCGGGGCACGACGGGGGGCGGATCGTCTTCCAGGGGACGCCGCGGGAGCTGGCCGCCGAGGCGGCGACGCTGACGGGGGAGCATCTGGCGGCGTACCTGGGCTGAGGGCTCCTCGGGAAGGCGCGGCCCCCGCACCGGCGGGGTGCGGGGGCCGCGCCTTCCCGACAGGCGGGTCCGGTGGGGCGTGGCTACGCTGGAGAGCAGGTACGTGTGGTGGCGCCGGTACGGCTTCAGCTGCCTGCGGGGCGTCCGCGTACAGGGACGTCCAGCGGACCCAGGAGGTCGGTCGTACCATGTCTCCCCTCTTCGACGGCGAAACCGGACCCCGCGAGTGCAGCGAGCCGAAACTCGCCGTGAACCCCTTCTACGGCCTGGCCGATCCGGCGGCGGGCATGCTGGAGGACCCGCCCCGCACCCGGCTGCCCGACGGGCCGACCGCGCCCGACACCGCCTACCAGTACGTGTACGACGAACTGATGCTGGACGGCAACGCGCGGCTGAACCTGGCGACCTTCGTCACCACCTGGATGGAGCCCCAGGCGGGCAAGCTGATGGCCGAGTCGCGGGACAAGAACCTCGTCGACAAGGACGAGTACCCGCGCACCGCCGAGCTGGAGCGCCGCTGCGTGGCGATGCTCGCCGACCTGTGGAACGCCCCCGACCCCCGGCAGGTCATCGGCTGCGCCACCGTCGGCTCCAGCGAGGCGTGCATGCTGGCCGGGCTGTCGCTGAAGCGGCGCTGGGCGCAGCGCAACGCCGACCGCTACCCCTCGCGCGAGGCGCGGCCGAACCTGGTCATGGGCATCAACGTCCAGGTCTGCTGGGAGAAGTTCTGCAACTACTGGGACGTGGAGGCCCGCCACGTGCCCATGGAGGGCGACCGCTTCCACTGCGACCCGCAGGGGGCGGCGGAGCTGTGCGACGAGAACACCATCGGTGTCGTCGGCATCCTGGGCTCCACCTACGACGGCTCCTACGAGCCGATCGCGGAGATGTGCGCGGCGCTGGACGCGCTGCAGGAGCGCACCGGGCTGGACATCCCCGTGCACGTCGACGGTGCCTCCGGCGCGATGGTCGCGCCGTTCCTGACGCCGGACCTGGTGTGGGACTTCCGGCTGCCGAGGGTGGCGTCGATCAACACCTCGGGGCACAAGTACGGGCTGGTCTACCCCGGTGTCGGCTGGGCGATCTGGCGCGACCACGAGGCGCTGCCGGAGGACCTGATCTTCCGGGTCAACTACCTCGGCGGCGACATGCCGACGTTCTCCCTGAACTTCTCCCGGCCCGGCTCGCAGGTCATCGCGCAGTACTACACGTTCCTGCGGCTGGGGCGGGAGGGCTTCACCGCGGTGCAGCGGGCGACGAGCGACATCTGCCGCTCGCTGGCGGAGCGGGTGGAGGCGCTGGGCGACTTCGAACTCATCACCCGCGGCGACGAGTTGCCGGCATTCGCGTTCACCACGGCGCCGGACGTGACGGCCTACGACGTCTTCGACGTCTCGCGGCGGCTGCGCGAGAGCGGCTGGCTGGTGCCGGCGTACACCTTCCCGCCCAACCGGCAGGACCTGGCGGTCTGCCGGATCGTGTGCCGCAACGCCTTCTCGGCGGACCTGTCGGACCTGCTGATGGAGGATCTGACGCGGCTGCTGCCCGAGTTGCGCCGCCAGCCGCACCCGATGGTCACCGACCGGGACGCGGAGACGATGTTCCACCACGACCAGGCCGAATGACACGGGCCGGATGACGCGGGCCGGGCGGACCGGCCGGTACGGGCCCGTGGGCGCCCCGGTCAAGTCCGGGGCGCCCGCGGGCCGTTGGGTCACCGTCGGGTCAGCTCAGGAGACGGTCACCACGTCCACGTCGTCGGCCTTGACGAAGCCGATGCGGTGGCCGATCTGGATCTCGTAGTACTTCGTCTGACCGCGGATGACGGTGCGGTCGTACGGGCCGGAGCCGTCGAAGGTGACCGCCCGGTAGTACTCGCCGTACTGCCAGCCGCCGTAGGAGTACGCCTGCCCGGCGCGGATGACGTACGGGTGGGCGGAGACGGGCTGGTAGGGGACCTCCGGCGGGTACGCCTCGGCCTCCGGGTAGGCGCGCCCGTAGACCGGGATCGCCTCCCTGCCCGCCTTCGGGGTGACCAGGGTGCCGGCGACGAACTTGGCGACCTCGGCGCCCTCCGGGTTGTGGAACCAGCCCTTGAGGCCGTGGTACCAGATGGCCAGCCACTCCCCCGAGCGGTCCGCCACCGCGTACACCTGGCCGGTGGAGGCGCGGCTGCCGACGTCGGAGACGACCATGGTGGCGGGCTGGCCGCCGGGCCGCAGGCCCAGGTCGTTGAGGAGCGGGGCGTCCGGGCTGGGCGCGGAGCGCAGGATCACCGAGGAGGACGGGGAGGGCGGGCAGGGCGTGGTGGAGGCGCCGGCGCAGCCGGTGAACGCGGGCAGGTTGGTGTCGAAGTCCGGCTGGATCATGACGAGTTTCTTCTCGAAGCCGATGGCGGGGCTGGGGGCGTCGAGGAGGTTCATGTAGTGGTTCCAGTCCCAGTACGGGCCCGGGTCCCAGTGCATGTTCCGGATGTTGGCGGTGGTGGTCCCGGGGACGTTGTCGTGGCCGATGATGTGCGCGCGGTCCAGCGGGACGTCGTAGCGCTCGGCGAGGTAGCGCACCAGCTTGGCGGAGGAGCGGTACATCGCCTCGGTGTACCAGGCGCCCTGCTGGGCGGCGAAGCCCTCGTGCTCCAGGCCGATGGACTTGGCGTTGATCGCCCAGTTGCCGGCCTGCCAGGCGACGTCCCTGGTGCGGATGTGCTGGGCGACGTGGCCGTCGGAGGAGCGCAGGCTGTAGTGCCAGCTCGCGGCGCGGACCGGGTCCTGGATGAGTTTGATGACGCCGGGGTACTGGCCCTCGGTGTCGTGGATGACGATGTAGTCGATCTTCTGGTCGCGGGGGCGGTCGGCCTTGTCGTGGTTGGCGTAGTCGCCGAAGGCGTCGGTGAGGCGGTAGGTCGCCGGGATCCACTCGCAGGGCAGGTCGGGCGGGCAGTCGGTCTCCGACTGCTCCTGCGCGGGCAGGCCGAGCGCGTCCAGGCGGCTGGTGTCGGGGGTCAGGCCCGGGTCGGCGGCGAGGGTGACGGCGTGGCCGTCGTCGGTGCTGCGGGCCGCGCCGGTGCGCAGGGTGGCGTAGACCTCGTCGGCGAAGGTGCGGGCGTCGTCGCGGTAGGCGGCTCCGGCGTAGGCGGCGACGGCGCCGTACCAGTCGGCCGGGTCGCCGGACAGGGGCGCGCCGAGGTCCTGCTGGTAGTGGGCCAGGAGCGCCGCGCCGCCCTCGATGTTCGCGGCGGGCTCGGTGCGCAGGATGTCCTCGTCGGTGCCGGTGAGGTCGGCGGCGGTGGCCAGGGTGGTCAGCGCGGGGCCGAACTCCTCGGCGCCGACGGGGCGTCCGGTGTCGCCGCGGGGGTCCTCCCCCGCGTCGCCGTGGTGGTCCTCGGCCAGGGCGGTCGCGGCGTCGGTGAGGTGCATGGGGCCGAAGCCGGCGTCGGTGCTGGGGCGGCCGGCGTTGGTGTCCCAGCGCGACTCGAGGTAGGAGACGCCGAGCAGGACGCTCTCGGGGACCTGGTGGCGGCCGGCCGCGGCGGCGTACTGCTGCTGGCGGCCGGCGGGCGCCGGGGCGGCAGTGTCAGCGGCGGCGGGCAGGGTGGCGGAGGTGAGCGGGAGCAGTACGGCCGCGGCGAGGGCGGCGGTCAGCCAGGGACGGTGGCTGCGGCGCCCGCGCGGGGCGGGGGCGGTCGGTCTCCTCAAGGGGACTCCTCTGGTGAATCCGGTCTGGTGGGTCTGGTCTGGTGGGTCTGGTGGGTTGTCGCTCTTTGTGCTCGTGACCGGCGGGTGCGAGAGCCCTCAGACCTATCGAGTCCCGGTGGACACGTCAATGCTTTCCGGTGGCGGAAACACGCACCTCGCCGCGGACGCCGGGGAGCTGCGGCGCATCAGTGGTCCAGACCAATTCTGGGGTGGGTGGCGGACCGTCAGTGGCGCGGTTTCCCACCGCGCGCACGGCCCGCCCCGACGTCCAGAGCGCGCAGGGCGGCGGCGAGTTCGGCCACGTCGTACGGGCGCGCCAGGGAGCGGCCGGTGAGTTCGTGGATGCGGCGCAGCCGGTAGCGCACGGTGTTGGCGTGGCAGAAGAGCCGCTCGGCGGCGTGCTCGGCGGAGCCCTGGTGGTCGTACCACGCCTGGAGGGTCTCCAGCAGGGTGGTGCGGTCCTCGGCGGGCAGGTCCAGGACGGCGCCCAGGACGTGGTGGGCGACGCGTTCGCTCTCCTCCTGGTCGCGGGCGACGAGGGCGGCGAGGGGGCTGTCGCTGAAGACATGCACCGCGGCGCCGCCCACGGGGAGGCCGGCCAGGGCGGCCGCGGCCAGGTGCAGGGCGCGCGGGGTGTCGCGCAGGGAGTGGTAGGGCGGGCTGACGCCGGTGCGGGTGGTGGCGCTCTCGCGCAGGATGGCGAGCAGCTCCGCGCGCTGGCCGGGGCGCAGGGAGACGACGCCGGTCTGGAGGGTGGGGGTGAGGCGCCAGGCGGAGATGATGCCGCGGTGGGCGAGGCGCTGCTCGATACGGGGCAGGCCGCCCTCGGCGAGCGCGGTGTTCTCCGCGGCGACCACCGCGAAGTCGGCGTCGGCGTGCAGACCGAGCAGTTCGGCGATCTCCCAGGGGCCGGCCGCCAGCCCCGCCTGTCCGGTGAAGAGCGCCTCCACCAGGGCGGCGCGGCGCTGGCGGCGCTCCACGAGCAGCTCGGCGGTGGTGGCGCGATAGGCCTCGGTGACGGCGATGGCGTGCTCGTCGGCGAGCTGCCACAGCACGGTGGCGGCGGCGACCAGGCCGGCGGGGTCGGCGGGGTCGGCGGCCTCGCGGGTGCGGGTCAGTACCTCCCAGACGGCGGCGAAGCCGAGCCGGTAGACGCGCAGCACCTCCGGCAGCGGGGCGTCCTGGTGGGCGCGGCGCCGGCCGGTCTCGCGGGGGGCGGTGAGGTCGTGCGGGCCGTCGGGGTCGCGCAGCCCCTCGACGATGTAGCGCAGGTTGTGCTCGACGGAGCGGCGCAGCTCCTCACGCGGGACGCCCGAGCGGTACAGCTCCATCTCCCGTACTGAGGTGGCGACGACCTGCTCGGTGAGGCGGGGGAGCTGGGACTCGGCCCAGTCGGCGAGGGCGGCCAGCGCGCCGGGCACCTCACCGCCCGGTCCGGACGGGACCGGACCACCCCTCCCGGGCGGGGGATCCGCGGGAGGGGTGGCGGGTGTGGGGGTCTTGCTGTGCGTCATGAAGTAAGGGTCCGCTCGCCTACGCTCCCCGTCGGTACGCGGTCGGCGGCGTGCGGAGGGCGCGACAAGTATCGCCTCTGCCGGCCCCGGCGTCGATGTGGCCGTCCACAATGATCACTGTCGCCGGGCACCACGGCGGCGCCCGCCAAGTCCGCCCGTGCAGCGTTATCGCCGCCACCTCGGGCTTCTGGTATCCATTCCCTATGCTGCTGCGCCAGTTGGAGTACCTCAACGCCCTCTCCCGCGAAGGGCATTTCGCGCGCGCGGCGGGCGCCTGCCACGTCTCGCAGCCGGCCCTGTCCGCCGGCATCCGCAAGCTGGAGTCCGAACTGGGGGTGCAGATCGTCCAACGCGGGCAGCGCTTCGAGGGGTTCACCCCGGAGGGCGCCCAGGTGCTGAAGTGGGCCCAGCGGATGCTGGCCGAGCAGGAGCAGCTGCGCCAGTCGCTGGAGAGCATGCGCGGCGGCCTGTCCGGGGTGCTGCGGATCGGGGCCATCCCCACCGCGCTGACGGTGGCCTCGCTGCTGACCACACCCCTGCGCAAAGGCCATCCGCAGGTGCGCTTCACCCTGGAGTCGATGTCCTCGCGCGATATCGTCGCCCGCCTCCACGACTACGACATCGATGTGGGAATGACCTATATCGACGGCGAACCGCTGGGCCGGGTGCGGGTGGTGCCGCTCTACCGCGAGCAGTACGTGTTCCTCACCCCGGCGGACGGGGATTTCGCCGAACGTACGTCGGTGAGCTGGGCGGAGGCCGCGTCCGCGCCGCTGTGCCTGCTGATCCCGGTCATGCAGAACCGCCGTATTCTGGACGGGCATTTCGCCGAGATCGGGGTGGAGGTCCAGCCCGTACTCGAAACCGACACCGTTTCGGCGATATACGCCCACGTCGCCTCGATGCGCGTGTCGAGTGTCATTCCGCACGCCTGGCTGCACACCCTGGGCGTGCCCGAGGGGGTGCGGGTGATCCCGCTGCCGCGGCCGAAGCGCTCCTTCCACGTCGGCCTCGTCCTGGCCGGCCGCGACCAGGAGTCGATGCTGGCACGCTCGCTGGTCGACACCGCGCACCATGTGGACATCCACCGCGTACTGGACCGGGCACTGGCGCGTCGACTGACGCCCCTACCGGCACCCACCCGCCCAAAGGCGGCCTCATAGCCCACTCATAGCCCACGCTTATGAGCAGATTCGAACTTTGACTTTGACCTGCGTCACACCCGGGCCTAGATTCGCCTCAACGACCCCGGGCCGGACAGCCGTTCACCCGGCGGCCGGTCAATGGTCAAGCACCGCACGATGGTTCGGCAGGGACCCCATCGGGTCTTTCCCAACCCTAGCGCAGAGCCGCACCGCCCATGTAAACCCGTGATGAACATCGCGTCTCCTCCCGTAACGGAGGAAGGCGCGGGTTCTCATACCCGACACCGGTGGGGACACGCGGAATTGTCTTCCGTGTGCCCGAATTGCGGGCACCGCCCCAGCAGTCCTTCGCTCAAGGAGGTGCGCATTGACTGCGTTTTCCTTTCTGGACCGTCAGCACACCATCGCCCCTGCGGGCTACAGCCGTTGGCTGATCCCGCCGGCCGCGCTGGCCATCCACCTGTGTATCGGCCAGGCATACGCCACCAGCGTCTACAAGGAGGCGCTGCGCGAGCACTTCGACACCAGCCTCACCGCGATCGGCGTGGTCTTCTCCATCGCGATCGTGATGCTCGGCGTCTCGGCCGCGATCTTCGGCACCTGGGTGGACCGGGTCGGCCCGCGCAAGGCGATGTTCACGGCGGCGTGCTGCTGGGCGACCGGGTTCCTCGTCGGGGCGGCCGGTATCGCCGCCGGCCAACTCTGGCTGGTCTACCTCGGATACGGCTTCATCGGCGGCATCGGACTGGGCATCGGCTACATCTCGCCCGTCTCCACCCTGATGAAGTGGTTCCCCGACCGTCCGGGGCTGGCGACCGGCATGGCCATCATGGGCTTCGGCGGCGGCGCGATGGTCGCCGCCCCGCTCTCGCGCGAGCTGCTGTCCTTCTACGGCGGCGGGGCGGACATCCCCTCCGGCAGCGCGGTGGCGAAGCTCTTCGTCACCCTGGGCGCGGCGTACTTCCTCGTCATGATGATGGGCGTCTTCACCGTACGCGTCCCCGCGCCGGGCTGGCGGCCGCCGCACTTCGACCCCTCGAAGGTCAAGGTCAAGGCGATGGTGACCAAGGGCAACGTCTCGGCCGCCAACGCCATCA
Source organism: Streptomyces polyrhachis (assembly GCF_042663125.1). Lineage (NCBI taxonomy): Bacteria > Bacillati > Actinomycetota > Actinomycetes > Kitasatosporales > Streptomycetaceae > Streptomyces > Streptomyces polyrhachis. Next base: position 8,486 of record NZ_JBHSZO010000055.1, on the reverse strand, counting down.
AAACCCCGCAGTTCTGGCTGCTGTGGACGGTGCTGCTGTGCAACGTCACGGCGGGTATCGGCATCCTGGAGCAGGCCGCCGAGATGATCCAGGACATGTTCCGCGACGGCGGCACCTCCACGGTCAGCGTGGCCGCGGCGGCCGGGTTCGTCGGCCTGCTGTCGGTCGCCAACATGAGCGGCCGCTTCGTGTGGTCCTCGACCTCCGACCTCATGGGCCGCAAGCCGATCTACGTGATGTACCTGGGCCTGGGCATGGGGCTGTACGCGCTGCTGGCCTTCGCGGGCGGCAGTTCCACGGCGCTGTTCGTGGCGCTGTGCGTGCTGATCATCTCCTTCTACGGCGGCGGCTTCGCGACCGTACCGGCGTATCTGCGCGACCTGTTCGGCACGTACCAGGTGGGCGCCATCCACGGGCGGCTGCTCACCGCGTGGTCCACCGCCGGCATCGTCGGCCCGCTGATCGTCAACCGCATCCTCGACTCCCAGGGCACTCCCGGTGAGCTGGTCGCGGACGACTACAAGCCGGCGCTGTTCACGATGGTCGGCGTCCTGGCGGTCGGCTTCGTCGCCAACCTCCTCATCCGCCCGGTCTCCGAGCGGTGGCAGGAGAAGGCGCCGGTGGCCGACGCCGTCGACAGCGCGCACGCCAAGACGCCCGCCGGCAACTGACGGCGGACCTGGGACAACCCGACACACGAAGGAGTCACACGATGACGGGAGCGACGGCCGGGCACTCGGCCAAGACCTACCGGGCGGAGGTCGCCATCACCTGGCTGATCGTCGGCATCCCCCTGGTCTACGGGGTGTACAACGCCGTGAAGGCGGCGCTGCAGCTCTTCACCCACTAGGGGTTCCACCGACCAGGGCCATGGGCCCACCCCGGGCCTGCCGCTGTCGGGCAGGCCCCACCGGGCCCGGCTGCCGCGCCCTCCCCCGTACCGGCGCGGCAGCCGGGCCCGGCCCCCCTCACCCCCCAACTCCCCTATCCGGCACAGGAATCCCCGACGACCCTCAGCAGACCCGCGACGCACCGGGAGCGCCCATGAGCCAACCCACGGTGAACCTGACCGAGACAGTGCACTCCGCCATCGACGCGCACCGCCACGAGCGGGGGCCCCTCCTGGTGATCCTGCAGGAGGTCCAGGAGCGGCTGGGGTACGTCCCACCCGCCGCCGTGCCCCTCATCGCCCGCGAGCTGAACCTCTCCCGGGCCGACGTGCACGGCGTCCTCACCTTCTACCACGACCTGCGCACCGAGCCACCGGGCCGCACGACCCTGAGCCTGTGCCGCGCGGAGGCCTGCCAGGCGGTCGGCGCCGAGGCGCTGGTGGCCCAGGTCGAGGAGGCGCTCGGCGTGAAGACCGGCCAGACCGCGGCGGACGGCTCCGTCACCGTCAACCAGGTGTTCTGCCTGGGCAACTGCGCGCTCGGCCCCTCCGCGCTGGTGGGCGGGCGGCTGCACGGCAGGCTGGACCGCGACCGCGTCGTCGCGCTGGTACGGGCGGAGGCGTCATGATCCGGGTGTACGTGCCGCGGGACTCCGCGGCGACCTCCGTGGGCGCCGACGAGGTGGCCCGCGCCCTGCGACTCGGCGCCTCCTACCGGGACATCGACGTGGAGGTGGTGCGTACCGGCACCCGCGGCATGCTGTGGCTGGAGCCGCTGGTCGAGGTGGAGACCCCGCACGGCCGGGTCGGCTACGGGCCCGTATCGCCGCGCGACGTCGAGGAGTTGATCGACGCCGGGCTGCTGGAGGGCGGCGAGCACCCCCTGCGCCAGGGCCCGGTGGCCGAGCTGCCGTGGATGCGCGAGCAGCAGCGCCTGTGCCTCGCCCGCGTCGGCGTCACCGACCCCCTCTCCCCCGACGACTACGTGCGCCACGGCGGACTGGCCGGCCTGCGCCGGGCGTTGGAGCTGACCCCGCAGCAGGTCGTCGCGGAGGTCACCGAGTCGGGGCTGCGCGGGCGCGGCGGCGCCGGCTTCCCCGCCGGCATCAAGTGGAAGACCGTCGCGGAGCAGGACGCGGACGACCCGGAGGCGCTGAAGTTCGTCTGCTGCAACGCCGACGAGGGCGACAGCGGCACCTTCGCCGACCGCATGGTCATGGAGGGCGACCCCTTCTCCCTGCTGGAGGGCATGGCGATCGCCGGCTACGCGGTGGGCGCCCGGGAGGGCTACGTCTACCTGCGCTCCGAGTACCCCGACGCCGCGGCGGTGCTGCGTGAGGCCATCGACATCGCCTGGGCGCAGGGCTGGCTGGGGCAGAACATCCTCGGCTCCGGCTTCGGCTTCGACATCCGGCTGCGGGTGGGCGCGGGCGCGTACATCTGCGGCGAGGAGACGTCCATGCTGGAGTCGCTGGAGGGCAAGCGCGGCATGGTCCGCGCCAAGCCGCCCATCCCCGCCGTCACCGGCCTCTTCGGCCGCCCCACCGTCGTCAACAACGTCCTCACCCTGGTGAGCGTCCCGGCCGTGCTCGCCGACGGCGGCGCGGCGTACGCCGAGCTCGGCGTCGAGCGCTCGCGCGGCACCCAGGTCTTCCAGCTCGCCGGCAACATCGCGCGCGGCGGCGCCTTCGAGACGGCCTTCGGCATCTCCCTGGAGACGCTGGTGAACGGGTTCGGCGGCGGTACGCGCTCGGGCCGGCCACTGCGCGCCGTCCAGGTCGGCGGCCCGCTGGGGGCGTACATCCCGGCCGGTCAGCTGGACATCCCCACCGACTACGAGGCCTTCGACGCGGCCGGGGCGATGCTCGGGCACGGCGGGATCGTCGTCTTCGACGACACCGTCGACATGGCGGCGATGGCCCGCTTCGCGATGGAGTTCTGCGCCGAGGAGTCCTGCGGCAAGTGCACGCCCTGCCGGGTCGGCGCGGTACGCGGCGTGGAGGTGATCGACCGGCTGACCGGCGGCGAGGACCCCGACGGGAACCTCTCCCTGCTGGGCGACCTGTGCGACCTGATGACCGAGGGCTCGCTGTGCGCGATGGGCGGCCTGACGCCCAACCCGGTCAAAAGCGCGCTGCTGCACTTCCCCGACGACTTCGTCCCCCGCTCCCGAGGTGAGAGCACCGAGGAGGAACGATGAGCCTGTACAAGGACCTTGATCTCGGCACCCCGGCCCCGCCGGACGGTGCCCCGCCGGTGACCGTCGAGGTCGACGGCATGGCGGTGACCGTCGCCGGGGGCAGCTCGGTCATGCGCGCCGCCGCCCTGGCCGGCGTGGAGGTGCCCAGGCTGTGCGCGACGGACTCCCTGGAGGCGTTCGGCTCCTGCCGGCTGTGCCTGGTGGAGATCGACGGACGGCGCGGCGCCCCCGCCTCCTGCACCACCCCCGTCACCGAGGGCATGCGGGTACGCACCCAGAGCGCCAAGCTGGACAAGCTCCGCCAGGGCGTGATGGAGCTGTACATCTCCGACCACCCGCTGGACTGCCTGACCTGCCCGGCCAACGGCGACTGCGAGCTGCAGGACATGGCCGGCGTGGTCGGCCTGCGCCAGGTGCGCTACGGCTACGAGGGCGCCAACCACCTCGACCTGCCGACCGACCACTCCAACCCGTACTTCGACTTCGACGCCTCCAAGTGCATCGCCTGCTCGCGCTGCGTGCGCGCCTGCGACGAGGTGCAGGGGACCTTCGCGCTGACCATCGAGGGCCGCGGCTTCGACTCCAAGGTCTCCGCGGGCGCGGGTGAGTCCTTCGCGGACTCCGAGTGCGTCTCGTGCGGGGCGTGCGTGCAGTCCTGCCCGACCTCCACGCTGCAGGAGAAGTCGGTGGTGCAGTTGGGGATGCCGACGCGCACCGTGAAGACCACCTGCGCGTACTGCGGGGTGGGCTGCTCCTTCAACGCCGAGCTGCGCGGCGACGAGCTGGTGCGGATGGTCCCCGACAAGGAGGGCGGCGCCAACGAGGGCCACGCCTGCGTCAAGGGCCGCTTCGCCTTCGGCTACGCCACCCACCCCGACCGCGTCCTGTCGCCGATGATCCGCGAGTCGATCACCGACGAGTGGCGCGAGGTCGACTGGGAGACCGCGATCGGCTACGTGGCGACGCGGATGCGGGAGATCCAGGCCCGCCACGGCGTCGGCGCCATCGGCGGCATCACCTCCTCGCGGTGCACCAACGAGGACGTGTACGTCGTGCAGAAGATGGTCCGTACCGCCTTCGGCAACAACAACGTCGACACCTGCGCGCGGGTCTGCCACTCCCCCACCGGCTACGGGCTCAAGCAGACCTTCGGCGAGTCCGCCGGCACCCAGGACTTCCGCTCGGTCGCCAAGGCCGACGTCATCGTGGTGATCGGCGCCAACCCCACCGACGGGCACCCGGTGTTCGCCTCGCGGATGAAGCGCCGGCTGCGCGAGGGCGCGAAGCTGGTCGTCATCGACCCGCGCCGCATCGACCTGGTGCGCTCCCCGCACGTCGAGGCGGAGTACCACCTGCCCCTCGCGCCGGGCACGAACGTGGCGATGGTCAACGCGCTGGGGCACGTGGTGGTCACCGAGGACCTGGTGGACCGGGAGTTCGTCGCGGCGCGCTGCGAGGACTTCGACGCCTGGGCGCGGTTCATCGCCCGGCCCGAGCACAGCCCCGAGGCCGCCGAGGAGATCACCGGAGTGCCGGCGGCGGACATCCGCGCGGCGGCCCGGCTGTACGCGCGGGCGGGCAACGCGGCGATCTACTACGGGCTCGGCGTCACCGAGCACAGCCAGGGCTCGACCATGGTGATGGGCATGGCCAACCTGGCGATGGCCACCGGCAACATCGGCCGCGACGGCGTGGGCGTCAACCCGCTGCGCGGCCAGAACAACGTCCAGGGCTCCTGCGACATGGGCTCCTTCCCCCACGAACTCCCCGGCTACCGCCACGTGTCGGACGACGCGGTGCGCCAGGTCTTCGAGAACCTGTGGGGCAGCACCCTGGCCCCGCAGCCCGGACTGCGCATCCCCAACATGTTCGACTCGGCGCTGGAGGGCTCCTTCCGGGGGTTGTACGTCCAGGGCGAGGACATCGCCCAGTCCGACCCCAACACCAGCCACGTCTACGCGGCGTTGCGCTCGCTGGACCTTTTGGTGGTGCAGGACCTCTTCCTCAACGAGACCGCCCAGCTGGCGCACGTCTTCCTGCCGGGCACCTCGTTCCTGGAGAAGGACGGCACCTTCACCAACGCCGAGCGGCGCATCAACCGGGTGCGGCCGGTGATGGCCCCGGCGACGGGCAAGCACGAGTGGCAGATCCCGTGCGAGATCGCGCAGGCGATGGGCTACGACATGTCGTACGACGACCCCAGCCAGATCATGGACGAGATCGCGGTGCTGACCCCGACCTTCGCGGGGGTGTCCTTCGCCAAGCTGGACCGGCTGGGCAGCGTGCAGTGGCCCTGCAACGACGCGGCGCCCGAGGGCACGCCGATCATGCACGTGGCGGAGTTCGTCCGGGGCAGGGGGCGGTTCGTCGTCACGGCGTTCGTGCCCACGACGGAGCGGGCGACGCGCCGCTACCCGCTGATCCTCACCACCGGGCGCATCCTCAGCCAGTACAACGTGGGCGCGCAGACCCGGCGTACGCCCAACGTGTTCTGGCACGCGGAGGACGTGCTGGAGATCCACCCGCACGACGCGGAGGTGCGCGGGATCAGCGAGGGCGACGAGGTGACGATCACCTCGCGCACCGGGGAGACGGTGCTGCGCGCGGTGATCTCCGACCGGATGCCGACCGGGGTGGTGTACACCACGTTCCACTACCCGCTCAGCGGGGCGAACGTCGTCACCACCGAGAACTCCGACTGGGCGACCAACTGCCCGGAGTACAAGGTCACGGCGGTGCAGGTGACCCCGGGCGCGCAGTCGGCGGCCGGTTCGCGCGAGAGCGCCGCGGCGGTCAACGCCCCGGCCGGTAGGGAGGGTTGATGTCCGGGGGCGGCACGTTGCCCGTACTGCGGCTGGCCGGCGACATCGCGGCGCAGTTCCGCCACGTACCGGGCGAGGAGGCGGCCGTGAAGGTCGCCGACCACGTCCGGCTGTTCTGGGACCCGCGGATGCGGGCGCAGCTGCGGACCCAGGTGGAGCGGGAGGGCGAGCACTGCGACCCGGTGGTACGCCGGGCGGCGGCGCTGCTGGCGGAGGGCGCCTGACCGGCTCCGCCGCAGTTCGGCTGCATGAGGCCAGGCGGCCCGCCGTCCGTGCGCCCTTGGGGTCGCGGGGGCTCGTCGGCGGGTGTCCGTGGGAAAAGGGTTGGGAGGGGTGAAGCGTCGCTGTTAGGCTGCCAGTGGCCGTGGAATTCCTGTCAGGAGGTGAGACCCGTGAACGCTGTGCCCCATGGGTGCTCCCCCTTGTCCTTCATGGTCGGGCGACTGACATAGGTGTCGCCGGGAGCGCCCGAGCGCAAGGCTCTCCTGAGAGGCAGACACCTATGAGCACTGGACAGTATTTCGCCGCCGGCATCGAGGAGCGCCCGGTCGTGGTCGACCGGGTCGCGGAGCTGCGGTGGCACGCTCTGGCCGATGACCTGGTCGTCGGTCGCGGCGACGTCGCGCACCGGCCCGACGGGCGCACCTTCCTCAGCATCAACGCGTGGCACGGCGCGGTCTTCGACCGGCTCGCCGAGGCGATGCTCGCAGCCCTTCCGACGCCGTTGTACACGGTGGTCGACGAGGCGGAGCCCGAAGTGGTCGCCGGCTGGGAGCGGGCCGGCTTCACGGTCGGGCGCCGCGAGTGGGAGTACCTCGTACCCACCGATCCCCGCCTCACCCGCCTCGACGCGGCGCGCCCGCCGTCGGGCGTGACCGTCCTGCCCGTCGGCGAGGCGCAGGACGGCCCGCTGCGTGCCCTGGACCGCGCCGTGCGCGAGGAGGTCGAGGCGACCGCCGGGTGGCACACGATGCCGGCCGAGGTGCTGCCGCGCCCGGAGGGGACGACCGTGCTGTACTCGTCGAAGTACGCGGTGGCGGAGCACAATGGTCAGTACGTGGGCCTGGTCAGGGTGGCGCCGGTGACCCGGCAGCCGCGGATCGGGCTGGTCGCGGTCCGGGCCGGCCTGCACCGCCGCGGTATCGCCCGGGCGCTGCTGGCCCGGGTGCTGGGCGAGCTGCACAGCTGCGGGATCGAGAGGGCGACGACCGAGGTGAACGAGTCCAACGAGGCGGCAAGGGCGCTCTTCGAGGGAATCGGCGCCCAACGCTGTGGCGGCAACCTGGAGTTGGTGCGCCACTGACATCCTGACTGACGGAACCGGCGACAACCCCTACCGATAACCGACTGACGAAGCGGGAGAACATGGCAAGAACATCAAAGGGCATCGAAATCGAGGGCACCGTCACGGAGTGCCAGCGCAACGCCACCTTCCGGGTGGAGCTCCCGAACGGGCACACGGTGCTCACCCACATCAGCGGCAAGATCCGGAAGAACCGCATCCGGATCCTCCCGTACGACCGGGTGCTCGTCGAGCTGAGCCCGTACGACCTCACGCGCGGCCGGATCCTCTACCGCTACCGGTAGCAGCCGCACCCGCACGGGGACGGAGCGCTCGCCTCACCCCACCGGCTGCGGCTGGAGCCGCTCCGCCCCCGTGTAGACGTTCATCGACGTGCCGCGCAGGAAGCCGACCAGGGTCATGCCTGTTTCGGCGGCGAGGTCCACCGCCAGGGAGGAGGGGGCGGAGACCGCGGCCAGGAGGGGGATGCCCGCCATCACCGCCTTCTGGACGAGTTCGAAGGAGGCGCGGCCGCTGACCATCAGGATCGAGCGGCGCAGGGGGAGCATGCCCGCGCGCAGGGCGTGGCCGATGACCTTGTCGACCGCGTTGTGGCGGCCGACGTCCTCGCGGAGGAAGAGGAGGTCGCCGGTGGCGGAGAAGAGGCCGGCGGCGTGCAGGCCGCCGGTGGAGTCGAAGACCCGCTGGGCCTCGCGCAGGCGGTCGGGGAGCGCGGTGAGGACCTCCGGGCCGATGCGCAGGGGGTCGCGGGTGACGCTCCAGGCCGAGGAGGTGCGTACCGCCTCCAGGCTGGCCTTGCCGCACAGGCCGCAGGAGGACGTGGTGTAGAAGTTGCGCTCCAGGGAGGCGTCGGGGGGCTTGACGCCGGGGGCGAGGACGACGTCCACGACGTTGTACGTGTTGCCGCCGTCGGAGGTCGCGCCGGCGCAGTAGCGGATCGAGGCGACCTGCTCGGCGGCGTGCACGACGCCCTCGCTGACCAGGAAGCCGACCGCCAGGTCGAAGTCGTCGCCGGGGGTGCGCATGGTCACCGTCAGCGGGCGTGAGCCCACCCGGATCTCCATCGGCTCCTCGGCGGCGAGCGTGTCGGGGCGGTGCGAGACGACGCCGTCGCGGATGCGGGTGACGCGGCGCCTTACGGTGACTCGGCCCATGGTGTCTTCCTCTCGGCGCTGCCGGGTTGCGGCGGTGCGTTGCGGGGGCGGGGTGGGTGGGGTGGGTGGGGTGGAACCGGTACTCGTTTCGTGACCGCTGGGTCGTGGGGGCCTCCCC
>NZ_JBHSZO010000054.1:0-25930 GCF_042663125.1 Streptomyces polyrhachis | reverse complement strand
TGCGTTGCGGTGCGTCTTTTCGGAGTCGTCGCTCCGGGCCCCTCACATGGGTAGGCCGGCTCCCGTCACGCTCGGGGGCGCGTCGCTTCGGGGCCCTTCCTTGGGCGGGCGGCTCCCGTTGTGCTCGGGGAGCGTAGCGACCTGAGTGCGTACCAGGCTGCTGAGAGGGTGAAGAGTGCTGCTGTGAGCAGGAGCCAGCGCCAGAGGTAGCCGTTGAGTGAGTGCAGGGTGGCGCGTTCGTAGGTGGGGCTGCGGCGGAGGATCAGGGGGAGGAAGACCAGGAGGAGGAGGGCGGAGAGGTAGGCCGGGACTCGGAGGTAGGTCACGCGGGGGCCCAGGAGGCGTACCGCGCTTCGGTCCAGCGTTGAGTAGAGCGGTAGGAGGAGCAGGTCGTGCAGGAGCGCCGCGCCCAGGAGCCAGAGGGTGGTTGCCGGCCAGTCGCCGTCCAGGAGGCGTAGGCCCGCGTAGGCGGTGAGGGCGAACGAGGCTGCCAGGAGGGGGAGTTTCACGGTCGGCGTCCCAGGGTGAGGTGGCGGACCCATTTGGTCTGGTGGACTCCGGGGTTGTTGGGGACGATGATCCGCGCCGGGTAGCCGTGGTCGCGGGAGAGGGCTGTGCCGTTGACCGTCAGGGCCAGTAGTGAGCGGGGGTCTGCTACCTGGTTGGTGCGGAGGTGGGCGGCTCGGAAGGCGCCGGTGCGTTGGAGGGACTCCACGTACATCTCCGTCGGGTCTTCGTCCAACAGGCGTGCTAGGGCTGCGAGTTGGACTCCGCTCCACTCCTGGTTGCCGGTGGACCAGCCCTCTACGCAGGCGATGGGGAGGTGGGCGCGGGTCTGGGGGAGGGCGAGGAGGTCGGTGCGGCTGAGGCTCAGTTCGCGGCCGTACGGGCCGGTGAGGCGCAGGCGCCAGTGCTCGCCCGTTTCGGTGGGGGTGATGCCGCGCAGGGTGGCGGGCTTGTTGACCTGGAAGCCGTTCTGCGCGGGGCCCGGGTCGCCGCCGCCCCGGGGGGCCAGGAGGGCCGTACGGCGCAGGGGGCCGCCGGTGGCCTGGCCCACGGTGACGGCGAAGAGGGTGAGGGAGCCGGCGCCTACGAGGGCCACCGCACCTCTGCGGGTGATGGTGGCGGGGGTGGGGTCGGGGGAGGCGAGGTCGTCGTCGGGGTGGGTGGTGTCGGGCTTGTCCCGCAGGCCCCGGCGCATGGTGGTGAAACGGGTGGCGACATGGACGACGAGCGCCGCGAGGAACACCCAGGCGCCGTAGAAGTGCAGGCGGTAGAAGGAGCCCGGGAAGACGTACCAGAGCTGGGTGTCGAGCACGCCCGTCACGAACTCGAAGAGGGTGCTGCCGACCAGGAGGAGCAGCGAGCCGCGCTCCAGGGCGTGCAGGACGGAGCGGGCGGGGGGTAGGGCGAAGAGGCGGGAGATCACCGACCAGAGCTTCGCCAGCACCACCGGGATCAGCGTGAGGCCGCCGATGACGTGGATGCTCTGGGTGAGCCAGTACAGCCAGTACGGGCGCGTCGGCCAGGGGAAGAGCCAGAAGCCGAGGATGCCCTTGTCCGGCGTGCGGTCGTTGGGGACGCCCAGGCCCGGGTTGTAGGCGGCGTAGGAGAGCAGGCCGGTGACGAACAGCAGCGGCAGCCCGACCAGCAGCGCCAGCCCCAGCACCGAGGTGAACCAGCGGCTTCGTACGGGGCTGCGCCAGAAGTCCGGGCGCGTGGGGTTCAGGCGCGGTTTCACGTCCATGGGGCGACCGTAGGGGTGTCCGGCCTCCGGACGGGCGCTGTGACACCTGACGAAAGCCTGACGTCCGTCCGGTGGGCGGGGTCCGGTGGGGGTCGGCGGCCTACCGTGAGCGGGTGCCGATCACGAAACCGATCATGCGTGGGTCTGTCTCGTCCGGGGGCTCCGGTGTGCGTGCCGATGCCCTTACCGCTGGTGCGGCGGTGGGGCTGTGCGTGCTGGCGGCTGTCGTCGGGCATGCGCTGCTGGATCCGGGGGACTTCACTCCGCTGCTGCTGAAGTGGCCTCCTCTGTACGCCCGTTGGATGCCGCACGTGGGTCCCGGCACCGCTCCCGCCGTCCTGTTGGCGATCGCCGTGCTGTGCTACGGGCCCGGTCTCGCCGTGCGGCTGCGCTGGCGTCCGCTGCTCGCGATGAGCTGGCTCGTCTCGATGGGCTGGCTGTGGGCGCTGGCGCTGGTCGACGGGTGGGAGGAGGGGGTGGCCGGGCAGCTCACCGACAAGAACGAGTACCTCTCCCAGGGCCTCGCCCGCTTCACCGATACCGGCGCGGCGCTGCGCACCTACACCGACTTCATCTCCGCCGACACCGCTCCCGACAACTGGCCCGCCCACATCGCCGGCCATCCGCCGGGCGCCGTGCTCACCTTCGTCGGACTGGACCGGATCGGGCTGGGCGGGGGTGCGTGGGGGGCGGTGTTCGTCATCGCGGCGGCGGGCTCGGCCGCGGCTGCCGTCCTGGTGGCGCTGCGGGCGCTGGGGGACGAGCAACTCGCCCGTACCGCCGCTCCCTTCCTCGTCCTGGCGCCGTGGGCGGTGTGGGCGGGGGTCTCGGCGGACGGCTACTTCGCGGCGGTCGCCGCCTGGGGGCTGGCGCTGCTGGCGCTCGCGGCGGTGCGCGGCTGCCGGTGGCCGTGGCTCGCGGGGGTGGGGGCGGGGCTGCTGCTGGGGTGGTGCCTGTACCTGTCGTACGGGCTGACGCTGCTGGCCGTTCCGGTGGCGGCGGTGCTCTGGCTGGCGCGGAGCCTGCGTCCCCTGCCGTGGCTGGCGCTGGGGGCGCTGCTGGTGGCGGCTGCCTTCACGGCGGCGGGCTTCTGGTGGTGGGAGGGCTACCGGGAGCTGCACGCGCGGTACTACGCGGGCGCCGCGGGGATCCGTCCGTACGGCTACTTCGTCTGGGCCAACCTGGCCTGTGTGGTGGCGAGCGCGGGTGTGGCGTCGGTCGCGGGGCTGCGGCGGGCGGTGGGGAGTCTGGGGGCGGGGCGCTGGACCGCTCCGGCCGTACTGGCGGTGTCCGCCGCGCTGATGATCCTCGCGGCGGACCTCTCGGGGATGAGCAAGGCCGAGACCGAGCGCATCTGGCTGCCCTTCACGCTGTGGCTGCTGCCCGCCGCCGCCCTGCTGCCGCCTGCCGGCCGGCGCTGGTGGCTGGCCGGGCAGGCGGCATGGGCGGTGGCGGTCAACAGCCTGTGGATCACGGGCTGGTGAGGACCTGGGCTACGTCAGCTTCAGCTCCTGCCAGGACGGGTCCAGCGCGATCTTCCGCAACTGCTCCATCGTCAGCGGCATATCGGCGCGGGTGGCGTCCTTCCACTGCGCGGGGGTGTTGTGCAGGTTGATCACGACCCGCCGCCCGTCGGAGCGCAGCACGTCCACGAGCCAGCGCTGGACGCCCTTGCCGCCCTTCTCCCCCGGACCCTGCTCGACCAGCACCTTGGTGCCGTCCGCCAGGACGTCCGCCTGCGCGTACGGATCGGCCTCCGGGGCGCCGGAGTTCTTCTCCTTGGCGGAATCGGGCCGCTCCCACTGGTCCACGTTGATCCCGAAGAGCACCTCGCCCCTGCCGTCGTCCGCGACGACGGTCGCGTATCCCTTTGTGTCGTCCTGGCGCGGACGTACCGCGACCAGGCCCCTGGGGAGGAGGGGGATCAGCGTCTTGGCGATCTCCTCGGACCGCACGCCCCGGTGCTCCTGCGGGGCCTGGGCGGCGGGTCGCGCCATACCGGCCAGGATCGGCTGCCACGCCTTGGACAGGGCCAGCTCCTTGAGCTGGTCCAGCGTCAGCGGCGGCTGCTTGCGCGTGGTGGGAGCGCCCTTCTCCTCCGTGGAGTTCAGCGCCGACGCCCTCACCATGGCGCCGTCCTTGGTGGCGTAGGTGGCGCTCCAGTCCCGGGGGCCGGGGCGGTTGTCGGGGTAGGTGTAGCCCTGGTAGAGCACGAGCGTGGCGCCGCCCGCGAGCTTGGTGACCTTGCAGGAGTCGTACTTGGTCGTCTCCTTGTCGGGGCAGGAGAGATGGCCGCTCTGGCGGAGGTACGCCGGGTCCTGCCGCTCGAAGGACACCGACACCCCCGCCTTGCCGCCGCCGTCGTCGAAGACGAGCGTGGCGAACGGGTTGCCCGCCAGAGCCTTGTCCTCGCTCTTGCCCTCGGGGGCTGCCGTGCCCCGCGAGTACAGCACGCTCACCTCGTGGTCGGCGCCCAGCCGCTCCACCCGGCGCAGCTCCCCCGCCACCAGGTCGGCGACCGCCTCCGCGCTGAGGGTGCCGCCGCCCGCCGGCGACTTGCTGGCCGCCGCGGGCGAGGACGTGCCCCCGTCGCCGCCCAGCAGCCCGTCGCCGAGCGTCCCGGCGGTGACGCCGACTCCGCCGACGACCAGCGCCGCCGCGACCGCGATCCCCGCGCGCCGCCTGCGCCGCAGCTGCTTGCCGCGCCGCAGGCCGCGGGTCGCGAGGTCGGGGGCCGGGACGGCCTCGTCGCCGGCCCGGCGGATTCCGGCCGCGAACCGCTGCTCCAGTTCCGTATCGGACATGGCTGATCACCGCTTCCACTTCTGCTTGGTACGGGCCTCGGCGCCGGGAGCGCCTGACGGCTCCGACGTGGCCCGGAATGGGTCTGGGGGTGGGGGTGGGGGTGGGTCTGGGGATGCCGGCCGCGTGGCGACACTCAGCTCGCGTACTCGGCGAGGCTGCCGCCCAGCACCGAGCGCAGCTTGTCCAGCGCCCGCACGCACCGGGTGCGCACCGCGTTCTCGCTGACCTCCATGGCCGTGGCGGTCTCCGCGACGCTGCGGTCCTCCCAGTAGCGCAGGACCAGCACCGCGCGGTCCTTGGGCCGCAGGCCGGCGAGGGCCTCCAGCAGCGTCAGCCGCAGCAGCGGATCGCCCTGCCGGGACTGCGGGAGGTCGGGGAACTCGCCGGTGGGCCGCTCCGTGCTGCTGCGCCGCCGCTGCTGGCTGAGGAACGTGCGCACCAGTACCGTCTGCGCGTACCCGGCGGGGTTGCCCACCTGGTGGATACGCCGCCAGGTGACGAACATCCGGCCCAGGGTCTCCTGGACAAGATCCTCCGCCCGGTGGGTGTCCCCGCCGGTGAGCAGGCACGCCGACCGGTAGAGATGCCCGGCCCTCGCGGCGGCGAAGTCCAGGAACTCCCGCTCCTGTGCCGAACCCATGGATTCTCCCCTCCGTTGTGCTTCCACCCCGATGACGCGGTGGGCGCCCCCTTCCGTTTCGCCCGCTCCCGGCAGCTCTCCCACGAGATCGCCGGCGACGGATGCGCGGCCCGCGCCCCGGCGCGTACCGTCGGGGCATGTGCCGGAGCATCAAGACCCTGCGCCCCCCGTACGAGGAATCCGTGACCGAGGCGGACATGCGGGCGGCGGCCCTGCAGTACGTGCGGAAGATCTCGGGCTTCCGCGAGCCCGCCGCGCACAACGCGGACGCCTTCGAGGCGGCCGTGGCGGAGGTGGCGGCGGCCACGGAGAAGCTGCTCGCGGCGCTGGTGGTCCGGGGGCAGGCGCCGGAGGGGCGGGCGCCCGAGAACTGAGGCGGGGGAGGGGACTTGGGGGTGCTCAGGACTCCAGCACGTACATCACGTGTGCGTTGTCCCCGTGCAGCACCGACTCCCCGCGCTTGAAGCCGACCTTCTCCAGCAGCCGGCACGACCCCGTGTTCCCCGCGTACGGATCGGCGTACAGCGGGCGGGCCGGCTCCAGCAGCAGGAACTGCCGCAGCGCCTTCGTCCCTATCCCGCGCCCCCAGAACTCGCGCCCGAAGACATAGCCGAGGAAGCGCCGGTCGCCCTCCCACCAGGCCACCACGCTGCCGGCGACCACTCCGTCGACCACGGCGGTGCGCACCAGCACCGTGCTGTCGCCCAGGATCCGCGTGCGCCAGTGGGCTATGAGCTGCTCCCGCTCGCGCGGCTGGAACTTCGAGCGCCGGACGTTCTCCGGGTCGTGCTCGTGCCTCAGGAAGACCTCCAGGTCCGCCTCCACGACGTCCCGCAGCCCCACCGTCTCCTGCGTTCGCAGCGTCTCGTATCCCATGGGGCAAGCCTCCCACCCGCCACTGACAATTCCGTCTCGCGTTGGCGTCCGCCGCATGAAGGCCGGGCGGCGGAACGGCCCGGAGGCGGCCCCGCGGACCGTACTACGGGCTCGGCGCCATCCCGCTCACGCGGGCGATCGCCTCGACCTCGTGCAGGTCGAAGGCGCGCTGGGCGATGCGGCCCGCCCAGAACGCCCGGTCCAGCTGCACCACTTCATAGGAACCGTCGGCGGGCAGCATCCCCGCCACGGCGCCGTACACCTCAAGCAACTCCTCGTCCATGCCGCGATTGTCCCGGCCGCCACTGACAATCCCGCCGCGCAATCCCGCAGCCCCGCGGGCCACATCACCCGGGCGCAGGAGTTGACGCAGGTGGTGACGGGCGGCGAGTGGTCGGCGAGGGAGCCCTATCCGACCAGCTCCCCGCGCACCTCCCGCCAGCAGCGCTCGTCGGCGGCGGCGAGCAGGCCCTTCTTCTCGTCGGCCGGGTCGTACGGGCTGCCGTCCGGCCGCAGCGCCGTGCCGCCGGCCTCGGTGAGCAGCAGGGTGCCGGGGGCGTGGTCCCAGGGCAGCGTGCGGTGGAAGAGCACGAAGTCCCGCTCCCCCTCGGCCAGTCGGGGGTAGTCGAACCCGGCGCACCGGCTGCCCGCCCCCAGCTCCGCGAAGCCTCCCGCCGCCGCTGCCACCCGCTCGCGCGCGGCGGGCGGCAGGAAGCGCGTCAGGGCGTCACCGCGCAGCTTCGCCGTCCCGGGCGGCGCGGGCGCGCGGCGCAGCCGCTCCCCGTCGCGCCAGGCCCCGGAGCCGCGCTCGGCCACGTACGCCCGCCCGGTGACCGGCTGCACGATCCACGCCCCGACCGTCTCCCCGTCCCGTACGAGCGCGGCCATCACCGCGTGCTCCGGGCGCCCGGCGACGAAGTTGCCGGTGCCGTCCAGCGGATCGACGAGCCAGACGGTCGGCGCCGTGCGCAGGGCGTGCACCAGCGCGGGGTCGGCAAAGACCGCCTCCTCGCCGACGACGGGGGCGTCGAGGAGGCCGCGCAGCCTGCGGCTGATGATCTCCTCGGCCTCCCGGTCGGCGACGGTGACGATCTCACCCGGCGCCTTCTCCGACACGTCCCCCTCGGCCAGCGCACGGAAGCGGGGGACGATGACCGCCTCGGCGGCCTCCCGCAGGACGGTGGTGACGTCGTCGATCTCCATGCCGCCACGCTATCGGGACGGCGGGACGCGGGCAGGACGGACAGCCGGCCCCTCTCCTGCCCCGGCCTCCGCCGCCTACCGCACCGTGAAGAACACCCCGCGCACCTTTTCCTCCCCGCCCTCTCCCCCGGCCGCCCACTGCCCCGTCACGTACCCCCGCACCCCGTGCGGCGCCGGGCCCTCCGCCAGTCGGCGGTTGACCTGCAGCATCCGCGGCGCCGGATGCAGCCGGACCTCCGTGCCGGACCCGTAGGTGAAGACCTCCTCCAGCTCGACGGGCTCGCCCGGCGGCAGGCTGCCGTCCACCGTCGGGTCGACGGTGTCGCTGACGCTCTGCTCCTGCGCCTGGACCTCACCGCGCATGAGGGCGAAGAGCTGGGCGACGAACACCTGGTCGTACAGCCCGTCGTAGATCCAGCGCTTGCCGAGCACCCCGTGCTCGCAGGTGCCTATCAGCCCCTCCGCCGCGCCCGCCAGCTCCGCGCCCCGGTAGGTCATCGGCACCAGATGGGCCGCCTCGCCGCCGCCCTCCACCGCGCTGCCCACGACCATGATCTCGATGCCGACCTCGCCGGTCGGGTCGTCCAGCCGGAATCCGCCGATCCGGCGCAGCCGCGCACCCGCCGCCTCAAGCGTCCCCTCGAACCAGGGCTGCCGCGGCAGCCACTCGGCGAGCAGCTCCAGCTTGGTGGGGGTGAGGGTGGTCCGGTGAATGAGGGCCATGGTGGTGCGTCCTTCCCGGGAGACTCGGTGACGCGGACCAGCCTCCCACCCGGGTCCGACAACGCCGCCGCATCACCCGAACGGCCCTCCCGAATCGAGATCCGCGCCGCCCCCGCGTCCAATGGGAGCAGCACCCCGGCACCCCAACAGGCCCACCGCACAGGCAGCTTGCCCGGATCGATCCCCCATCCCCAGTGGAGTGTCCCGGATGATGAACCCGACCGCTCCCCCGGAGCGCGCAGCCCACGGCAAGGCCGCCCGCAAGCTCGTCCCGCGCTCCGAGCAGGGCGTCTGGCAGCCCGCCGCCGACCGGCCCGACCCGGTGGACATCCTGATCAGCCAGGGTGCGGACCGCCTGGCCAAGCTGCTGCCGATCCGCTACGGCCGGATGGCCGCCTCCC
Source organism: Streptomyces polyrhachis (assembly GCF_042663125.1). Taxonomy (NCBI): domain Bacteria; kingdom Bacillati; phylum Actinomycetota; class Actinomycetes; order Kitasatosporales; family Streptomycetaceae; genus Streptomyces; species Streptomyces polyrhachis. The sequence continues at coordinate 17,535 of NZ_JBHSZO010000054.1, read as the reverse complement.
CCTTCGCCTTCCTGCGCGGCGCCGCCGCCGTGATGGCCCGCGACCTCGCGCCCCTGCCGCGCACCGGCCTCACCGTCCAGCTCTGCGGCGACGCGCACCTGCTCAACTTCGGCCTCTACGCCTCCCCCGAGCGGAGGCTGCTCTTCGACGTCAACGACTTCGACGAGACGCTGCCCGGCCCCTTCGAGTGGGACGTCAAGCGCCTGGCCGCGAGCATCGCGGTGGCCGGCCGCGACAGCGGCCACAGCGAGGCGCGCGTCCGCCGCTCCGTCACCGCCGGCATGGCCGCGTACCGCACCGGCATGCGGCGGCTGGCGAAGCTCGGCGAGCTCGCCGTCTGGTACGACCGCGTCGACACCGACGATGCCGCTGAGCAGGTCAAGCACCGCGACCGGCGCCCCGTGGAGCACGCGCTGGACCACGCCCGCCACCGCACCAGCCTGCAGGCGCTGCACAAGCTCACCGAAGTGGTGGACGGCCGGCACTGGATCATCCACAACCCGCCGCTGGTGGAGCCGCTCGGCGATTTCGACCAGGCCGCGATCCGCAAGGTCTTCACCGACTACCGGGCGAGCCTCCCCGAGGACCGCCGCGTGCTGCTGGACCGCTTCCGCGTGATCGACGTGGCCCGCAAGGTCGTCGGCGTGGGCAGTGTCGGCACCCGCTGCTACATCGCGCTGCTGGAGGGACGCGATCCGGGCGATCCGCTGCTGCTGCAGATCAAGGAGGCGGGCCGCTCGGTGCTGGAGCCGTACCTGAGCCCCTCGGAGTACGACAACGGCGGCCGGCGCGTGGTCTGCGGCCAGCGGATGACGCAGTCCGCCTCGGACGTCTTCCTCGGCTGGGTGACGGGACCGCGCGGCCGGTTCTACTACTGGCGCCAACTGCGCGACATGAAGGGCTCGGCGGACGTGGCGTCGATGGACGCGGGGCAGCTGCGGCGCTACGGGGCGCTGTGCGGCCGGACCCTGGCCCGCGCCCACGCCCGTACGGGGGACAGGATCGCCATCGCCGCGTACCTGGGCTCGGGGACGGGCTTCGACCGGGCGCTGACGGAGTTCGCACTGCGGTACGCGGACCAGACGTACCGGGACCACGCGGCGCTGGTGGCGGCGATCGCGCAGGGGCGGGTGAAGGCGGCGGCCGGGGTGTAAGGGTGGGGGCGGGCGCTCACCAGCGCGGCCGGGCCGCGAGGAGGGCGGCGCGCTCCCGGATCAGCGCTTTCTGCACCCCCCCCCCGTCGAAATCCGGGGTGCTGGAGCGCTGACCGGCGTGTTTGCGGTACCTCAGCGTGGGGGAGCCGACGAGGACGCCGTCGGCCCAGGCGCTGGCGGGGATGAGGGTGCCGGTGTCCTCCATGTAGCCGAGCGCGGACCAGCCGCCCAGCTCCACCAGCAGCGCCCGACGCCACATCACGCCGGCCGGGTGCACCGGAAGGCGGCCGTCCGGATCTCGGTCCCAGGCGGCGAGGAGGGCGCCGCGCCGCAGCGTCCCGGCGGGGAGCGGGAGGGTGAACTCGCGCAGCTCGCCGTTCTCGGTCAGATCGCGGGCCCGTCCGACCGCGAAGCCCAGGCGGGCGTCGGCGGCCAGGGCGCGGACGAGGACGGCGAGGGCGGGGGGCTCCAGTTCGTCGTCGGCGTCGAGGTTCTGCACGAGGGGGGCGCCGGAGCGCCCGAGCGCGATGTTGCGCGCGGTGCCGGGCCCTTCGGGCGTGCCGTGCGCACGGACGCTGACCCTGCGGTCGGCCGCGGCCCCGCAGGCCGCCAGCACCTCCCGTACGGCCGCCGCGTCCGGACCGTCGATCTGGACGAGCCAGCTCCACTCGGGGTGCGACTGGGCGCGCAGGGAGGCCCAGGCCGCGGGCAGGTAACGCGCGTACTGGGCGTGCACCGCCGTCACCACGTCGACCCGCATCCCGGCAGGATACGTGAATCGACCACACGTACGGTCATGTTCATGATACGCAGAGTGGATGGATCCCGCCGCTGCCCTGACCCGCCTCGGTGAACTCACGACGACCGACTCCCGCGAACTGGACCGCGTCTGCGAGGAGGTGGCCGCGGCGCTCCACCAGGCAGGCGCGGAGCCCCTGTTCACGCTCGCCGGCGCCGACTTCGCCACCGATCCGTACCTGATCTGCGCGGACCGCTACTGGCGGCTGCGCTTCCTGGAACTGCCCACGATCCGCACCGCCCTCGCCTGCGCGGCCTGGCTGCGGACGCATCTGGCCGCCGGACACCGGGCGGAGGTGGAGCAGCGGTGGGCGCTGGGCTACGCGTTCGTCACGAAGGACAGCGTCGAGTCGCGGCGTGAACTGGACGAGGCCGCAACCGACTTCGCCGGCTCGGCCGACCTGTCCTTCTTCGCGGCGGTCTACCACGCGGGCAAACTGCGCGCGAACTTCTGCTTCGACGAACTGGAGGACTTCCTGTCCGCCTCCCTGCTGGCGCAGGCCGCCGGCCGCCACCGCGAGGATCCGGTGTTCCTGGCGCTGCGCTGCTTCGCCGCGTACGGCAGCAGGCGGATCGCGACGGCGCACGCGGCGGAGCTGCTGGAGCGGGCGTGGAGCCACCCGCGGCGCAGCCGCCAGGTGGTCGACCTGTGCCTGAACGCCCTGGCGGCCGCGAAGCCCTTCCCCGGCGACGGCACGCTCCTGCGCGAGCGGGCCGAGGAGGCGGTGGAGCTGTGGCCGCGGGACCACATCTTCCACTTCCGCCTGGCCACGGGCCGCTCCATGTGCGGCGCGCACGAGGCGGCGCTGGACAGCGTCGACCAGGCGCTGGCGCTCCTGCCGGCGACGGGCACGCGGGGCAGCCACAAGCTCCTGCAGGAGCAGTACCTCGTCCTGCGCAACGAGATCCGCAGCGCCCTCACCCGCGCGGCGGCCGAAGCGCACACCGCCCGCCGCTGGGAGGCCCAGGAGGCCGCGAACCGTGAACTGACCCGCAAACTCGAGACGTCGACGATGAGCACGGTCACCGTGCTCACCCTCTTCGGCACGGTGATCTCCTTCGTCCTGACCTCCGTCCCCCTCGCCTACGCCGGCACCCTCCCCCTCACCTCCCGCTTGGCCCTCCTGGCCGCCCAGGCAGCCGCCCTCCTCCTCTTCGCCGCCCTCACCATCACCGCCACCCACCTCCTACACCGCCGCCGCACCCGCCCCACCACCGGCGAACGCTGACCCCGGCCGTGTGACGCTCCATGCCCCCGGGCAGCACAAAACCCCAGGTCATGGCGAGATGTCCTGGGGTTTCGCAGGGCCGCCTTCGGGATTCGAACCCGAGACCTACGCATTACGAGACCGAGAGCGATCGTGCCGGGTGGTGCCGCACCATGCTTCCTGATGACGTTTCCCCAGATCAGACCATGTGCGCCAGTCTTCCCCGTGCGGCCTCGTACTGGCTTGTCCAAAGGCGTCTGTCCACCAGCTGTCCACCGGAGCGCCCCTCCGGGCGGCTTCCAGTGACCATTCAGTTGCGCGCGTGGGACAAACCGAACCGACATGGCCCCTCCGTCCGACGCGCTTGTCAGGGTCTCACAACTGCTGCACGCGCTCTCGGCGACCACCTCGCCCGATGACGCGACCCAGCCGGTGCGGGTGGGGGTGGGTGCGGCACGCGGACGGTGACCTCGTACGGAACCGGATCAGCGCCCATCGGGTCGAGTGGGCCACAGGCGGTCTGGGCCGCCGCGCCACTCCAGCCACTTCGGATCGTTCAGGACTCCGTCGGGGTCAGGGACACCAAGCGCTTCGAGGAAAACAACCAGGTCGTGATCGGAGTAGGCGGTGCCCAGGATTTCGTCACGGCCTCGGCGGTGAACCGTGACTCGTCGGCCGTCTGCCGCCGAGGGGCGATGGACGACGATCGGCGCACAACGCATGCTCTCCACCCTGCAGTCGGTTTCCCTGACCGGCCATCGCTCGCGCTGGTCGTCGATCACCCCGCCCGCCGGACGGCCGGAGTCGCGCTGCGGACGCTGTGCTGGGCCAGCTCCTTCAGTTCCATCCGGGCAGCCGGGGTTCCGGCCGGCCCTCTCCAGAACGGGTGGTCGGCGATCCCAGGGGGCTGCCGCGTCGGTCGAGGACTTCGCATCCCCCGTCTCGTCCGCGATCAAGACCCCGTCACCGTCGTCGAGCAGACCCACAGCCCACGCCGCAGTCCGCTCAAGCACCGCCTCCTGGTCCCACACCGCACGGGAGAGCAGGTGGTGCAGGCGGTGCGGGCCCCGCTCACCGATCGCCTCGACCAGGCTCCAGCAGTTGACGTCCTCGAGTTCCATCAGCATGCCCCGAGTCATCCGCGCGAACGTCTCCCGAGTCTCGGAGCGAGCGAAGAAGCTGGACATAGAGGCCAACAGGCCCCCGAGCTCGGTGTCATGACCGCTGTCGTCTACCGTGGTCGAAGCGGCCGTCTCGTTCTGATTCTGCGTCACAACAGATCATGATCAGGGCAGCCGTCCTCATGCCCTCCGCCGACCCCTCAGCAAGCCCCTGAACAGGCACGATGAGCATCGGCAAAGGCTACCTACAGCTGCCGTAACGGACGCACCGCATCCCCGCAGCCCACAAGCCGTCCACAACAGTCACCCCAGGTGAACGCAGATGCCACCGCAACCCAAGGGACAATATCCCTACCATCGCCGTCGGACATCAGGACCCTACCGCCGCCGGCGGAAAAGGCCGGTCGCCCAATATCGTCGCACGCTCCATAATTCGACACGAAGGAAAATAGTCATTCACACCGTAATGGACCGTAGAGCGATTGTCCCAAAAGGCAATTGAACCGACTTCCCACCGGAAACGTACCTGATATTCTGGGAATGAAACCTGTCGGAACAGCAGGTCCAGAAGTGCGGAACTGTCCTGAGAGGGCAGGCCGACAACGTGTGATGTGAACACTGGATTCACGAAAAGGATTGGCCGACCCGTTTCCGGGTGTTCGCGCACCAATGGATGCTCCGCAACACTGTGCCGCACCCTTGTTCCCTTGCGCCGGAGCAAGGCTGCACTCAGAGCATCGGGCGCTGGTTGGGTATGAATAGCGGTCAGCCCGACCAGACGTTCCTTAAGGGCCTGCGGCAAGCCATCGTAAGCTGCACCCAGATCCGCCCATAGCGTATCACCGCCGAACTCGGGCACCTTCACTGCTCTCAGAAGCGAGCCCAGCGGTGGCTTATCCCAATGCGTAGCATCGCTGTGCCACATGTTTTCGTTCCCAGGATCGCTCTCATCATGAACGATCCGCGCAACCTGCTCGATTCCCGCATCCGGAAGGTGGGGATTCACATACAGTTCACCCCAGTGGCGTGCCAGATCTGCGTGTTGAACGACTGTTAGATGCTGGCCCCGGAAGAAGAGCACTTTCCAATCAAGGAAGGCCCTCCTGATCTCCGCAAGGGTCGCCGGCTCCAGAGGAGTCGAAAGATCCACCCCCCCGATCTCGGCGCCAATAACTGTCGAATACGGGCGAACATCAATATGATTGAAATCTTCCGACGCTGCACCGAATCGGCGAGGCGTCAGCCGGGGTCGCTCCACATGAACAGCATCTAGATGACGCGTGGGAACAGAATCGGGAACCAAAATGTACCTCAATTCAAGTATGGAAGGAGACGATGATCCAGGCCACTGTTCAAATGATCCGCACCACGAGCATGCCGTCATGACCTTTGGAACCGACGGTCTGAAAAACGACACCCTCAACAGTCTCAAGGCCACCTACCAGCTCGAGCAGTTGCCGTGTCGCGCGAATGGGTGGACTTTCCGTCGCGGAGTCCCGCACATCTCCGGCTCGAACTACATTATCAAAAACGATGACGCTACCGGGGCGCCCGAGCCGTAGGCACCGCTCAAAGTAGAGCAGATTATTATGCTCATCAGCGTCTACGAAGAAGAAATCGAAGGGGTCCACAGCCTGCTCAATAAGCGACTCCAACTGGTCGCTGGCATTACCCACAAGAACTTCGACGCGAGAAGCTAGGCCAGCCGCCTCGATATTTCCCAAGGCGATTGTAGCGTAGACAGGATTGTTTTCGACGGTGACGAGGAGGCCCTCGGCGGGCAGAGCCCTCGCCAACCACAAGGTGCTATACCCCGCCATCGTGCCCACCTCAAGAATCCGGCGTGCACCTGCTACCTTCGCCAACAATTCGAGCTGTCGCCCTTGGAGCGCAGACACATTTGCTGGCGGTAGGCACTCCAGTCGACTAACATGCTCAACATTTGCTACATCCGGATCCGGCGGGCATACCAGTCCCGTGAGGAATCTTTCGGTATCCGACCAAATTTCGAGACTCACAATAATCGCCTATCCTATCGAGAATTCGTCCCGGACACGCGCCTGCGGAATCTCAGGGAGAGCATACGAGAGGCCTCAAGAACCCATAGCTGACGCTACGGAACCACCCAACTGGCCTGCCCAAAAATGCCGAGAATACATTCGCCGCCAGACACTCATCATGTGTGTGAGCGCCTCGATCTCAGGAACGGTGAGCTCCGGGTGCCAGAAGTCAAATAGCAGCACAATCCTGCGCTCAGATCCGTCATTCCAGACCTCATGATCGTATGAATCATCGAATACGAATGCTTTCCCCTCTTCCCAGCCACGGACATGCTCCGCCACACGAATCCGTGACCCACCGGTGGCAACCAACGACAAATGGCACCTGAGATGGGCGTTCGTGAAGCCAGAATGCGGTGCAATGTGCGTACCGCCGTCAATCATCGAAAAATAGGTCATCCCACAATCGGTTGCACCGGGAATCTTCGAGAGAGTCTCCAGCGTCTTAGGGAAGGAGGAGAGATTTCTAGTGTATGGCTTGCCGATGCATGAGAGATACAACGCTCGCCAATGACCACGGTCGGCCAGACCTGTGGGATGCGATACGGACGGCCGGGTTCCCAGATCGAACGACTGCAGCTCACCAAGGATATTCGGTGCTGCAGACTCCAATTCGTCAAGCCAAGAGATATCATCACGGCTCCACCAGGGTCGTGAGGTAAATCCAGGGAAATAGACCTCCGGTTCCGTAGCTCCCGCCACCTCGCCGATACGGCCCTGAGCAGTGATTTCAAGGCCCTCACGGATCCGTTCGACATCCTTGCGCTCGACTTTCCCGAGTTCGAGCCACTTATCGAACTCAAGCGGCCCCTGAGTAATCCACAGATCTTCCACTGCTCTTGCCTCTCGCTTAAGTTGAAACGATGCGCTACGAGTGACGAATTGGTCGCTACCTGGCGTAGAACATCGACACGAGTCGTTCGAGCTTCCCGTCGTCTTTCGCGGACTCACGTCGACGACTTGCCGCAACGAATCCGGTCATGGTCTCGCGCACAGCCGATCCCGCGGACTGATCTACACGCTGGATGCTGTGAATTGTCCCCTCCTCCACAAACACGAGTCTGTTCGGCTTGGGTACTATTGCGGTCAGGCAAGTCGACGCCACCCCAACTCTCTCCTCGACGGCCTCCAGAGGCGACATCTTCGACACATCACAATTGATTGTCTCCGGGTCAGCATCCAACAACAGAAGCTCGCCTGCCCACGATGCCTTCCACTGCTCATGAAGAAAGAGTATGAACTCGCCGCGGCGGCCAGGTGCAACGTCATTGTGCCAGCCGAGGCGACTTCCAGCCGGATACTTCCAAAAGCTGAATCCAACTATGGACCAGTCCCGCCCCGGGACGCCGAACATATCGTCGTGCTGATGAAGTTCATCGAGAATGGACTTGTACGCACGAGGAAGCGCGTTGTCGCTGTCATCCCCAAGGGTTTGCGCTGTTGCACTGTGTCGCAGCATCGCGCCCCGGCATCTGGAGGCAAGTCCATCAAGCTCCGGATTGACTACGCTCTGCCTCTCTTCGAAGGTGCGACTCCTCATCAGTCGACGCACTTCATCTAGACTATCCGCGTTCAAAAAATCATCGAAAACGCGAAATCGCTTCCCCGCGGTTGTCGGCTGCATTCTCCTTGACTCCCTTCAGGCACCTGCGCCACTATCAATTCAAAGAAGGCAAGCTGCCTTCCTAGGTCTCCAAGCGTTCACACACCGCGGAGGCCAGTCCCAACACGGTATAGATCTCGGGACTGGAAGCGCTTTCATCAGAGAATATAATGTCAAACTTATTTTCCAAGACGGTCAACAGAGCCATCCACGCCAAAGAATCGATGCCATAGTTGGACAGGGAGGCCCGCAAGAAGTCGTCTCCGTCCTCGATTAGGCCCTGAACTAGGGCTTTGGAGGATTCGTCATCTCCAGCATTCCTTGTAAGACTGAGCACCTCGCCAACTACCACGCCTATCGTCCACGCAGAGACTTTCATCTACTAAATCTCCCTTGACACATCCCGTGCTACCCATTTAGCCAACGTGTGCAGATCCACCTTGCCGAGTTGAGTGCGCGGTAGGCTCTCATACACCCGCAGGCGAAGCACGAGACCTCTGTGCGCGGATGAACGAACAACGTCAGCAACGCTCTCTCTGCGCACTCCCGCTCCCGAGACAACAGCGACGACCTCCTCGACATCCGGTCGGCCAACACGGGGAACAGTTAGGAAGGCCACGTCGGTCACGCCAGGAAGCGCCGCTAGGGTGCGCTGGAAATCGTCCAGTTCCACAAAACGCCCATTGACCCGCAACGGTCCGGATTTGCGTCGCACAAACCTCACTTCTGTAGCGGAGGGGCGATCTACGATGTCATTCATCCGCCATGTCCGTGACTCATTCGGAGCGCACTCTAGGTATCCCAGGACCGGGTTCTTGGTGGATATAACAAGTTCTCCGCGACTGCCAATTTCAGGAGACACGATATCGACGGATGAAATTGGGAGGCCCATTTCGCTGGCCCCGATGAATACACCCCCCGTTTCGCTTGATCCATAGCCTCGAATGGCCGAGACACCGAACCGGCGGTAACATTGGCTATCCAGATCATGGCTCACCCGACCCGCTCCAATCAGAACTAGATCGGGATGCTCCGGTCCCCTTCGCTTGGTCTCTACAAGAAGGCGCAATAGTGAAGGCGTCATCGCAGCTTTATTGGTACGCCCACTGTCCAGGTCCACTGCCACGCTCGCGGGAGTGATGAAGGGGCGCACGTCCAAGTGACACCCGGACAGAAGCGCACTCAGTGCCACACCCCAGCCGAATGAGTGGGCAACGGGCACTGGAACCCGCACATGGTCGTGGGCGGCTAGGGACAATCCATGCGCGTAGCCCTCGTACTCGTCAAACACGCTGTGCACACTGCGCTGGGCGAGCTTTGAATCTCCGGTAGAACCGGACGTCTCGTGCACAACTGCTACCGAGTCATCAACTCGTCGTCCCGTACATCGAGATCTTTCGACACCTAGTTCTGTGGTGACAATGAATGTATGGCGCCCGTCTTGCCGGCCGCTGAGCGCGCGGGGGGACACCCACACGGCGGATCCCAAACTCCAGCACGCTACCGAAGCAGCCAAGATCGAGTCTGATCTGAGGCCAGCGAGCAATACTAGATCACCATCCGTGACCCCGGCGGCTTCCAGTTTGCCGACGTACTGCGCAACACGGGAGGTGCTTCCTTTGAGACGACCCTCATTCAGACTGCCACCAGCTGACATGATGGCATCGGCGAGGCGTCGGCGTTGGGCGCTCACTTGGTAGTCTCAGGCTCGAGCACGGTCTCCTCCACACTCTGTTTGATCAAACGATCCATTCCAAGAAGTGGAAGCGCGGTCACACATGTGCCGACGACACCCAACCACATGGTGCCCACAATACCGAGTGATCCTCCAAGCCACCCTGCAGTAATCGCTGCCAGAGGCATGCTCCCCCATACAACGAATCGAATCGAGGCCGTCATACGAGCCAAGAGCTCCTTCGGGCACACTCGCTGTCGGATACTCACCTGGGTGATGTTGAACATGACGGCACCGAACATCGTGCCAAATTGACCAAGCGTGAGAAGCAATGTCAGCACTATGGCATGCTCCCCCTCCAGCCCTCCGGTGAGTGGCGTGACGGCGGTGAACGAAGCGGCTATGAGCAAGCCGCCCGCCATGACCGTACCGGCGCTGAACCGGTTGCGTACTCTGGGGAGGAGAACGGACCCCAGCAGCCCACCCAGTGTCCCAAGACCCAGCACGCAGCCCATTGCAGTGGCGCCCAGGTCCAAGGTCCTGAGGATTAGTAGGGGTAGCAGCGTCATTATGATTGTGGCGAAGAAGTTCGACACAGCCATCGAAGCCGTTAGGCGTCGCAGGATGGAGTTTTTCGCTACAAATTCCACCCCAGCATAGATTTCCGTTGCCAGCCGACTTGACTCACGGGCATCGGTTGACCGTGCCTTTTCGCCGTCCTTTGACGCCCAAAGAAATCCAACGCACATCGCATAAGCCAACGCATCCAAGACCAGCACCAAGGGGGCACTCAAGACGCGCAGAAGTAGACCTGCCACCGCCGGGCCGCCTGCGGCAGCCATCTGTCCCGTTGTCTCGAGCCGAGCGTTGGCTGGTTCAATCGCGTCGTCGGAAACAACCGTTGGGAGGTAAGATTGACACGCTACATCAAAGAATACAGACGCTATTCCAATTATGATACTGACGACGTATAGCCACTCCAACGACAGTAGATCAAGTGCCCACATGGCAGGTACGGTTGCAATCGCGAGCGCACGGATCAAAGCAGAGCGCATCATTGTCGAGCGCTTCCGCCAGCGGTCAATCCAGGCGCCGGCCGGAAGCCCGACGAGGAGATAGCAAACTGTGAGCGAAGCGGATAGATACCCAACCTCATCGCTCCCGGCATTCAAGGTCTCAATCGCAACAACCGGGATGGCCAGGAACCCGAAGCGCTGTCCCAGCTGCGAAGCACCCAAGGCTGCCCAAAACTTCCGGAAATTTGGAGACTTTACGCCCCCGGCAAGTTCACTCACGCGGGAATCCTATTATCCTCGGGGTCGTCAATAAAGGCCGAGCCGCGCAACGTAAGACCGGAACGCTCTGCGATGTCACGAACGTGGTCGAGAGTCACTACGAACCGTTCCTTTCCGTAGATTAGGTACCGTTGTTGGTCGACCAAGCTTGAAAAATTCACAGTCATTACATTAGCTCCGGCTTCCAGTCCACGCGATTGGCCGCCCGTCCCAACGCGCTCTAGGGCGCTCACTGACGGGATGAGAATGTGGGGATAGGAGAGGCGGAGGCAGGCGATGATGTTAAGCGCGAGATCATTGTCCCCTACCGGCGACAGTTCCATGGGTGTATTGGGTGCTGGAACGAATGGGCTGACGCTGCACATGCTCGCATCCAACTCGCCGGCAAGTTCAATGTCGTCGATGACACTGTCCAATGTCTGGCCCGGGAGACTGGAGATCAGACCTGTGCCGATCTTGAATCCCAGCGTCCGAAGGTCTCGCATGCATGCGAGACGCTTTTCTAGGGTCTCGTGTCGTATGGCAAGATGTAGGACTGGGTCGCTGGTTTCGTGTTTTAGGATGTAGCTCGTCGCGCCCAGCTTGCGAAGCTTCTCATATTGGGCAAATTTGAAGTTTCCCGTGTTCAGAAGGATTTCTACTCGGCCGTCGAAGAGTTCTCTGATCTTTGGGATGGCCTCTTCCAGTAGGGGAAGTACTGACGGTGTCTCGCCTCCCTGTAGAAGCACGACATCGATCCCCGTGTCTTTGATGGCTTGCGCCATCCGAACGATCTGATCGCCCGTCAAGAAATAGGTGTCGTTTCCACTGATGTTGTCCCGACGCATAGGGCAATAGTCGCAGTTGACTCTGCATACGTTCGTCAACTCAATAACGCCGCGGAGAATAGCTGTTCTTCCCCAGTGTCGATCTCGAGCTTTTCTGCTCTCCTCAAACAATTCGGCCTGAGCCGGCCCGCGTGCGAGTAGCAGGCTACGCGTCTCCTGGCGAGTCAAAGTCATTTGTCTTCGCATTCTGGGATTTCGGGCACATCGAGTTCCACGACCATTTGTGCCATGAGGGCGGGGTCCGCACCTGCGTCAACGTACGTTTTGACAGTATCGAGTAGTGTCGGTTTGAAGTTCACGACTCTGGTCGCGTCATTAAGTGTGATCAGCACCTGACCGGGATCCACAAGACGGCTACTCAGGAAAACTCGAGTTCGAGCCGCGTTGGTCACGCTTAGATCGATCTTGGCGCGATCCGAAACGCAGGCTTTGAAGGATCCGATCTTACCCTGGGTTATTCCTTCCAGTGCGAGCCAATGCGCCCTCCCACTATCGCCAGATGATGCGAAGTGTCGGAGCTTTGACGGCCACTGTGGCCGACGTGCCTGCCTATACAACTCGGCGATTCGCTCAAATTGTGGCTGCCCTCGCTGAAGGTCCATCGTGCTGAGATTGTGTTCGCCTTGCGCGACGCCGACAAAAGAGACCTCCGGATGTCCGATGCTGCGCAGGTAGTCAACCGCCTCTTTGTCCAACGCTGCAGGGATTTGTCTATCCTGCTGACCGTGAACGGCGCAGAGTGGCACATTCGTCAGATTCCGCAGCAGCTTGCGGACTACGCGATCTGGACCGAATATTTCCCACATGGAGGGGGCGCCGTTGATTGGCGCTGCCATACTCCAGCGATCCCAGTATCTGGACGTGATGTTCCAGACCGCGATTGCCCCCATCGACGTTCCGACCAGGCCGCAGCGATCTACATCGATGTTGAGGTTCTTCCGACCCCATGCGAGTGCCTGGAGGGGGAAGTCACCCGGATCGTATGTCCATCGAGCTTCGCTGAATTCACGGCCACGGATGCCGGCCAGATCGAGATTGTTGCTGTCGAGCACCGGACGCTTCGCTGTTGGCGCTAGGAGAATGGCGCCACAGGTATCGGCTAGTTGTTGCAAGTGGAGTGCTACCTTCTCGCCTGTTCCACCAACACCGTGTAGCGCGATTAGTAGCCCGTGGGGTTGGGCAGTGCGCTGCTCGGGGACGTGTACCACCATGTCCGTACTGCGATTCCATGCATCGTGCAGCTCGACTAGCTCTGTGCGCGCCTTCTCCCGTTCGGTTGGTGGTGTGTGCAAGAGATTCTCGAGCCGATCCGCGTCGATGCCCTGCTGCTCGAATCTGGCCGCTGCTTCATGGGTTGAGGAGTTCAGGCACAGGCGGCGGGCCTCAGTTGGAAGTGTCATGTCGCGGTTCAAACCTCCATCACCCGCTGGTAGATCCCGATCGTGCCGACTCTGACGTAGCCCTGAAGGAGGCTATGCCTACGCGGACTGGACACCGGCTGAGTCTTTTCGCGCCTTTCCTTACCAGCAGGAGTGCGGAGTTGAGGTCCGTGGCCTCGAATGGTACTTCCAATGAGGTTGCGCCATTAAGCTTCGCCAACTCACCTGCTGCGTCGACTAGTACGTTCAAATCTGCAACTGATCCACAAGGGTTCCCGCTCAGCACAAGTCGTGACCGGTCTAGAGTCCAAGCGACACGATTCTGTCGCGATTCTTCCTGATCGGATGCGAGCGGGTCAGGAATTAGGGGGGGCCTGTCGACCGCTATCGCAAGTGTGCCAGAAGTGGTTGGAGATTCGACGGTATTAGAGCCGTGATGCCAATTGATACCTGCCAGGGGGACCATGTATCGATGTAGGTATGCACTTGCGGCGCGCATGCGAAGCCGAACGGCTATCTGGGCTTCTGGCCTGTTGTGTTCCATCCAGGCAACGACGCCGTCGTAGGCCTCATACTTTGCCCAGTCCCGGATGGCATAAGCAACGCGCAATCCTGCGCTCGTAGATCGGAAGGATTCGTTTACGAACAATCCCTTGAGCAGCAGGTGGTGGTTCCATCGCATACCACGATGCACCGCGGCTAGCTCACCTTGGCCTGAGTAGAGACCCATCCAGCAATAGGATCCGTTGGCCTCAATCTCATATCTGATCAGGCTGGCATCGATTCCGTTGAACTGGCTAAGGCGTAGGGCGTCGTCGATCTCGGACTCGTTGAGGCGCCTCGAGACGAATTCGCTATCACTTCTTTGACCCACAGTCGTTTCCCTCGAGTCGGCTTGCCAACGCAAGATACGTTCGACCCGACGCAGCGTGAGTCGCGTCCTGCACCCCGAGCTTCACCATCTTGCGCGCTGCGGCTCGACCGGCGAGTTGATTGATCATGAACTTCGGAGTTATAAAGCGGGAGTCCAGATCCTGAATTACCCAGTTGAACATTTCCAGGTCAAACGGGTAATACGTTGGATACAGGAGCTCATGCGCGTCCATTTTCGCCTGGCGTGAAAGCTCTGTGCTGGGGAGGATGCGGTACCCCATATGCGCGACGAGTTCGTTGTGTGCCAGATTGTCGTTGATGAATTTTGCGCTGTTGCTTATGGTTTTCCGCGTCTCCCCGGGTCCGCCAAAGACAACATTCACACGCACCGGTAGCTGATACTTCTGGCTTCTCTCGAGGAAACGCAGTACGTGCCTGGTATCGAAAGTCTTGCCAAGGTTGCGCATGACGGCGTCATCGAGACTGTCCGGTGACACGACGACTGCCTCAATTCCACTTCCCGCGAGGATCTTACCGAACTCGTCGTCAAATGGTTTCGGCGTGAAATAGGCCGCCCATTTCAGGTCGGGGAGACTAAGTTCGTGCAGAAGGCGCACTACCTGCTTCGCGTAGTTAAGTTCACTGTTGAAGATGCCGTCGGTAAAGAAGATCCTGCGAAACCCGGCATCGTATATGCCCTGGATTTCCTGGGCTAGGATGCTCATGGGCTTGAGGTCGCCGGCGTTGTCACCGGCGATGTATGCGTAGGGGCAGTAGACGCATCCCTGATAGCATGTCTTTCGACGGGTTTCGACACCGATCATGGCGCCGTGCGCCTCGGTATATGCGTCCATGAGCGATGGCGGATGGTGAAGGACATCGTTCAGGAAGCCCTCGTGCCGTCTTCCCTGGAGCGATACGCGTCGGCCTCTGTACGGATGCGGGTCTTTGGCAATGTCCAGCATGAGATTCTCGCCGGGACCCACGACGCCTACGTCCAACCCTAGCTTTGCTACTAGAATGTCACCAAAGAGACTGAACCCCGGTCCGCCACCGACCAGGAGCGGTTCGAGGCCGCGCTCAGCAAGTTCTTCACGTATGCGCGCGATGAATCGTATGTAATCATCGACATGGGTTCCTGCCGCGATCTCAATGGGGTCGATGTTTCGGATTGTGAATCCGATAATATCCCATTCGTCGTCGAGCCAATCGAAAGTGCTCGACATCTCTGGCGTCTCAACAAAGTCGATGAGTTGTGTGATGTGTCCTGCGCGATCCAGAGCGTCTTGGACGCAACGGACGCCTATTGGGAAGATCGGTTCGTTGCCGGCCATGGGGAGACTGGCAAGATTGACGAGCACTACACGCGACATGACTCGGCCTTTCACGCAACGAGGGCACATGCGCTCGCCGCAGCGGCAGAGCCATGTGCCCTCGCGAAGGGATTAAACGAGAGCTCTGTACGGTCCCGTTATTTTCCGCTTGCGCGGAGCGTTTATTGCCTTAGGGCTCGCGCGGAATCAACTTGGACACGCATGCCCTGCGTGAGCTGCGGTGTCAAGAGCAGTACAGCCCCACTTGTTCTCGCGCGAGCCCTTAGCCGCAGGAGGGTGCGCCAACCATGACGAGGAAGTCGCCGTCCACGAGTTCGAACAGCGCGTCACACGCCTTGTCGAAGCGCTCAGGATCAACGAACATAAGCGCCTCCATGGCCTCCTTCTCCATGGAAAGTCCGGCATCCGCCAGAGCCTTCCGAGCGTTCTCCTGGAGGGCAACGGAAAATGCCTCATCATGGGAGAGGCGGTTGACGAGCGTCTCGAGGGCCACTGCCGCCTTCTCGGCCTGCGCAACCTCGAAGGCGCTGTGTGTGGTTGTGAGTGTCTGGGTCACTTCGTACATCTCCTTGGGTAGAGATCGATCGACCACGGTGCGTTTGAAACGTAGCAGGAGCCCCATCGGTTGACAACGGTCCATCTGCTGTCTCTGGGTGGCGGTGTCATAGCCTCGAAGCAACACTGCTGGTAAGAGGGGTTGCTTGTGGGTGAGCGGAGCCCGTTGACGGTCGAGGAGCGGGAGGAGATCGCTCTGGGTCGGGCGCGGCGGGAGGGCGTGCGCGGCGGGAGGGCGTGCGCGCTATCACCCGGCGGTTGTGACGGGACCCTTCGGTGATCAGTCGGGAGCTTCGTCGTAACTGCTCCCAGCGCGGCTATCGGGCCATCACCGCGCACCGGCGGGCAGTCGAGCGACGCTGTCGTTCGCAACAACGGCTACTGGAGCGGGACATGATCCTGCGTCAGCGAGTGCTGGCGGATCTGGGCTGCGGTCGTACACCGAACCAGATCGCGGGGCGCTTGAATCTTGAGGCGGCGGACGCCACGGTGGGGCTCATGGAAGGTTCGCTCCCGGCCGGCGCGCCACCGTGTCTGACGAGGCCGTCTACACCTGGATCTACGCGCTACCCAAGGGCGAGTTGGCGAAGTCGGGGGTGATACTGCCCTGCGGCCGGACTCGACGCGGCCCGAAGCAGAAACCGGCCAGCGGCAACGGGGCACGCATCGTGGGCATGCGCTCCATCCACGACCGCCCCGCCGAGGCGCTGGTCCACGACACCTGGATCACCAGCAACGTCGTCCGACGGCAGTTCACCGCATTCGACCAAGAGCGAGGGATCGCCATCTCTTCATGGCGAAAGAGACCTACACCACTCAAACTTCGATGACACACGCTCAAGGTTCGATGGCACAGGACAGCGTGAACCGGCCCCACCAGACGGTCCGGCGCGCTAGAGGTCAGGGCTTGATCAAGTTCCCGGGATCTCCCAACTGTGGGGAGGATGCGGCGGGTTGGGCCAGATGGCAGAGCGGACACGGGATCCGTGATCATTCAGGTGTCTACGCCGAGTGATCAAGAGGGTTCCCGTGTCCGCTGTCTCATCTTCCCCGATCCCTGCCGTGTTGGCCAAGCTGGGGCCGCTCAATCCGGACGACACGTCTGACCTGCGTGTCTTTCTGGAGGTGGTGCCCGATCCGCGCTCCCGGCAGGGCCGCTGGTATTCGCTGGCCTCGATCCTGCTGGTCTGCGCGGCCGCCGCGGTCTCCGGAGCCCGGACCATCGACGAGCTCGCCGAGTGGGGCGCCCGCGCCGACACCGGGCTGCTCGCCACGCTCGGCGTGCGCCGCCACCTGCTGCGCCGGCGGCATGCACCGTCCAGGTCGGCGATCGGGAGGGTCCTCGAGCGTCTCGACGCCGACGCGCTCGATGCCGCCGTGGGAGCCTGGCTCGCTCACCGCCATGCCGCCGCGACCGCGGTGCCGGACGGGCGGCGGGTGATCGCCGTGGACGGCAAAGCACTGCGGGGCTCCGCCCGCCTTGACCAGCCCCGCCGGCACCTGCTGTCCGCCGTCACCCACGGCCGCCCCGTCACCCTCGCCCAGGCCGAGGTCGGGTCCAAGACCAACGAGACCCGGCACTTCCAGCCCCTGCTCGCCCCCCCCCGTTACCTTCTTCGTGGCTCCGCAATGGGGCCTCCGGCCTTCGGGTCC
>NZ_JBHSZO010000053.1:0-26480 GCF_042663125.1 Streptomyces polyrhachis | reverse complement strand
GCTCGGGCGGCGCCTGCAACTCCCGGGCGTTCGCCGCGCGCGGCGCCGGATCTCGCCGAGCTGCTGCCGGAGTGGCTGCGCGCGGCGAACGCCCGGGAGTTGCAGGCGCCGCCCGAGCTGCTGCCGGCGCTGCTGGACGCGGCCCGGGCGCGTGCGGACCTGCGCGCGGAGGCGCTGCGGCTGGGCGGGGAGCGCGCGGTGTGGCTGGCGCGGCTGCGGGGCGGCGAGTGGCGCTTCGCCCTGCGTGCCCCGGGTTCGGGGGGTGCGGGCGGTCCCGGGGTGCCCGACCTGGACGATCCGGCGGCGGTGCGGTCGTGCTGGGAGGAGGGGCTCTTCGCCGAGCGGGCGGCGCTGCTCGCGGCGGTCCGCCGCCGCGAGCCGTCCGCCGCGCCGGCGCTGCTGGCGACGGGCTGGCGGCAGGAGAAGGCGGAGGACCGGCTCGCCTTCCTGGACTCGCTGCGGGAGGGGCTCTGCGCCGGTGACGAGCCCTTCCTTGAGGAGGCCCTCACCGACCGCAGCCGCAACGTCCGTGCCACGGCGGCGGAGTTGCTCACCACGCTGCCGGGTTCGGCGCTGGCCGCGCGGATGGGCGTGCGGGCGCGGGCGCATGTGGTGCTGGACCGCTCCGAGGGGCGGATCACCGTGGAGGCGCCGCACTCCTGCGACGCGGAGATGCAGCACGACGGCATCGAGCCCAAGCCCCCGTCGGGGACGGGTGAACGCACGTGGTGGCTCGGCCAGTTGGTGGCCGCCGCGCCGCTGGAGGTGTGGCCGGAGCTGTTCGGGGGCCGCTCGGCCGAGGAGATCGTGGCGCTGCCGGTGGCCGACGACTGGCGGGCGGATCTGCACGCCGCGTGGTGCCGCGCCGCCACCCGGCAGCAGAGCGCCGACTGGGCGCGGGCCCTGCTGGGCGCCGCCGCCGACTCCGGGCAGGGGGCGCGCCTGCCCGGCCGCGATCCCGCCCGGCTGCTGGCGGTGCTGCCGGCCGGGGAGCGGGCGGACTGGGTGGCCGGGGCGGTGGCGGCGCACGGCCTGTCGGAGTCGTTCCGGCTGCTGGGGGTCTGCGAGGTGCCGTGGTCGGGGCGGTTGGGGGACGCGGTGGTCGACGCCCTGGAGATCGCCCGGGACGGCGGGGGTTATCCGTGGAGCTTCAGCGGGGCCATGGGCCTGGCGGAGCGCTCCCTCCCCCCGGGGCACGCCGACCGGCTGGAGCTGCTCACCCGCGCCACGGACGACACCCCCGTGGACGGCTCCCCCGGCGCGGTCGGCTACTGGTCGGAGGCGTTCCAACGGCTCGTCGCCACGCTACGGATACGCAGCGCGATGCTGGCGGAGCTGTCGGCTGACGGCTGACGCTCTATTCCCCACCGTCATCCGGCCGGCGACGTCCGGTGCCTCCCCAAGCTCTTCGAGCAGGGGATACCCCAGCTCTCGGTGTGCGGTGGCATGGGTCATGAATGGGGCATCCCCTGCTCGAACGAAGTTGAGAGCTTGGGGAAGGAGCCACCTGTCCCATGCCACCGTGCAGCGAGAGTGCGTGCCGGGCGTCGCCGTCCTAGGCTGCTTGGCGGACGTTGCCGTTGACCCAGTCGACGACCGACTGGGTCGTCGCGCCGGGGGTGAAGATCGCGGAGACGCCGAGCTGCTTCAGCTCGGGGATGTCGTCGTCGGGGATGATGCCTCCGCCGAAGACCTTGATGTCCTCGGCGTCGCGCTCCTTGAGCAGCTCGATGACCTTGGCGAAGAGCGTCATGTGCGCACCGGAGAGGATCGACAGGCCGATCGCGTCGGCGTCCTCCTGGATCGCGGTGTGGACGATCTGCTCGGGGGTCTGGTGCAGGCCGGTGTAGATGACCTCCATACCGGCGTCGCGCAGCGCCCGCGCGATGACCTTGGCCCCGCGGTCATGGCCGTCGAGACCCGGCTTGGCCACCACCACTCGGATCGGACCGGTCACACCCATTGCTGCCCTCCATTGCGCGTCGGCCCGGCGTGAGGCCCGGGCTCGTCTGCGTGTGAACGCACGTTATCGCCAGCATCCCGCACCCGCTCGTTTCGTGGGGATGACCGAGGGGGAAATCACACGTGTATGCGGGCCCGTGGACAGCTGGGCGTGTTCCGACGGGCCCGGAGCCGCGCACGGGGGACGGACGCCTCCGTGAGCCTTTCGGAGGTTCCCCATGGGCGCTCCCTTCCGCTTCGGCGTATCCCTCACCGCGCTCGTCAGGGCGCAGCTGCTGGAGGTACTGGTGCTCGCCGGGCACCTCCTCCTCTATCCCACCGGCATCCGCGCCGAGGCGCCGCCCGCCGACACCGGCCACCGGCTGCCGACCAGCGGCCGCACCCCGCCGCCCGTCCTGCTGCTGCACGGCTTCGCCGACAACCGCTCCGTCTTCGCCCTGCTGCGCCGCTCCCTGCACCGGCACGGCCACCGCCACGTCCGGGCCCTCAACCACTCGCCGCTGAGCCGCGACATCCGCGCCGCCGCCGAGCTGCTCGGCCGGCAGGTGGAGGAGACCTGCCGGCGCACCGGCCACCCGAGCGTCGACCTGGTGGGGCACAGCCTCGGCGGCCTCGTCGCCCGCTACTACGTCC
The DNA here is from genome assembly GCF_042663125.1 of Streptomyces polyrhachis. Taxonomy (NCBI): domain Bacteria; kingdom Bacillati; phylum Actinomycetota; class Actinomycetes; order Kitasatosporales; family Streptomycetaceae; genus Streptomyces; species Streptomyces polyrhachis. The sequence continues at coordinate 23,885 of NZ_JBHSZO010000053.1, read as the reverse complement.
AGCGCCTCGGCGGCGACCGGCGCGTGGGCACCGTGGTCACCCTCGGCACCCCGCACGCGGGCACCTACGCCGCGCTGCTGCTCGCCGCCCATCCGATCGTGCGGCAGATGCTCCCCGGCTCCGAGGTGATCAGGGAGCTGGCGCTGCCCGCGCCGGGCTGCCGCACGCGGTTCGTGGCGTTCGGGGGCGAGCTGGACGAGCTGGTGGTCCCGGCGGCGTCGGCCCGTATCGACCACCCCGATCTCGACGTGCGCAACGTCCTGGTGCCCGGTGTGGGGCATCTTGCGCTGGCCGTCCACGCGGGCGTCGCCGCGAATATCCGGCAGTCACTCTCCGGAGCGATCGCGGTCGAACAAACCGGCGGAACACGACAGTCCGACGCCCCATCGGTGGCCTGACGGTCACCCTCCGTCCCCGAAGTGCGGCCGCCTCCCCCGACCTTCGCCCGGCAAACCCTCCAGAAGATTGTCGCGGCCGTTGTCCGCCGGGTACAGTCCAGCACGTTCTTTAGCCGCCAAGCCGAGAGGGACGTGGTGAACGATCCTCACCCGTCGGGGGAGATGACCTCGAACGCCCCCAGTACGGACGGTTACGGATTCGGCTACGGCACGGGCTCGTACGACCTCGGCGGCTACGCCACCGGCGCGTACGCCACCCCCGGTTACGACACGGCCGCCTACGACTCCGCGCAGGACGTCGCGTACGTCACCACCCACCAGTGGGACACCGGCGAACAGCAGCCCCACACCGGCTACGACCCGGCGTACGGCACCGGCGGCTACGCCCCCGCGGCCGAGGGGTACGACTCCGCCGGCTACGAGGTCCCCGCCGTCTGGCCCGTCGGCGCCATCCCGCAGCAGCCGGGCCCGCACGAGGTCTGGGACGCCACGACCGCCGGTACGGGATACGACCCCGGATACGACTCCGCGTACCAGCCGGCCGCCGACTGGAGCACGGACGGCAGCCTCTCCGTCTCCTACGACAGCAGCGGCCACCCGGCCACCGGCTGGGACCCCGCCGGCTACGACACGCCGGTCGACACCGCCGCGTACTCCTTCGAATCCGGGTACGAGCCCTCCGTCGAGTACGGCACGTACACCCCCGAGGCCGCGGACACGCAGGAGCCGGCGCGGCCCGAGCCCTCCCCGGGCTCTTCGAGCGACGGATACCCCGGCGACACCGGCGCCCCCTCCTACGGATCCGGCGACACGGACGACACCGGCGACACCGACAACGCAGCCGGCCCCGACGACGCAGCCGCCCCCGAGCCCGCCGCCCGGCAGCGCACGTTCGTCCGCCCCCGTCCCCGCCGCTCCTCCCCCAAGCGCTCGGCGCTGCTCACCGTCGCCGTCCCCTCCCTCGCCGTGGTCGGCGTGGCCGGGATGGCCGCCGCCTCCGTGGGCGACCCGCAGCAGGTCGAGGTCGCCAAGCAGGCCGTCACCGCCGCCGACCCGACCTCGGTCAAACCGGCCGCCGCCAACGCCGAGTTGGACACCCAGCTCACCGGGGCCACCGAGGAGGCCGGCGACTTCGCGGACCGCGCCAGCCGTACGCAGGAGCGCCTCGACCTCAAGGAGCGCGAGGCGCAGGAGCGCAAGCGCCGGGCCGAGGAGGCGGCGCGCCGCGAGGCGCTGCGGCCGAAGTTCATGCTGCCGGTGGCCGAGCACGGGCTGAGCGCGCAGTTCGGGCAGGGCGGCGTCAACTGGATGTCCCTGCACACCGGCATCGACTTCCCCGTCAGCTACGGCACCTCGGTGCGCGCGGCGACGGACGGCACGGTCAGCACCAAGTGGGACTACTCCTACGGCAACATGGTGATCGTCACCGCGGCCGACGGCACGGAGACCTGGTACTGCCACCTCTCCAGCGCCCGCATCCGCTCCGGCCCCGTCCAGGCCGGCACCGTGATCGGCTACTCCGGCAACTCCGGCAACTCCACCGGCCCGCACCTGCACTTCGAGGTCCGCCCCTACGGCGGCGACCCGATCGACCCGCTGACGTGGCTGCAGAACAAGGGGCTCAACCCGCTGTAGAGAGCGCGGACTCACGCATGCACGCCGCCCCGACGCAACGGTGGTCGGTGCGTGCTCTGGGCGTGCAGCGGCACAGGTCATGTGGCGGAGCCACCTGTCCTGTGCCGCTGTGCGTCCAGAGTGCGTGCCGGGCGCCGGGGCGGCCTCAGAGCTTCTCTACCGGTGCGTACCGCAGCAGCAGCCGCTTGGGCTTGTCGCCCGTGCCGAAGTCGATCGTCGCCTCGGTCTTCACGCCCTCGCCGTTGACCGCCAGCACCGTCCCCAGCCCGAAGCGGTCGTGCGTCACGCGGTCGCCGACGGACAGCGAGACCGCCGGCCGGTCGTCCAGCCGCCCGGTGGCGAAGGTCTGCGGCCCGCGCGCGAGACGCGCGGCACCGGCGGACGGGGCGGAGCGCGAAGACGCCCCGGAGGCCGGGGACTTGCCGATGCTCGCCGTGCCGCCCTCGCGCCGCCACTGGAGCTGCGCGGGCGGGATCTCGTCCAGGAAGCGGGAGGGCGGGTTGTACGCGGGCTGGCCCCAGGCGCTGCGCATCGAGGCCCGGGTCAGGTAGAGCCGCTCGCGGGCGCGCGTGATGCCGACGTAGGCGAGGCGGCGCTCCTCCTCCAGCTCCTTCACGTTCCCCAGGGCCCGCATGTGGGGGAAGACGCCGTCCTCCATGCCGGTGAGGAAGACCGTGGGGAACTCCAGGCCCTTGGCGGTGTGCAGCGTCATCAGCGTGACCACGCCGCCGCCGTCCTCGCCGTCCTCGGGGATCTGGTCGCTGTCGGCGACCAGCGCCACGCGCTCCAGGAAGTCGGCCAGCGTGCCCCCCTGGGCCGCGGCGCCCTCACCGTCCTCGCCGCCCGAGTCGCCTGCGCCGTGCTCCTGCTCGAACTCCAGCGCCACAGCGGCCAGTTCCTGGAGGTTCTCCACGCGCGTCTCGTCCTGCGGGTCGGTGGACGCCTGCAGCTCGGCGAGGTAGCCGGTCCGCTCCAGCACCGCCTCCAGCACCGTGGCCGGGCCGGCGCCGGACTCCACGACCGTGCGCAGCTCCTCCAGCAGGACGTTGAAGCGCCGCACCGCGTTCACCGAGCGGGCCGCCATGCCGTACACCTCGTCCACCCGCCGCAGCGCCTGGGCGAAGGAGGTCTTCTCCCGCAGCGCGAAGCCCTCGACCATCGCCTCGGCGCGGTCGCCGATGCCGCGCTTGGGGACGTTGAGGATGCGGCGCAGGGGGACGGTGTCCTCCGGGTTGGCCAGCACCCGCAGGTAGGCCAGGATGTCGCGGACCTCCCGGCGCTCGTAGAAGCGCACGCCGCCGACGACCTTGTAGGGCAGGCCGACGCGGATGAGGACCTCCTCGAAGACGCGCGACTGGGCGTTCGTACGGTAGAAGATCGCCGTGTCGCCGGCCCGGGCGTCGCCCGCGTCCGTGAGCCGGTCGATCTCCTCGGCGATGAACTGCGCCTCGTCGTGCTCGGTGTCCGCGACGTAGCCGATGATCTTCGCGCCGGCACCGGCGTCCGTCCACAGGTTCTTCGGGCGGCGGTTCTCGTTCTTCTCGATCACCGCGTTGGCGGCGGAGAGGATGGTCTGGGTGGAGCGGTAGTTCTGCTCCAGCAGGATCGTGCGGGCCTGGGGGTAGTCCTCCTCGAACTGGAGGATGTTGCGGATGGTCGCCCCGCGGAAGGCGTAGATCGACTGGTCGGCGTCGCCCACCACGCACAGCTCGGCCGGCGCCGCGCCCTCGACGCCCCCGCCGACCAGCTCGCGCACCAGGGTGTACTGCGCGTGGTTGGTGTCCTGGTACTCGTCGACCAGCACGTGCCGGAAGCGGCGGCGGTAGTGCTCGGCGACGTCCGGGAATGCCTGGAGCAGATGGACCGTCGTCATGATCAGGTCGTCGAAGTCCAGCGCGTTGGCCTCGCGCAGCCGCGACTGGTAGAGCGTGTACGCCTCGGCGAGGGTCTTCTCGAAGCCGTCGGCGGCGCGCCCCGCCCAGTCCTCCTCGTCGATCAGCTCGTTCTTCAGCGCCGAGACGCGCGCGCTGAGCACCTTGGGCGCGAAGCGCTTGGAGTCGAGGTCCAGGTCACGGCAGACCAGGGACATCAGCCGCTTGGAGTCGGCCCCGTCGTAGATGGAGAAGGAGGAGGTGAAGCCGAGCTTCTTCGACTCGCGGCGCAGGATGCGCACGCAGGCGCTGTGGAAGGTGGAGACCCACATCGCGTTCGCCCGCGGGCCGACCAGCTGCTCGACGCGCTCCTTCATCTCGCCGGCGGCCTTGTTGGTGAACGTGATCGCGAGGATCTCGCCCGGATGCACCCGGCGCTCGGCGAGCAGGTGCGCGATGCGGTGCGTGAGCACCCGGGTCTTGCCCGAACCGGCGCCGGCGACGATGAGCAGCGGACCGCCCGCGTGCACGACGGCCTCGCGCTGCTGCTCGTTCAGCCCGTCCAGCAGCGCGGCGGGATCGAGGGGCGCGATCGGGGGGCGCGGGGCGCCGTCGCGGTAGAGGGGCTCGGGCGGGCTCGGCTTCAGCTGCGCGCCCAGGTTCAGCTGGCTGTCATCGAAGAGGCTGCTCATCGTCCACCGAGTCTAGGCGCCGCCACCGACACCCGGGAGCCGTCCGCCGGTCCGGGGGGTACGGGCCCACGCCGCCGGAGCCGGGGCGCCGCCCGCCGGACCGATCCCCCGATGTCACCCATGTCCACCCGCGCCCTCGGAAGATCACAAAAAGGTATCGGACATATCGAACACCAGGCTTCACATACACCCCATCGAGTGGCTAGCGTGCTGCGCCAGCGCCCCCGTGCCCCACTCACCGGCGTCCCATCGGAAGGAAGTGGCGAGCCTTGCCCGCCTCTCAGAAGCACCGCAAGCCGCGTCCCCGGCTCCTCGACTCCGCCGCGGCCACCACCGGCGGCCGTGCCGCCGTCGGTGTGACGACCGCCGCACTGGCCTCCGCGACCCTGCTCACGCAGAGCGCGCAGGCGGACGACCGCCCCACCCTGGCGGAGGTCAAGGAGCAGGTCGACCACCTCTACCACCAGGCCGAGGTGGCCACCGAGCGCTACAACGCGGCCAAGGAGCGCGCCGCCGGACAGCGCGGCGAGGTCGCCGAGCGGCTGGACGAGGTGGCCGAGCAGACCCAGCGGCTCAACGACGCCCGCCGCGAACTGGGGCAGCTGGCCGCGGCGCAGTACCGCACCGGCGGGGTGACGCCCACGGAGACGTTCATGCTCTCCGACGACCCGCAGGAGTACTTCGACCAGGCGCACCTGATGGAGCGGCTCACCGAGCGCCAGCAGATCACGATCAAGGACTTCCGCGCCCAGCAGGAGACCGCGGCGAGGAAGCGCGCCGAGGCGAGCGAGAGCCTGCGTACGCTCACCGCCTCGCAGCAGGAGCTGGCCGACTCCAAGGAGGAGGTCCAGACGAAGCTGGGCGACGCGCGCGAACTCCTCGACAGGCTCAGCGCGCAGGAGAAGGCCCGCCTCGCCGAGCTGGAGCGCCAGCGCGAGGCCGAGGCGCAGCGCAAGGCCGAGGAGGCCGCCCGCCAGGCGGAGTTGGAGCGCCAGGCCGAGCTGGAGCGCCAGCAGGCCGCGGCGGAGGAGGCCGCCCGCCAGGCCGCGGCCGAGGAGGCCGCCCGGCAGGAGGCCGAGGCCACCGAGCCCGCGCCCGCGCCGGCCCCCGCACCCGCGCCCGCCCCCTCCAACGCCGACCAGGTCATCGCCTTCGCGAAGGCCCAGATCGGCAAGCCCTACGTCTGGGGCGCCACCGGCCCCGACTCCTACGACTGCTCGGGACTCACCCAGGCCGCCTGGAAGAGCGCGGGCGTCACGCTGCCCCGTACCACCTGGGACCAGGTCAACGTGGGCACCCAGGTCTCGAAGGCGAACCTGCAGCCCGGCGACCTGGTCTTCTTCTACGACGACATCAGCCACGTCGGCATCTACGCCGGCGGCGGCCAGATGATCCACGCCCCCAAGCCGGGCGACAGCATCCGCTACGAGTCGATCGACTACATGCCCTTCCACAGCGCGGTCCGCCCGGGCTGAGCGGGGCCGGCGTCTAGCATCACGTCCCGCCGGGGGTGGCCCATCCGCCACCTCGGTCACAGCAGGCATCCCCGGCGACGCCCTTTGGTAACGGAACGGACACTATCTGTCGCCGCGTCACCCCCAGGGGGGTAGTGCGCGTCAAGTCTCCTCCGGGGGCGCGTCCGGGCGTTTAACTTCCTGGCCCAGGTGCCCGACACCTCGAACCGCCGCCCGGCCGCAGTCGGCCGTCCGGCGTCCGTCGGTCACCTCCGCCACGTTCCGGCGGCGGCCCCGACTTCCTGTACGGGGCTACTGCCGGGCCCTGAGGAAGGATGTGATGGCCCCCGTGGCCGGACACAGTAGGCCCAGGCTCAGGCACCATCGTCGTACGGCCGCACAGGCGGCGGGCGTGCTCACGCTCGCCGGTGTGGCCACCGCGCTCGGCAGCGTCTCGCAGGCCGAGCCGCGGCTCTCCGTCGCCGAGGTCAAGGCCCGGGTGGACGCGCTCCACCACGACGCGGAGGTCGCCACCGAGCGCTACCACGCCGCCCGGGAGCGGGCGCAGCGCTCCGAGCGCCGCATCGAGCGGCTGCAGGACCAGGCCGCCCGCCGGCAGCAGGAGCTCAACGAGGCGCGCGGCGCCCTCGGCGGGCTGGCCGCCGAGCAGTACCGCACCGGCGGGCTGGGGCCGGCGATGCGCCTGGCGCTCTCCGCCTCCCCCGAGGAGTACCTGGCGCGGGCGGAGGTGCTGCGGCGCGCGGGCGACCGGCAGGCCGTCCGGCTGAACGGGATCGGCCACCGGCTGCGCGAGCTGCGGCAGTTGCGCGGGGAGGCGGAGCGCGAGCAGGTCGCGTACGACCGCACGCGCGACGCGCTGCGTACGCACAAGAAGACCGTCGAGGCCAAGCTCGCCGAGGCGCAGCGGCTGCTCAACACCCTTGCCCCGGTGGACCGTTCGGCGATCACCGCCGAGCACGGCGCGCCCGCCGCCGCCAACCGCGACTTCCGTCGCGGGGAGTTGGCCGCGCCGCGCGGGGGCGCGCAGGCGGGTCCGGACGGCGCGGGCGCCGCGCCGAGCGCGCCCGCCGCCTCCTCGCCCGCCGCGACCGCCGTCTCGTACGCCATGGCGCAGATCGGCAAGCCGTACGTGTGGGGTGCCACCGGGCCGAGCGCCTTCGACTGCTCGGGGCTGACGCAGGCCGCGTGGGAGGCGGCGGGGGTGGCGCTGCCGCGGACGACGTTCACGCAGATCAACGCGGGGCAGCGGGTCTCGCGCTCCCAACTGGTGCCGGGTGACCTGGTGTTCTTCTACTCCTCGGTCAGCCACGTGGGGATGTACATCGGCAACGGGCAGATGGTGCACGCGCCCCGGCCGGGCTCCTCGATCCGCACCGCGCCGGTCGATCTGATGCCGTTCGCGGGGGCGGTACGCCCGGCGTGACGGCCCACACGCAGGGGCCCGTGCCACCGCGGTCGCGGTGGCACGGGCCCCTGCGTGATGCTCAGCCGTTACGGCAGTCGACCACGAGACATCCGTCAGGCGGCGGACTCGACCTCAGTGCTGCCGTTGCGGCGACGCACGACGTACACGGCGGCGGCACCGAGCAGCAGCGCACCGGCGGCGGAGCCGGCGAGGGCGGCGACGGGGGTGTCGGAGCCGGTCTGGGCCAGCTCGCCGACGTTGCCGGTGGGCAGCACGTTGCGGCCGCCCTGCGGCTTGGCGTCACCCGGGTTGCCGGCGTCGGAGCCGGCGGCCAGGATCTCGAACTCGTAGGTCTTCTCGTCCAGGGCGCAGGTGCCGTTCTTCTTCTCGTAGACACCGAAGGCGATCGCCACGCCGGCACCCGGCTTGGCCTTCGCGGAGACCTTCAGACGCAGCTGGAGGGAGATCTTCTCGCCGGCCTCGACGTCGATCAGGCCGGCGATGTTGCCGCCCTCGGAGAGGTCGCTGCTCCACTTCTCGCCGTCGAAGTACTGGAGGTCCGCGTACTTGGCGGCGAGGTCGTCGCCCCCACCCGCCAGTTCGGACTTGTAGAGCACCGTCATCCCGAGGACGACGTCCTTGGTCTTCTTGCCCGCGCTGTTGTCGAGGTTGAGGTTGAACTCCTTCCAACCCGAGCCCGCGACAACCTTGTTCGGGAAGCCGGAGAGGCTGGCGTTGAAGGCAGCCGCCTCGCAGTCGGGCACCTCGGGGAGGGGAGGCTCCTCGCCGCCGGGACCACCCGTGGTGGTCTCGCCGGTGGTCGTCTCACCGGTGGTGGTCTCACCGGTCGTCGTCTCACCGGTCGTCGTCTCACCGGTCGTCGTCTCACCGGTGGTGGTCTCGCCGGTCGTCGTCTCACCGGTCGTCGTCTCACCGGTGGTGGTCTCACCGGTGGTCGTCTCACCGGTCGTCGTCTCACCCGTGGTGGTCTCGCCCGTGGTGGTCTCACCGGTCGTCGTCTCACCAGTGGTCGTCTCACCCGTGGCGGTCTCGCCCGTGGCGGTCTCACCGGTGGTGGTCTCACCGGTCGTCGTCTCACCGGTCGTCGTCTCGCCCGTGGTCGTCTCACCGGTGACGGTGTCCTGCGCCTGCGCCGCCGGCGCGGCCATCAGCGCTGCGGGGATGATCGCGGCCGTGGCGACGGCCGCCGCCAGGGAACGGCGGAGCTTCATGTAAGACCCTCTCGGTCTTCGGAGTACGCGTGGGTGGCGCCGTAGGCGGACCGGGTGTCCGGTCCGAGCCGCACCGCATCGGCGGCGGTGGTCATCGTGACGCCTTCGGCCCGCTGATGCTAGAAGAGGAGACCGGGGTGCGGCAGGTTAACTTTCGGTGTCCGAAAAGAGGCCCTGCGCGGAGTCGAGCGGCAAATCCGGGCAATACACCAAAGTTGCTCCCGTTTCCCGAATTTCTCTGTGGCGAACGCCACTTGCGTCGGAATTTCGACCTCCGCACCCACCGCCCCCGACCTGGCCGTTCACCTCCCCCACGGCCGCGCGAACGCATCCCGCGCAGCCCCGATCGCCCTCCGTGACCCTCTCGTTATCGGTATCTCTGCAACCATTCGACGGCCCTGGCGTGTCAATTCACCAGAAGTCCCTCACAGAGCTCGGGAGCACTCCGTGCACAGCAGGCGAATACGTACCTCCGTGGCCGCGGCCGTCACCGCCGCGGTGCTGGTCCTCACCGGTTGCGCTTCCGACGGCGACCGGGCGGCGCCCGCCGCCAACGCGGCCGACCCGGTCGCCGCCACGCCCTCCTTCGAGGACGAGCCGAGCGAGGAGCCCTCCGAGACGCCCACGCCGAAGGAGAGCAAGCCGGCGGACAAGGTCGTCCTCAAGCCGGGCGACAACAGCGACAAGGTCCGCGAGCTGCAGGCCCGCCTGGTGCAGGCCAAGCGCCTGAAGGCCGTCCCGAACGGCAACTACGGCCCCGCCACCAAGGGCGCCGTCTCCGAGTACCAGAGCGCGCAGGGCCTCAAGGTCACGGGCATCGTCGACGAGACCACCTGGACGAAGCTCCTCTCCCAGACCAAGACGCCCACCCAGGAGGAGCTGCACCCGAAGAAGCAGCTCATCGGCCAGGGCGACAACAGCGACAAGGTCCGCGAACTGCAGGCCCGCCTCAAGCAGCTCGGCCACTTCAAGGAGAAGCCGACCGGCTACTACGGCCCCGTCACGCAGACGGCCGTCAAGGCGTACCAGCAGGCCGTCGGCATCGAGGCGACGGGCACGGTCTACGAGGACACCTGGGAGAAGCTCCTCTCCCAGACCAAGACGCCCACCCAGGACGAGCTGCGCCCGCCGGTCGAGCTGCCGGCCGTCGACGCCTCCCTGGCCGACATCGACGAGCGCTGCAAGACCGGTCGCACGCTGTGCATCTCCAAGACCTCGCGCAAGATGGCGTGGATGATCGACGGCAAGGTCGTCCGCCTCTTCGACGTCCGCTTCGGCGCCGAGGGCTACGAGACCCGCGAGGGCGTCTTCTCCGTGTACTGGAAGAGCCGCGAGCACGTCTCGACCATCTACAACTCCCCGATGCCCTTCGCGATGTTCTTCGACGGCGGCCAGGCCGTGCACTACTCGGAGAACTTCGCGCAGAACGGCTACAGCAACGGCTCCTACGGCTGCGTCAACGTCCGTGACTACAACGGCATCAAGTGGCTCTTCGACACCCAGGTGAAGACCGGCGACAAGGTCGTCATCCACTGGTGACGCACGGCCGTACGGGCCCGGCCGCCGCGTGGCAGCACACGGCGACCGGGCCCGTACGCGTGTACGGACCATCCCTGCCCCGTCCGCGCCCCGTCCGCGCCCCGACCTCGGGCGTACCGCAGCCCCGATAGAATCAGGACACTCCCCCTCGGACCCCCGGAAGGCCGCACAGTGTCCTCAGCGCCCACCGAAGCCCCCACCGAGACCGGCCCCGACACGGTCCTCGTCGTCGACTTCGGCGCCCAGTACGCGCAGTTGATCGCCCGCCGCGTCCGCGAGGCGCGCGTCTACAGCGAGATCGTCCCCTCCACCACGCCGGTGGCGGAGATGCTCGCCAGGAACCCCGCCGCGATCATCCTCTCCGGCGGCCCCTCCTCGGTCTACGCCGAGGACGCCCCCACCCTGGACCCCGCGCTCTTCGAGGCCGGCGTGCCGGTCTTCGGTATGTGCTACGGCTTCCAGCTGATGGCGCAGACCCTCGGCGGCACGGTCGACAACACCGGCAGCCGTGAGTACGGACGTACGCCGCTGGCCGTCAGCCGCCCCGACTCCACCCTCTTCGCCGGTACGCCCGAGCGCCAGGACGTGTGGATGTCGCACGGCGACGCCTGCTCCGCCGCCCCGGAGGGCTTCACGGTCACCGCCGCCACCGACGCGGTGCCCGTCGCCGCCTTCGAGAACGACGCCAAGCGGCTCTACGGCGTGCAGCACCACCCGGAGGTCATGCACTCCACCCACGGCCAGCAGGTGCTGGAGCACTTCCTCTACCGGGGCGCGGGCCTGGAGCCGAACTGGACGACGAGCAACGTGGTCGAGGAGTCCGTCGCGGCGATCCGCGAGCAGGTCGGCGACAAGCGCGCCATCTGCGGCCTCTCCGGCGGCGTGGACTCCGCCGTCGCCGCGGCCCTCGTCCAGCGGGCCATCGGCGACCAGCTGACGTGCGTCTACGTCGACCACGGGCTGATGCGCAAGGGCGAGACGGAGCAGGTCGAGAAGGACTTCGTCGCCGCGACGGGCGTGAAGCTGAAGGTCGTCGACGCGCGCGAGCGCTTCCTCGACGCGCTCAGGGGCGTCTCCGACCCGGAGGAGAAGCGCAAGATCATCGGCCGGGAGTTCATCCGGGTCTTCGAGCAAGCGCAGGCGGAGATCGTCGCCGAGCACGGCGGCGAGGTGGAGTTCCTGGTGCAGGGCACCCTCTACCCGGACGTCGTGGAGTCCGGCGGCGGCACGGGCACCGCGAACATCAAGTCCCACCACAACGTGGGCGGGCTGCCGGAGGACCTGGAGTTCCAGCTCGTCGAGCCGCTGCGGCGCCTCTTCAAGGACGAGGTCCGCATGGTCGGCAAGGAGCTGGGCCTGCCCGACGAGATCGTCCAGCGCCAGCCCTTCCCCGGCCCCGGCCTGGGCATCCGCATCGTCGGCGAGGTCACTGAGGAGCGCCTGGACCTGCTGCGCGAGGCCGACGCCATCGCCCGCGAGGAGCTGACGGCGGCGGGCCTGGACCGCGAGATCTGGCAGTGCCCGGTGGTCCTCCTCGCCGACGTACGCAGCGTGGGCGTCCAGGGCGACGGCCGCACCTACGGCCACCCGATCGTCCTGCGCCCGGTCTCCTCCGAGGACGCGATGACAGCGGACTGGACGCGGATGCCGTACGAGGTGCTGGCCAGGATCTCCACCCGCATCACCAACGAGGTGCCCGACGTGAACCGGGTGGTGCTGGACGTGACGTCCAAGCCGCCGGGCACGATCGAGTGGGAGTAAGGCTCCCCCTCAGGGTTTCGCAGGTCAACGGCTCGCGCGTCGCTCATTTCTTCGAGTGGCGCGCGAGCCGTTGCCGCTGGGTACGCTGGTGGTACGGCTCACAATCCCGTCCATGGGAGCAACCATGACCGCAGAAGCCCTGCCCGCCGAGCACACCATCCAGTGGCCCGTGCCGCCGGAGCAGGGTTACACCGTGGACGACCTGTTCACCCTGCCCGGCCTCCCACCGCACACGGAACTGATCGACGGGAGCTTGGTGTTCGTGAGTCCGCAGCGTGTTTTCCACAGTCTGGTGATGTATCTGCTGGAGGCGGGCCTGCGCCGGACAGCGCCACCCGAGGTCCGGGTGCGCCGCGAGATGACCGTCGTGATCGACAAGCGGCAGGGGCCCGAGCCCGACCTCCTGGTGGTCTCCGCCGAGGCCGAGGCCGACACCGGGCAGACGCACTACCGCGCCGAGGACGTGAGCCTCGCCGTCGAGGTCGTCTCCCCCGACTCCGAGGCCCGCGACCGCCTGCGCAAGCCGCAGCTGTACGCCAAGGGCGGCATCGAGCACTTCTGGCGCGTCGAGCAGGGCGAGGACGGCCTCCCCGTCGCGTACGTCTACGAGCGCGACCCCGCGACCGGCGAGTACGCCCTCACGGGCATCCACCGCAACCGCCTGAAGCTCGCCGTCCCCTTCCCCGTCGACATCGACCTCACGGAGCTGGAGCGCCTCTGAGAGGCCGCCGGGCAACCTCCGTTCCCCGCCAACCGCCGTCCGATATCCGGCGAATGGCCACGCAACCGGACATAGATCACCCCCGCCGCGCCGACTCCGCGTGGCGTAGGGCACAATGCGCAGTCATCGCATGGTTGGCATTGCTAGGGGGCACGACGTGACGGTGCGTACGGACTCTTCAGGGTCGACTCCCGCGGGATCGGCCGGAGCCGCCGTGCCCGCGCAGGGCGGCGGCTTCGACGCGCTGCGCGACCGGTACGCGGCCGGGGCCGAGCTGCCCCGCGCGCTGGCGCACTCCCCCGGCGCCTCCCGCCAGTGGGTCTCCGACGAGCTGACCCGCGCCGCCCGCGAGGACACCGCCCGCTCCCGCGAGGCGGGCGAGGCGTGGCTGCGCGGACTGTGGCGCCCCACCGCCTACGCGCTGGGCGGCTCGATCGCCGCGCTGGCGCTGGGGCAGGGCCTCACCGCGATCGGCGCCGGCTGGACCGCGGCGCGCTCCGCCGGCCTGGTCGCCGCCGTGCTGCTGGGCGCCGTGCTCGCGGGCGCCGGCTGGCTGCACCGGGTGCGCGGCGGCGTCCTCGCCCCGCTGGTCGGCGCGGACGGCCGGCTCTCCACCTCCCGTACGGTCGCCGCCGCCTGGACGCTGCTGGCCACCTACGCCGTCCTCTTCCTCGCCCTGGAGCTGGGCTTCGACGCCGGCGTACGGCCCGACTTCACCCGCGCCGCCGGGCTCAACTGCGTGCTCGGGCTGGTCTTCGGCACCGCCGTCGCCGTCCGCGCCTGCGCCGCCGCCCTGCGCCACCACCGGCTGCTGCGCAAGGTCCGCGCCGACCGCCCCCGCCCCTCCGACCTGCTCTGCGACGACGCGGGGCGCGGCAGCTTCACCGACATCCAGTACGTGCTGACCACCACCGCCGTCCTGGTCTACGCGGGCGTCTGCCTGGCCCGCCGCCCCGAGCAGCTGCCCGAACTCCCCTGGGGGCTCGTGGGGTTGACGGCCGTGAGCGCGGGCGCGTACCTGGCGGGCAAGCTCTCCGAGGGCGGGCGCCCGGTCATCTGGTCGGTGGTGCGCGCCCGCGAGGCCGGCGACCTGGACGCGCCGCTGCGCACCGGCGACGACATCGAGATCCGCGGCTCCGGCTTCGTCCCGCCGGGCGCGACGACCGCCGGGCAGCTGGCCCGTACCGTCGTGCGGATCGGCGGCGTCCATGTGCACGTGCCGCTGGTCCCGGTGACAGGCGGCTTCGACAACCCGGCCGACGACGTGCTGATCGTCCCGGTCCCGGCGGAGGTGGAGCCGGGCCGCGTGGAGATCCGCGTGGTGACGGCCTCGGGCGCGGAGAGCGTCCCGTACACCGTGGACATCGTGGACTGAGTCCGGACGCTCCTTATCTACGTACTGCACAGGCAGGCGCGGTATTCGCGCTGCCGTGCGACCGTAGGTCGTGTTCGGAGTTTCGACGCGGAAGAGGTCAGCCATGCCGAAGCACGACTCCCCGACGTCCCGTCCCGGCCCGCGCGCGCTCGCCGAGCGCTACGCCCTGCTGCCCCTGCGCCTCTTCCTGGGCGCGACCTTCGTCTACGCGGCCCTCGACAAGCTGACCGACCCCGCCTTCCGCGCGGCCTCCGGCCCCGGCTCGCTGGCGGACACCCTCGCCGGGGTGGAGTCGACGGCGGGCGCGCCCTTCCTGATCGACCTGGCCCAGCGGGCGCCGGAGGGCTTCGCCTGGGCGATCGCGCTGGGCGAGCTGGCGGTCGGCGCGGGCATCCTGCTCGGCCTGCTGGGCCGGCTGGCGGCGCTGGGCGGGGCGCTGCTGTCGCTGTCGCTGTGGCTGACGGTGAGCTGGTCGGTGGAGCCGTACTACCTGGGCAACGACCTCGCCTACCTGATGGCCTGGACGCCGTTCGTCCTGGCCGGGACGCCGTACCTGTCGGTGGACGCCTGGCTGGCCGCCAGACGCCGTGCTTAGACCAGCCGCCGGGCCCTAGACCAGCCGCCGCGCCGTCGCCCACCGCGTCAGCTCGTGGCGGTTGGAGAGCTGGAGCTTGCGCAGGACCGCCGAGACGTGCGACTCCACCGTCTTGACGGAGATGAAGAGCTGCTTGGCGACCTCCTTGTACGCGTAGCCGCGCGCGATCAGCCGGAGCACCTCGCGCTCGCGCTGCGTGAGGCGGTCGAGGTCCTCGTCCACCGGCGGGGCGTCGGTGGAGGCGAAGGCGTCCAGGACGAAGCCCGCCAGCCGGGGCGAGAAGACCGCGTCGCCGTCGGAGACCCGGAAGATCGCGTCGACCAGGTCCACGCCGGTGATCGTCTTCGTGACGTACCCGCGCGCCCCGCCGCGGATGACGCCGATGACGTCCTCCGCCGCGTCGGAGACCGACAGCGCCAGGAAGCGCACCGGCCGCTCGGGGTCCGCCATCAGCGGCGCCGCGCGGCGCAGCACCTCCACCCCGCCGCCGCCGGGGAGGTGGACGTCCAGCAGGACCACCTCGGGCCGGGTCGCGGTGATCACCGTGACGGCCTGGTCGACGTCGCCGGCCTCCCCGACGACCTCCACGCCGGTGCTCTCCGTGACGCCGATCTCCGCCTGGACGCCGGCGCGGAACATCCGGTGGTCGTCGACCAGGACGACCCGGACCTGCCGGCTGACACCTGCTGCGCTCTCGGGGGTCCCCTGGGTCACGAGTCCGCCGTCCTCTCCATCTCGAGTTCCACTTCGGTGCCGCCGCCGGGCACCGCGCGCAGTCGCGCCGTGCCGCCGTTGCGCTCCATCCTGCCGATGATGGACTCCCGCACGCCCATCCGGTCGGCCGGGACCGCGTCCAGGTCGAAGCCCGGCCCCCGGTCCCGTACCGAGAGGAAGACCGTGCGGCCCTCCACCTCGGCGTAGACCTGCACCGCGCCGCCGTCCCCACCGTACTTGGCGGCGTTGACCATCGCCTCGCGCGCTGCCTGGAGTTGGGCGCCGAGGCGCTCGTCGAGCGGGCAGTCGCCGACGCAGACGACCTCGACCGGCACCCCGTGGTGGTCCTCCACCTCGGCGGCGGCCCGGCGCACCGCCTCGGCGACGGTGGCCGGCTCCTGGGCGGCGTCGCGGCCGTTGCCCTCGGGCCTGTAGAGCCAGGCGCGCAGCTCCCGCTCCTGGGCGCGGGCCAGCTTGCGCACCTCGGGGGCGTCGTCGGCGTTGCGCTGGATCAGGGTGAGGGTGTGCAGCACGCTGTCGTGCACGTGCGCGGCGACCTCGGCGCGCTCCTGGGCGCGGATGCGCATCGTGCGCTCCTCGGAGAGGTCCTGCACCATCCGTACGAGCCAGGGCCCGGCGAGCAGCGCGACCCCGACCAGCACGGCCAGCGAGGCCTGCAGGACGGAGCCGAGGTGCTTGGCGGAGCCCTGGACGATGAAGATGGCGCCGACCCCGACCCCGACGAGCAGCACCCCCGCCGCGCCCCGGACCACCGGGATGAAGCGGCCGCGCTGGGTCATCTGCGCCCAGCGGGCGCGGCGGGCGTTGTCGGCCTGGCGCCAGACGAGGGCGACGCCGGCGCCGATGAGGACGAGGGGGAAGAGGAAGGCGTTGCCCCGGCCGAGGTTGAGGGTGGCGCCGCAGACGACGGCGGCGATGACCAGGGCGAGGAGCTGGCCCTTGTCGGGGCGGCGCAGCCGGATCGCCCGGGGGGTCCCGGTCACGGCGGGGGTGCCGCCCAGCCCGAGGGGGACGACGAACCAGAACACCGCGTAGAGCAGCATCCCCAGGCCGCCGGCGGTGAACAGCACGACGAAGATGATCCGCACCCAGGACACGGGCACCCCGAGGTGCCCCGCGAGCCCGCGCGCCACCCCGCCGAGCCAGCGCCCGTCGGCGCTGCGGTAGAGCCGCCGGTACGCTTCGGCGCCCTCGTCCCTGGCGCCCGCCCTGGCGGCGGGTTCGGGCGCGGCGGGGGTGTCCGCCGCGACGGTGCTGCTGGAGGCCATACCCACGATCGTCACACGGACGGCCCCGTACCGGTATCAGGGTCGTCCCTGATCGGCCCCTGGGATCGGTGGGGAGGCCGACGGTGCGGCCCCCGGGGTCTCAGGGGCGGATCTCAGGGGTAGTTAGGGGTTCCTGCCGGTCCTGCGCGGCGGGAAGGTCGGCCACCATGTACGTATGACCGAGTCCGCCACCCCCGTGAGCACAGCCGCCGCCACCGGGCGCCCTCCCGAGCCGGAGGCCGCGCCCGTGCGCGAGCGGCTCACGCGCGCCCGGGACGGCAAGGTCGTCGGCGGGGTGAGCGCGGGGCTCGGGCGCTATTACGGGATGGACCCCGTCATCTTCCGCGTCGTCTTCGGCGTGCTCGCCGTGGCCGGCGGCCTGGGGCTGCTCGGCTACGGGGTGGCGTGGCTGGTCGTCCCCGGCGAGGGGGAGGACGAGAACGAGGGGAAGCGGCTGCTCTCCGGCCGCGTCGAGGGCGCCGCCCTCACCGCGCTGCTGCTCATGGTCGTCGGCTGCGGGCTCTTCCTGTCGATGCTGGGCAACGGCGAGGTGCACGCCTTCACGGCGATGCTGGTCCTGGCCGTGGCGGGCGCCTGCTTCTGGTCGCGCCACAAGCGCGAGGTGGAGAGCGGCGCCCTCCCCTGCGACGAGGCCACCGCGCAGACCGTCGCGGACGCACCCCCCGAGACGGCGCCGCCGCCCGTCCCCGACTCCCCCTCCTGGTGGCGCGACCCGCTCCTCAAGGACGGCGCCCCCGGCTATCTGTGGGGGCCGCCCGACACCCCGTACGACAAGGCCGCCGCGGCGCCCCTGCGCTCGCGCCGGGTGCGCCCGAGGCACTCCGACATCGGCGGCCCGGTCTTCGTGCTGGCGCTGCTCGCCGGCACGGTCGTCGCCTGGACGGCCTGGGGCGGCCACCCGGTCGGCACCAGCCTGTCGCTGGGCCTGGCGAGCGCGCTGGGCGTCTTCGGCCTCGGCTTCCTGGTGAGTTCCTGGTACGGGCGTACGGGCTCCGGGACGGTCTTCTGGTCGATGGCCACGGCGGCCCTGCTGACACTGGCGCTGTCCCTCCCGCCGAACGTGACGGCGCAGTGGACCGAGCGGACCTGGCGCCCCGCCTCCGCGGCCCAGGTCCGGTCCGGGTACGAACTGGGCACGGGGGACGCCGTACTGGACCTCTCCGCCGTGCGCCCGGCGAAGGGCGCGGTACTGACGGTGCGCGCAGAGCTCGGCGCCGGCCGGCTGCGGGTGGTCCTGCCGGCGGGGGTCGGCGCGCACGTCGCCGGCCGGATCGGCCTGGGCGACCTGCGGCTGCTCGTCGAGGGCGGCCGGCGGCACGACGACTTCGACCCGACGGTGGACAGCAGCCGCGAGCTGGACCTGCCGGCGAGCGGCGCCGGGGTGCGGGCGGGGACGCTGCGGCTGGATCTGGAGGTGGGCGTGGGGCAGTTGGACGTACTCCGGGACGGCCCCCGGACCGCCGCGCCCAGCCCGCCGGCCGCCCCGTCGCCCCCGGCCGCCCCGTCGCCCCCGGCCGCCCCGTCGCCGTCGCCCCCCTCACCGCCCGCGCCCCCCTCACCGCCCGCCCCGCCGACCGCAGAAGGCAGCGACGTATGAAGCGCCACAGGTTCGAGTTCGGCCCGCTGCTGGTCGGCCTGGCGCTACTCGCCGTCATGGCGGGGGCCGTGCTGGAGGCGTCCGGCGACTCCGGCAGCACCGCCGGCATCGCCTCCTGGCCCAGCTGGTGGCCGGTGGTGGCCACGGCGGTCGCCATGACGCTGGGCGGCGGCCTCTCCTCGCTGGGCTGGAGCCGCCGCAGCGCCCGGCGGCGGCGCGCGGCGGAGGCCGTGGAGGCGTACTACCAGGAGCACGAGTCGCACCCGCCGCGCCTCCACGACCACGGGGACCGCTGGCGCTGATCGCCAACACCCGTATCAGACAAGGCCGTTACCCGGGCGCGCCCGCCTCGTTGAAGAGGGTGTCCGCGCGCGCCCGGATGCACACCCGAATGCGGGGTCGGTGCGCAAGCGCGGACGGAGTGGGCGGCGCGGATGTGCCGGGTCCGGCTTGCAGGAGGGCCGCCGGCCGCCGCGCCACAGGACCTCGCTCCGCAGGGAGCGGCCGGACAGCAGGGGACAGCGGGTCCGGCCGCGCAGGGAATCGCGGCCGGACCCGCCCAGGATCTGCACCCTGGAGCAGCTCCGGCCGCGTCCTGCCGCTCTGGTCCCGTACGAGACCCCCTACGCCTCCCGGGCCGCCTCGCCCTCGTCGCGCCGCACCGTCGGGATCGGCAGCAGCGGCAGCCGCAGCGCCGCGAACGCCTCCTTCGGGACCGCCGGGCTGTGCGGCACGACCGGCGCCAGGCGCCGGTAGTCCTCGCCCTGCGCGGGGCGCGCGTCCGCCTCGCCCTTGTTGGGCCACAGCGACATGGCCCGCTCGGCCTGCGCGGTGATGGTCAGCGAGGGGTTCACGCCCAGGTTCGCGGAGACGGCCGCGCCGTCCACCACGGAGATGCCCGGGTGCCCGTAGAGGCGGTGGTACGGGTCGATGACGCCCGTCTGCGCGGAGTCGCCGATCGGGCAGCCGCCGAGGAAGTGCGCGGTGAGCGGGGTGCTGAGCATCTCGCCGATGTTGGTGCCGGAGATGCCGCCCAGCTCGGCGGCCACCGCGTCCGCGGCGGTCTTCGCCTCGGGGATGAACACCGGGTTGGGCTCGCCGTGCCCCTGCGCGGCGGTGAGCAGGCCCTTGCCGAGGCCGCGCTTCTTGCGGCTGGTGTTGAGGGAGTTGTCGTGGGTCTGCATGACCAGGCCGATGATGACCCGCTCCGACCAGTGGTTGGCGATCAGGTTGACGGGGATCAGCAGCGGGTTGCGCAGATAGCCGCGGAACAGCCCGGAGAGGAAGCGGCCCAGTGCGGTGCGCCGGTGGTGGTGGCCCGGCATGCACAGCGCGCCCATGGCGTTGGAGCCCTTGCCGTAGCGGACGGGCTCGACGTGGGTGGTGGCGTTGGGGTGGATGGAGGAGGTGATCGCCACCCCCTTGGTGAAGTCCAGCTCCTGCCCGGGGTGCTTCCTGCGCCAGCGCCGCGGGATGGCGAACGCCCCGGTGAGGGCTTCGGAGTTGGTACGGGTCAGCTCGCCGAGCCGTGCGGAGAGCCGGGGCAGCTTCCCGGTGTCGCGCATGGTGTGCAGCAACGTCTGGGTGCCGTACGTACCCGCCGCGACGACGACCTTCTCGGCGCGCAGCACGGTCTTCGTGCCCTTGCGCCGCTTGTCGGTGGGCACGGTGGTGACGGCGTAGCCGCCGTCGGGGTGCTCGGCGAGCCCCACGACGGTGGTCATCGGCCTGACCTCCGCGCCGGCCTTCTCCGCGAGGTAGAGGTAGTTCTCGTTGAGGGTGTTCTTCGCCCCGTGCCGGCAGCCCGTCATGCACTCGCCGCACTCGGTGCACGCCTTGCGGGACGGGCCCGCGCCGCCGAAGAAGGGGTCGGGCACCTCCTCGCCGGGCGCGGCCTTCACCCCGTCGGCGTCGTTGCCGTCGCCGAAGAAGACCCCGACCGGCGCCATGTGGAAGGTGTCCCCGCAGCCCATCTTCTCGGCGGCGGCCTTGAGATGGACGTCGGAGGGCGTCATGGTCGGGTTGAGGCGCACGCCGAGCATCCGCTGCGCCTGCGCGTAGTAGGGCTTCAACTCCCCTTCCCAGTCGGTGATGTGACCCCACTGGCGGTCCTGGAAGAAGGGGGCGGGCGGTACGTACAGGGTGTTGGCGTAGTTGAGCGAGCCGCCGCCCACGCCCGCGCCGGCCAGGATCATCACGTTCGACATCAGGTGGATGCGCTGGATGCCGTAGCAGCCGAGTCTCGGCGCCCACAGGAAGTTGCGGGTGTCCCAGGAGTTCTTCGGCAGCGTCTCGCGGGTGAAGCGGCGGCCGGCTTCCAGGACGGCGACCCGGTAGCCCTTCTCGGTCAGCCGCAGCGCGGAGACCGAGCCGCCGAAGCCGGAGCCGATGACGATGACGTCGTAGTCGTAGCCGGTGTCGGCGCTCACGTTCTCCCCTTGCAGAAAAATAGGACGGTGGTCAAATCCGGCGGCCGGCTCAGCGCAGCCGGAAGGCCTTCATCAGCCGCAGGCCGCGCGTCATGGTCGCGGCGAACTTCGCGTCGTCCAGCCCCATCGAGGGGGCCAGCGGAAGCAGCCGCTGGTGGGCGACGGTCTGGCCCTCGGTGTACTTGAGGATGCCCTCGGCGCCGTGCCGGCGGCCCAGGCCGGAGTCGCCCATGCCGCCCATCGGGGACTGGGCGCTGCCGTAGGCGGGGCCGTAGCCCTCGTTGATGTTGACCGTGCCGGCGTGCAGGCGGGCGGCCAGGGCGAAGCCCTTGCGGCCGTTCCTCGTCCAGACGCTGGCGTTGAGGCCGTAGGGGGTGGCGTTGGCGCGGCGGACGGCCTCGTCCTCGTCGGAGAAGCGGTAGACGGAGACCACGGGGCCGAAGGTCTCGTCCTCGCAGACCGCCATGGGCTTCTCGACGCCGTCGAGGATCGTCGGCTCGTAGAAGTACGGGCCCAGGTCCGGCCGGGCGCGCCCGCCGGCCAGCACGGTGGCGCCCTTCTCGACGGCCTCGTCGACGTGGCGGACGACGGCGTCGAGCTGGTTGCCGCCGGAGAGGGAGCCCATGTCGGCGCCGTAGGCGAGGCCGGCGCCCAGGCGCATCTCCTTCGTACGGGCGGCGAAGCGCTTGAGGAACTCGTCGGCGATCGACTCGTGGACGAACAACCGCTCGATGGAGACGCAGAGTTGGCCGGCGGAGGAGAAGCAGGCCCGTACGGCTCCGGCAGCGGCCTTGGCCACGTCGGCGTCCGCGCAGACGAGCATCGCGTTCTTGCCGCCCAGCTCCAGGGAGGTGCCGATCAGCCGGGCAGCGGCGCCCTGGGCGACGGTGCGGCCGGTGGCGGTGGAGCCGGTGAAGGACAGGTAGTCGGCGCGGGCGATGATCTCCGGACCCAGGACGGAGCCGGCGCCGATGACGATCTGCCACAGGTCCTCGGGCAGCCCGGCCTCGATGAGCAGCCGGCGGGCCCACAGCGCGGTCAGCGGGGTGCCGCTGTCGGGCTTCATCACCAGGCCGTTGCCCGCGAGGAAGGCCGGCAGGGCGTCGCCGACGGTCAGCTCCAGCGGGTAGTTCCAGGGGGCGATCTGGCCGACGACGCCCTTGGGCTGGCGCAGTTCGCGGACCTTGGTCAGCACCGGCATGGCGCCGGTGTGGCTCTTCGGGCGCAGGTAGGCGGGGCCCTTGCGGCCGTAGTGGCGGGCGCCGACGGCGACGGCGAGGACCTCCTCGTAGGCGTGCAGGCGCGTCTTGCCGGTCTCCAGCTGGACGAGGTCGAGGATCTCGTCCTGCCGGCTGAGGAGCAGGTCGTGGAAGCGCAGCAGCACCGCCGCGCGCCGCGCCAACGGCCAGGTGGCCCAGGCCAGTTGGGCCGCGCGGGCCCGCTCGAAGGCGGCGTCGACGTCCCCGGCGGCGGCTCGGGGGACGGTGGCCAGGACCTCCCCGGTGGCGGGCGCGCGGGTGACGAGCTCCCCGTCCCCGGCGATACCGCGCACGAGGCGGGCCACCAGCTCCGGCGTGACGACGTCGGCGGCGCTGCGGGTCCCGGCGGGCACGACGGCGGTGGGGTTGCCGGCGGCGGGGGTCAAGGCGGTGTCGGTCATACGGGTGAGGGTAAGGGCAAGCGGGCCGCTTGTGTACCCGTCGGTAACGAATTCCGCCAGTGAATACTGGCGCGTACGGTTCCGGTGGCCGCGACTCCGGGGCCGACGGCAGCACCGGCCCCCCGCACACCACCCGCCACGCCGCCCGTCAGCCCGCGCGCCGGCGCCGCGCCCCGTAGACCCCCGCTCCCACCGCCAGGACCGCCGCCCCCGCCGCCACCGAGGGCCACGGCAGGGCGAACGCCAGGACCAGGCAGCCCGCCAGGCCGAGGGCCGGGATCGCGCGCGGGGGGCGGCCCTCGGCCGAAGTGAGCGTCCAGGCGGCCGCGTTGGCCACCGTGTAGTAGACCAGCACGCCGAAGGACGAGAAGCCGATCGCCGCGCGGACGTCCGCGAAGGCGACCACCACCGCCACCACCGCGCCCACCGCCAGCTCCGCCCGGTGCGGGACGGAGAAGCGCGGGTGGACGGCCGCGAGCGCGCGCGGCAGGTGGCCGTCGCGGGCCATGGCGAGGGTCGTACGGGAGATGCCCAGGATCAGCCCCAGCAGCGCCCCCAGCGCGGCCACCGCCGCCCCGGCCCGGACGACCGGCGCCAGCCGGTCCGCGCCCGCCGCCCGCACCGCCTCGGCCAGCGGTGCGGGCGAGTCGGCGAGGCGCTCGGGGCCCAGCACGGCCAGGACGGACACCGCGACGGCGGCGTAGCAGACCAGCGTGATGCCCAGCGCGATCGGGATGGCGCGCGGGATCGTACGGGCCGGGTCGCGGACCTCCTCGCCGAGGGTGGCGATGCGCGCGTAGCCGGCGAAGGCGAAGAAGAGCAGCGCGCCCGCCTGCAGCACCCCGCCGACGCCCGCGTCCGTATCCACGTCCAGCCGGCTCGCGGCGGCGTCCGGGCTGCCCAGGCAGGCCGCCACCACGCCGGCCAGCACCGCCAGCACCACCGCGACGATCGCCCGCGTGAGCAGCGCGGACTTCTGCACGCCGGTGTAGTTCACCGCCGTCAGCGCCACCACCGCCGCGACCGCCACCGCGTGCGCGTGGTCCGGCCAGGCGTACAGCCCCGCCGTCAGCGCCATCGCCGCGCACGACGCCGTCTTGCCGACGACGAAGGCCCAGCCCGCGAGGTAGCCCCAGAACCCGCCCAGCCGCTCGCGCCCGTAGACGTACGTGCCCCCCGACGCCGGATAGCGCGCCGCGAGCCGGGCGGAGGAGGTCGCGTTGCAGTACGCCACCACGGCCGCCGCCGCGAGCCCGAGCAGCAGACCGGAGCCGGCCGCGCGCGCGGCGGGGGCGAGCGCGGCGAAGATCCCGGCGCCGAGCATGGAGCCGAGCCCGATGAGCACCGCGTCGCCCACGCCCAGCCGTCGTTGCAGTTCAGCCATGCCGGGTGTCTATCAGACGGAGCTGAACAGCCGGTTCAGAGGCTGTTGCCGAACCCCCGTCTGCGCCCCGACGCCCGGCACGCACTCTCGCC
>NZ_JBHSZO010000052.1:0-32074 GCF_042663125.1 Streptomyces polyrhachis | reverse complement strand
CCCCGGCCGCCGCTGCCCCGGCTCCGGCCCCGGCTGCCGCACCCGTGGCCGCCGCTCCGGCCCCGGCGCCCGTCGCCACCCCCGCGCCGGCCGTCGCCCCCCGTGCCGCCTCCGGTGACACCGGTGGCGCGTACGTGACCCCGCTGGTGCGCAAGCTGGCCGCCGAGAACGGCGTCGTCCTGGGCTCCCTCAAGGGCACCGGCGTCGGCGGCCGGATCCGCAAGCAGGACGTGCTCGACGCCGCCGCGGCCGCGAAGGCCGCCGCTTCGGCGCCGGCCGCCGCTGCCGCCCCGAAGGCCCCGTCCTTCGAGGCGTCGCCGCTGCGCGGCCAGACGGTGAAGATGCCGCGGATCCGCAAGGTCATCGGCGACAACATGCTGAAGGCGCTGCACGAGCAGGCGCAGCTCTCCTCCGTGGTCGAGGTGGACGTCACCAAGCTCATGAAGCAGCGGGCCCGCGCGAAGGACGCCTTCGCCGCGCGCGAGGGCGTCAAGCTCTCGCCGATGCCGTTCTTCGTCAAGGCCGCCGTCCAGGCGCTGAAGTCCAACCCGTCGGTCAACGCCCGGATCAACGCGGACGAGGGCACGATCACCTACTTCGACACCGAGAACGTCGGTATCGCGGTGGACTCGGAGAAGGGCCTGATGACCCCGGTCATCAAGAACGCCGGCGACCTCAACATCGCCGGTATCGCCCGGCGTACGGCGGAGCTGGCGGGCGCGGTGCGCTCCAACCGGATCAGCCCCGACGACCTGTCCGGCGCGACCTTCACGATCAGCAACACCGGCTCGCGCGGTGCGCTGTTCGACACGGTCATCGTCCCGCCGAACCAGGTCGGCATCCTGGGCATCGGCGCGACCGTCAAGCGCCCGGTGGTCATCAACGACCCGGCGCTGGGCGAGGTCATCGCGGTGCGCGACATGACGTACCTGACGCTCTCCTACGACCACCGCCTGGTGGACGGCGCCGACGCGGCCCGCTACCTGACGACGGTCAAGGAGATCCTGGAGTCCGGCGAGTTCGAGACCGAGCTGGGTCTCTGACCCCTCCGCCGCAGGAACAGGGGCTCGCGCCCCGTACGGTGCCCCGCCCGGGTCCAACTCCCGGGCGGGGCACCGTTGTGCGTGCCGCCGGCACCGTCGTACGGGAGTCCGCGCGGCCCGGCGCTCCGGGGGGAGATAATGGCCCGCGTCCCCCGCGCCCTCCAGGAGCCCCCCGATGACCGCCTCCCCCGGCCCGTCCGCCCCGATCGCGCACTCCCTGCGCGAGCACATCCGCGAGCACATCGTGGAGGGCATCATCAGCGGGCGCTGGCAGCCGGGCGAGCGGATCGTGGAGCGGCGGGTGGCCACCGAGCTGGAGGTCAGCCAGACGCCCGTACGCGAGGCGCTGCGGGAGCTGGAGAGCCTGCGGCTGATCGAGTCCTCGCCCAACAAGGGCGTGCGGGTGCGCAGCCTCACGGCGGCGGACCTGGAGGAGATCTATCCGGTACGGGCCGGGCTGGAGCAGATCGCGGCGGAGCTGGCGGCGCCGCGGCTGGGCGCGGACGCCTCGGTGCTGGACCCGCACGTCGCGGCGCTGCGGGAGGCGGACGCGGCGGGGGACGCGGAGGCGCAGGTGCGCCACACGGTGGGCTTCCACCGGGAGTTGGTGCGGGCGGCGGGCAACAGCGTGCTGCTGCACACCTGGGAGGGGCTGGGGATCGAGGTCTTCACCTCGCTGTCGATCCGGTGGCTGGGGACGCGGCAGGAGGCGTACGCCGAGGAGCACCGGGAGATCGTGGCGGCGTTCCGACGCGGCGACCCGGGGGTCGCGGAGCTGGTGAAGGCGCACGTCCTGGGCTGCGCGCCGCATCGGTAGGGCGCCCGTCCTCCGGGTCACGTCGCGCTTCGGGCCCCCCGCACCCCCGGTCGGCGCTGCGCGCCTCGTCCTCGCCGCGTCCGGCAGCGGGCCCTGCCCGCGGGCCGGACGGGCTGGAGCGGTGCCTGCGCCCGCCCCCTCCGTCCCGCCAGCCAACCGCTCCGGTATCTTCCCTTCGCCCCGATTCGGCGCGACACTTCGTGCCGTACCTTTTGGCACCCCGTGCCGACTTTTCGGGCTAGCTTTGATCGATCATCGATCAGACGTACAGTCGGCGGCATGACCGAATCCGTCACCGACGTACGGGCGGAAGACACCCCCCTTCCCCGCCCGAGCGCGCTCGACCAGCTGGTGGACCGCGACCCGCAGGAGACCGCCGAGTGGCGCGAGTCCCTCGACGCCGTCGTCCGGCACGCCGGCCCCGACCGGGCCGCCCAGCTGGTGCGCCGCACCGTGGAGCACGCCACGCACTCCGGGCTGGACGTGCCCGTGCTGTCGCAGACGCCGTACCTGAACTCCATCCCCACCGCCGCCGAGCCGCAGCTCCCCGGCGACCCGGAGCTGGAGGCGCGGATCACCGCGTGGGACCGGTGGAACGCCGCCGCGATGGTCACCCGCGGCTCCAGGCTCGGCCTGGGCGGCCACATCGCCACCTTCGCCTCCGCCGCCTGGCTCTACGAGATCGGCTTCAACCACTTCTTCCGCGGCAAGGAGGCGGACGGCTCCGGTGACCAGCTCTTCATCCAGGGCCACGCCTCCCCCGGCGTCTACGCCCGCGCCTTCCTCGACGGCCGCCTGAGCGAGGAGCAGCTCGACCACTTCCGCCAGGAAGCGGGCGGCAGGGGGCTGCCCTCCTACCCGCACCCGCGCCGGCTGCCGTGGCTGTGGGAGTTCCCCACCGTCTCCATGGGCCTGGGCCCGCTCTCCGCGATCTACCAGGCGCGCTTCAACCGCTACCTGCACCACCGCGGGATCAAGGACACGGCGAACTCGCACGTCTGGGCCTTCCTCGGCGACGGCGAGATGGACGAGCCGGAGTCGACCGCCGCCCTGGCGCTCGCCGCGCGCGAGGGCCTGGACAACCTCACCTTCGTCGTCAACTGCAACCTGCAGCGCCTCGACGGACCGGTCCGCGCCAACTTCAAGATCGTGCAGGAGCTGGAGGCCCAGTTCCGCGGCGCCGGCTGGAACGTCGTCAAGTCCCTCTGGGGCTCCGCCTGGGACGGGCTGCTGGCGCTGGACACCACGGGCGCGCTGGTACGCCGGCTGCGCGCCGTTCCGGACGCGCAGTTCCAGACGTACCAGACCCGCGACGTGCCCTACATCCGCGAGCACTTCTTCGGCGCCGAGCCCGCGCTCGCCGAGCTGGCGAGGCTGCTGACGGACGCGCAGATCGCCGAGTGCTTCCACACCTCGCGCGGCGGCCACGAGCCCCGCAAGGTGTACGCGGCCTACCGGGCGGCGCTCGCGCACAAGGGCGCGCCCACGGTCGTCCTGGCGCAGACCGTCAAGGGCTACACCCTGGGCGGCGGCTTCGAGTCGAAGAACGCCAACCACCAGATGAAGAAGCTCTCGCACGACGAGTTCCGGGCGATGCGCGACCGCCTCGACCTGCCCATCCCGGACAGCGCGTTCACCGACGGGCCCGTCCCCTACGGCCACCCCGGCGCCGACTCCCCCGAGATCCGCTACCTCCAGGAGCGCCGCGCCGCCCTGGGCGGTCCGGCCCCGGCCCGCCGGCTGCACGCCTCGGCCGCGCTCCCCGCGCCCTCGCCGCGCGCCTTCGAGGCCGCGTACAAGGGCTCGGGCACGCAGCCGGTCGCCACCACGATGGCGTTCGTGCGGCTGATGAAGGACCTGATGCGGGAGAAGGAGACGGGCCGGCGCTGGGTGCCGATCGTCCCCGACGAGGCCCGCACCTTCGGGATGGAGTCGCTCTTCCCCTCGGCCGGCATCTACTCGCCGCTCGGCCAGACGTACGAGCCGGTCGACCGCGACCAGCTCATGTACTACAAGGAGGCGCGCGACGGCCAGATCCTCAACGAGGGGATCACCGAGGCCGGCGCCATGGCCGACTTCATCGCCGCCGCCTCCTCGTACGCCACGCACGGCGAGCCGATGATCCCCTTCTACATCTTCTACTCGATGTTCGGCTGGCAGCGCACGGCCGACCAGATGTGGCAGCTCGCCGACCAGCTCGGCCGCGGCTTCATCGTCGGCGCCACCGCCGGCCGCACCACCCTGACGGGCGAGGGCCTGCAGCACGCGGACGGCCACTCGCACCTCATCGCCGCCACCAACCCGGCCTCGCTCAACTACGACCCCGCCTTCGCCTACGAGGTCGCGGTGATCGTCAAGGAGGGGCTGCGCCGGATGTACGGCGAGGCGCTGCCGGGCGAGGACCGGGACGTCTTCTACTACCTCACCGTCTACAACGAGCCCAAGCCGCAGCCCGCGATGCCAAAGGGCGTCGAGGAGGGCATCCGCAAGGGCCTCTACCGCTTCAACACCTCCGAGCTGACGGACCCCCGGGCCCCGCGCATCCAGCTGCTGGCCTCCGGGACCGCCGTGCACTGGGCGCTCGACGCCCAGCGGCTGCTCGCCGAGGACTGGGGTGTCGCGGCCGATGTCTGGTCCGCCACCTCGTGGAGCGAGCTGCGCCGCGATGCCCTGTCCTGTGACGCGGCGCAGCTTCGGGGCGAGGACCGGGTCCCGTACGTGACCCGCGCCCTGGCCGGGGCACCCGGCCCGGTCCTCGCCGTCAGCGACTGGATGCGCCAGGTGCCCGACCAGATCGCGCAGTGGGTGCCCGAGGACTACTCCTCGCTCGGCACCGACGGCTTCGGCCTCTCCGACACCCGCGCGGCGGCCCGCCGCCACTTCCGGGTGGACGCGGAGTCGATCACGCTGGCGGCGCTGGGGCAGCTGGCGCGGCGCGGGCAGGTCAAGCGCGAGTCGCTCCCCGAGGCGGCGGAGCGCTACGGACTGGGCTACGGGCTGGACTGAGCCCGACCGGCCCGGCCGCCTCCCCGGGCCGGGCCCCCGATCCGGCGGACTACCGGTAGTCCGCCGGATCGGGCTCCTCCCCCGCGAAGACCCGGGTGAAGTACCCCCAGGCGTCCGGCTGCGAGCCGTCGGCGTCCGTGAAGCCGTACTCCCGGGCCAGCTGGCCGCTGGAGAGCGACCGCCCGTTCCACCGCGACCGCTCCCCGTCCGCCGCGAGCGCCGCCACCGCGCGGCCCACGTAGGCCGGGGACTCCGCCACCGCGAAGTGCGGCTGCTCGGCCACCGCGTCGCGCCAGTTCGCCTCGGTGACGCCGAAGGTGTCCAGCATCTGCTCCGAGCGCAGGAAGCCCGGGGTGACGCAGACCGCCGTCGCGCCGAAGTCCTTCAGGTCCTGGGCGAGGTCGAAGGCCATCCTGATCGGGGCGTTCTTCGTCAGGTCGTAGTAGAACTGCTCGCGATAGCCCTTGTTGCTCTCCGCGGTGCCGTCCGTCACCTCCACCACCAGCCCGCCCGGCTCGCGGATCAGCAGCGGCAGCGCGAAGTGGCTGGTGATGATGTGGGAGCGCACGCCCAACTCCAGCATCCGCAGGCCCCGGTCGAGCTCGATCTCCCACATCCGCTTGCCGAACTCGATCAGATGCTCACCGCCCCAGATGTCGTTGACCAGCACGTCCAGCCGCCCCTGCTCGCGGTCGACGCGCTCGACCACCGCCCGCACCTGCTCGGGGTCGAGATGGTCCGCCGGCACGGCGATGCCCCGGCCGCCGGCCGCGTCCACCAGCTCCGCGGTCTCCTCGATCGTCTCGCCGGCGCGGCCGACCTCGCTCACCCGCTGCCGGGTCGTGCGCCCCGTCACGTAGACCGTCGCCCCGGCCGCCCCCAGCGCCACGGCGATGGCGCGCCCCGCTCCCCGGGTGGCTCCCGCCACGAGCGCGACCCTGCCGTCCAGTGCCTTCCCCGCCTGCTCCGCCTTCTCCGTCTTCCCCGCCTGCTCCGTCTTCCCCGTCTGATGAGTAGCCATGGACCGAGCATGGCGGACGCCACTGACAATTCATGGCCTCCCCGGACAGACCCGCCCCGCCGCACGGCGGATCGCCGCACTCCGAGTGCGCGCGGGGCCCGCAGGCACGATGCTGGGGGGCGTGATGGACGAGACGGAGTTCTGGGCGCTGGTCGACAGCACCCGCGAGGCTTCGGAGGGCGACCCCGAGGAGCACGCGGACCTGCTCGTCGAGCGCCTCGCGCAGCTCGACCCCGACTCCGTGGCGGACTTCGCCCGGCACTTCGAGTCCCGGCTGAGCCGCGCCTACCGCTGGGACCTGTGGGGCGCGGCCTGGGTGCTGCTGGACGGAGCCGGCGACGACGTCTTCGACGCCTTCCGCTGCTGGCTGATCGGCCAGGGCCGGGAGGTCTTCGAGGGCGCCCTGCACGAGCCGGACGAACTGGCCGAGCTGCTGGACGGCTTCGACGAGGAGGAGGACGGCGAGGCGGAGGCGCTGCGCTACGCGGCCGACGAGGCGTACGAGCAGCTCACCGGCCTGGAGATCCCCGAGCCCGAGCTGCCGCCCCCGCCGCCGGAACCGAGCGGTGAGGCGCTGGACTTCGAGGACGACCGCGTCCTGGCGGAACGTTTCCCCAAACTCTGGGACCGCTTCCGCACCGACTGAGCCCGCCGCCCGTCCCGCACCGGCCCCCCGCACGGCCCTCACACCGGCAGCGACCGCGCCATCAGCACGTCGTCCACCAGCTGCCCCTCCAGCCAGAACTCCCCCGGCAGCACGCCCTCCACCGTGAAGCCCTCCGACTCGTACAGCCGCCGGGCCGGCAGGTTGTGCCCCAGCACCCGCAGGGTGAGCCGCACCGCGCCCTGCCGCCGGGCCAGCTCCCCGGCCGCCCGCAGCAGCCCCCGGGCGGCGCCGCGCCCGCGCGCCCAGTCGTCCACGGCGAGGCCCTGGATCTGGCGTACGTGGGCGTTGCTGGCCAGGCTGGTCGGCGGCGCCACCCGGATGTAGCCGGCGAGGCGGCCGTCGGCCTCGGCGACCAGGTACTCCTGCGGCCGGTGGCGGGCGTCGAAGAAGGGGTCGTACGGCGGCCCTCCCCCGACGGGCTTGGGGGTGACCGCGTGCAGCGGCGACCAGGTGCGGATGTCGAGATCGCGCAGTTCGTGCTCGTCGGAGTACTCGGCCGGCCGTATGAAGAGACTGGACATCCCTCCAATCTGCCAGGCGCCGTTCCGTCCGCGGGCCCGGACGGACAGGATGTCACCCATGCGTATTGCCGTCACGGGGGCGTCGGGGCTGCTTGGCTCGGCGCTCACCCGCTCCCTTCAGCAGGACAGCCACCAGGTCGTACGACTCGTACGGCGCGAGCCCGCCACCCCCGGGGAGGTGCGCTGGGACCCCGAGGGCGGGCATCTCGACACCGCGCGCCTGGGCGAGGTCGACGCCTTCGTCCACCTCGCCGCGAAGAGCATCGGCATGCGGCGCTGGACGGCGCCGGTGAAGCGCGCGCACTGGGACAGCCGGGTGCGCGGCACCGCGACCGTCGCCCGCGCCCTCGCGGCGATGGAGCGCCCGCCCCGCGTCTTCGTCTGCGGCTCCGCGGTCGGCTACTACGGCGACACGGGCGAGCGGCGGACGGACGAGGGCGCCGGGCCCGGTACGGGCTTCCTCGCCGAGATGGTCCAGGCCTGGGAGGGCGCCGCCGAGCCCGTCGAACGGGCCGGCGTGCGCACGGTGTTCGCGCGCTCCGGGCTGGTCGTCGCCCGGCACGGCGGCGCCTGGGGGCACCTCTTCCCGATCTTCCGGGCGGGACTGGGCGGACGCCTGGGCGACGGGCGGCAGTTCTGGAGCTTCATCGCCCTGCACGACCACGTGGCGGCGATGCGCCACCTCATCGACCCTCCCTCGCCGGCCGCGGCGCTCTCCGGTCCGGTGAACCTCACCGCGCCGGAACCGGTCACCAACCGCGAGGTCACCGCCGCCATGGGCCGGGTGCTGCACCGCCCGACGGCGCTGACGGTGCCCGCGCCGGCGCTGCGGCTGGTGATGGGCGACTTCGCCGACGACATGCTGGGCAGCCAGCGGGTCGTCCCGGCGAAGCTGCTCGACTCGGGCTTCTCCTTCGCCTTCCCCGGCATCGAGCAGGCGGTACGGGCGGTCGCGTGAAGCGGACGCGGTGTGACCGGAAACCGCTGTGGCGACGGCGGTGATTCGGGTAGGAGTCAGCCGGGTTGGGCATGAAACAGGCGCCATGAAGCGATAAAGAGCGCTCGGCCCCGACTTCACACCCCCAGGAGGATCCGTGCCCAGCAGCGCACGACGTACGCAGGCGGGAAGCCCGGAGCGCAGGGCCGACGTGGTGATCGTGGGCGCGGGGATCTCCGGGCTGGCCGCCGCCCGGCAGCTGACCGGGGCCGGCCTCTCGGTGGTGGTCGTGGAAGCCGGTGAGCGCGTCGGCGGGCGGATGGCGACGGAGAGCGTCGACGGCTTCCTGCTGGACCGGATGCCGCAGCTGCTCAACACCTCCTACCCCGAACTCGCCCGCACCCCGGGGCTGTCCGCCCTGCCGCTGCGGCCCTTCCCCGGCGGGGTGGCGGTCGTCTCCGAAGGGCGGCGGCGCCTGCTGCGGCCCGGCTCGCGGGGCCTGGAGAGCGGCCCGGTGGTCCCCGGGCAGCGCACCGGTCCCGGCAGCACGGGGCCCGCACGCGCCGCGGTACGCGCCCTCGCCGGCGCGGCCCGCGCCGGCGACCGCACGCCGCTGGGCGGCGCGGTGGACCACGCCCGCCTCGCGGCCTGGCTGGCCCGGCTGACCGCGGTCCCCGTACCGCGCCTGCTGGCCCGCCCCGAGCGCACCGCCGCCCGGGCGCTGGCCGCCGGTCCGCTGCCGCCGCGCGTTGCCGAGGGGATGCTGCGGCCGCTGCTGACGGCGCTGCTGTGCGATCCGGAGCTGGGGACGTCCAGTCGGGGCGCGGACCTCGCCCTGCGCGGCTTCGCCCTCGGCGCGCCCTGCCTGCCGCAGGGCGGCGCGCAGACGATCCCCCACCTGCTGGCGGAGTCCCTTCCGCGCGAGGCGGTCCGTACCGGCGTGGAGGCGGTGGCCGTCTCCACCACCTCGGTGACCACCCGCGGGCACGGCACGCTGCACTGCCGGGCGGTGCTGGTCGCCACCGGCGCGCGGGCGGCGGCCGAGCTGCTGCCGGGACTGCGGCTGCCCGCCTTCCACCCCGTCTCCGTGCTCCACCACACCCTGCCCGCCGGCGAGCAGCCCCCCGACGGCGAGGCGGCGCTGCTGCTCTCCGGTGCGGGCGAGGGACCGGTGGCGTACTCGTTCGTCGCCAGTGGCGTCGACCCCGGCCGCGCCCCGGCCGGGCGCACCCTCGTCACCTCGACGGTGCCGGGCGCCGCGGCCCGCGATCCGCTGCGGGTGCTCGACAAGGCCGTCCGGGGTCAACTCGGCCGCCTGCACGGCACGCACGCCGAGCGCTGGGAGCTGCTGGCCGCCTACCACGAGCCCGACGCGGTCCCCGCGATGGCGCCCCCGCACGACGCGCGCCGCCCGGTGCGGATGCTCGCCGGGCTCTATGTCTGCGGCGACCACCGCGACACCTCCAGCGTGCAGGGCGCCCTGCACTCCGGCCGCCGCGCGGCCCGGGCGCTGCTGCGCGACGTGGGGGTGGCCCCTCAGGAGACCCCGGAGGGGGCTTTACGGGCGGCGTAGCCCCGAGAACCCGC
Source organism: Streptomyces polyrhachis (assembly GCF_042663125.1). Classification (NCBI taxonomy): domain Bacteria; kingdom Bacillati; phylum Actinomycetota; class Actinomycetes; order Kitasatosporales; family Streptomycetaceae; genus Streptomyces; species Streptomyces polyrhachis. Next base: position 22,475 of record NZ_JBHSZO010000052.1, on the reverse strand, counting down.
CCGGGGTCCCTACCTGGCCCCCGCCAGGCTCAGCGCCGCCGTACGGTCCCGGTACGCCCGTGCCGGGGCCGCGTCGCGGTAGGGCTCCAGACGCTGCTCGAAGTCGCGCACGTACTCCTGCGCCCGCGTCGAGCGCATCTCCGCCGCCGCGTGCGCCGCCTCCGCCGCCAGCGCGCAGGCCGACTCCAGCTCCCCCAGCCCCAGCCGCGCCGTCGCCAGCACCAGCCGGCAGAACACCCGGCTGCGCGCGTGCCCCTGCCCGCGCAGCTGCAGCGCCCGCTCCGCGTGCTGGACGGCGGCCCGGAACTGCTGCAGGTCCCGATGGCAGTGCCCGAACTCGTCCGCCTGCTGCGCCTCGTCGTACAGCCGCGCCCAGTACGGCACCTCGTCCCCCGGCCGCGCCGCGCGCAGCGCCAGCTCCGCGCGCCCCATCGACGTCGTGCACGCCCGCACCTCGCCCAGCACCGCGTGCCCGCGCGCCTCCGCCGCGTGCATCAGCGCCTGCACCACCGGCACCGCCGCCCCGCCCACGCCCTGCTGCGCCACCCGCGCCAGCTGCACGGCCTCGCGCCCGTGCCCCAGATAGACCGCCTGGCGGCTCATCGTGACCAGCACGTACGCCCCGTACGCCCGGTCCCCGGCGGCCTGCGCCAGCCGCAGCGCCTGCACGAAGTAGCGCTGGGCGAGGCCGTGGGCCGCGATGTCGTACGAGGTCCAGCCGGCCAGCCGGGTCAGCTCGGCGGTCGCGGCGAAGAGCCGGCGCCCCACCACCTCGTTGTACGAGCCGCGCAGCATCGGCTCCACCTCGTGCTCCAGATAGCGCACGAGCGCCTGGCGGGCGTGCCCGCCCCCGTACGCCTGGTCCAGTGCGCGAAACAGCTCCGCCACGCTGCGCAGCGCCGCGATGTCGCCCTGCGTCACCCGCTGCCCCGCCCCCTCGGGCCCGCGCCCGCGCAGCGCCGGGCCGCGCACCTGGGCCGGCACCCGGGGGGCGTCCGGGCGCGCCCCCGCCTCCCCGCGCGCCACCCGCTCGTCGCTGCGCCCGATCAGCCAGTCCCGGCTGGGCACCACCAGCCCGGCCGGAGTGAACGCGATCTTCCGCAGCTCCGCCTGGCTGCCGGTGTCCTTGCGCCAGAGCCCGGCGACGATGTCGACCGCCTCGGTGGGGGACGCGGCGAACTCCAGCCCCGCGTAGACCGGCGTGCAGGCGTCGAGCCCCAGGTCCTGGGCGGAGAAGCGGCGCCCGAGCCGTCGCGTGAAGACCTCGGCGATCAGCGCCGGTGTCGTCCCCCGCGGCTGCTGCCCGCGCAGCCAGCGGGTGACGGACGTCTTGTCGTATCTCAGGTCCAGCCCGTGCTCCTGCCCCAGCTCGTCGACGCGGCGGGCCAGCCCTGCATGGGAGAACCCGGCCTCGGCGATGAGCGCGGCGAGCCGGCGGTTGGGAGTGCGCTGTGCGGATCGTTCCGTCGTCACCTGTCGGATCTCCTGCCTGGCCTCGTAGAACGGCGTGAATGTAGCTACCCAGGACGCCCGCCTCACCACCTTCGTCCCCTATTCATCCGATCGTGTGAGAACACCCGAGGCATGGACCGCTCGCGCGGCGGTCGTACAGTGGCTGGGGAGATACCACTTACAGATCGGGAGTGCCGCCCGTGTCGACACTGGACTTCGTCCACCTGGGCTTCGGCGAGGACGCCGTGGAGTACCAGGCGGCCTGGCAGGAGCAGCGCCGGGTGCACGCGGCGCGTTTCGCCGACGAGAGCGCGGACACCGTGCTGCTGCTGGAGCACCCGCCCGTCTACACGGCCGGGCGGCGCACGGCGGAGAGCGAGCGCCCCCTGGACGGCACCCCGGTGGTGGACGTCGACCGCGGCGGCAAGATCACCTGGCACGGCCCCGGGCAGCTCGTCGGCTACCCGATCCTGAAGCTGCCGCGTCCGGTGGACGTCGTCGCCCACGTGCGGCGGCTGGAGGAGGCCCTGATCCGCACCTGCGCGGAGTTCGGGCTGGAGACCACCCGGATCGAGGGCCGCAGCGGCGTGTGGGTGCTGGGCGACGCGGTGGAGCAGCGCCCCGCCCCGGGCGGCTCCTCCCTGGGCGGCCTCGCCCTCGACTTCGACCCCCGTCTGCAGGACGAGGAGTTCGACCCCCGCCTCAACGGCCCCGAGTACGCCCCCTCCAACGCCGGCCAGCGGCGCGAGGACCGCAAGCTGGCGGCCATCGGCATCCGGGTCGCCAAGGGCGTCACCATGCACGGTTTCGCGCTCAACTGCGATCCGGACAACACCTGGTTCGACCGCATCGTGCCCTGCGGCATCCGCGACGCGGGGGTGACCTCCCTGTCCAACGAGCTGGGCAGGCGGGTGTCCGTCGCGGAGGCCGTCCCCGTGGTGGAGCGGCAGCTGCGGGAGGTCCTCGCCACCGCCGAGCCGCTGCCGCGGGCCGTCTGAGGCGGGCGAGAACGGGCGAGGGGGTCGGGCGCGAGCGCGGCGCGGGAGTCCGTACGGCCGCGGGACGACCCGCACAACGCAAGGCGTACCCTGGGATACGCCGAAGAATCGAAAGCTGAGGAGCCCCGGACGTGTCCGCTGTCGCACCCGACGGTCGCAAGATGCTCCGCCTGGAGGTCCGGAACGCCCAGACCCCCATCGAGCGCAAGCCCCCGTGGATCAAGACCCGCGCGAAGATGGGCCCGGAGTACAACGCGCTGCAGAGGCTCGTCAAGGACGAGGGCCTGCACACGGTGTGCCAGGAGGCGGGCTGCCCCAACATCTTCGAGTGCTGGGAGGACCGCGAGGCGACCTTCCTCATCGGCGGCGAGCAGTGCACGCGGCGCTGCGACTTCTGCCAGATCGACACGGGCAAGCCGGCCGAGCTGGACCGCGACGAGCCGCGCCGGGTCGCGGAGTCCGTCCAGCAGATGGAGCTGAAGTACGCCACGATCACCGGCGTCGCACGCGACGACCTCGACGACGGCGGCGCCTGGCTGTACGCGGAGACGGTCCGCCGGATCCACGCCCTGATGCCCGGTACCGGCGTCGAGCTGCTCATCCCCGACTTCAACGCCGTCCCCGAGCAGCTGGCCGAGGTCTTCTCCTCCCGCCCCGAGGTCCTCGCGCACAACGTGGAGACCGTACCGCGCATCTTCAAGCGCATCCGCCCGGCCTTCCGCTACGAGCGCTCGCTGGAGGTCATCACCCGCGCCCGCGAGGCGGGGCTGGTCACCAAGTCCAACCTGATCCTGGGGATGGGCGAGGAGCGCGCCGAGGTCAGCCAGGCGCTGCGCGACCTGCACGAGGCGGGCTGCGAGCTGATCACGATCACCCAGTACCTGCGCCCGACCCCGCGCCACCACCCCGTCGAGCGCTGGGTGAAGCCGGAGGAGTTCGTGGAGCTGCAACAGGAGGCCGAGGAGATCGGCTACGCCGGTGTCATGTCGGGGCCGCTCGTGCGTTCGTCGTATCGTGCGGGCCGGCTCTACCGGCAGGCGGTCGAGCGGCGGGCGCGCTCCGCCGCCTGAGGAGCGGGTCCACCGCCCGACGTGGCCTTCACCACTCTTTTATGGGCGTTTGACCCACTGGTCACGCGCTGGTAACACCCAAGAGTGAGCATGGAAGCCCAGCACGGTCCGTCCACGCCAGGAAAGGTCACCGCCATGCAGCCGCTCCCCGCCCGTACGGCCGCCTCCGAGACCCTGCGCACCATCGAGCGGATGCTGATGCGCGGCGGGCAGAGCACCGCCCGGCGCAACGCCTGGAACGCGGTGCTCGAGGACCGCCGCCGGGCGCGCGACCGCCGGGAGACCGAGCAGGTGATGGGGGCCACAACGCTGCGGAGCGCGCGGCCCACGTAGAATTCGGCCATGGCCACCGCATCCCCCGAGAACAGCCCTGGGCGACTGAAGCAGATCGCCCTGACGTACAAGATGACCAAGAAGGCCGATCCCGCGATCGGTCTGTGGATCGCCGGCACCGGTCTGGTGATCCTCGGCATCCTCCTGGGCATCGGTTTCGCCCTCGGGCACCCGGTCTACCTGGGCATTCTCGGTGCGTTCCTGGCTCTGCTCGGCATGGCGATCGTCTTCGGCCGGCGGGCCGAGCGGGCCGCCTTCGGTCAGATGGAGGGCCAGCCGGGCGCCGCGGCGGCCGTGCTGGACAACATGAAGCGCCAGTGGACGGTCACCCCGGCCGTGGCGATGAACCGCAACCAGGACCTCGTGCACCGCGCGGTCGGCAAGGCGGGCATCGTCCTGGTCGGCGAGGGCAACCCGAACCGGGTCAGGAGCCTGCTGGCCGCCGAGAAGAAGCGCATGGCGCGGATCGTCGCCGACGTGCCGGTCCACGACATCGTGATGGGCGACGGCGAGGGCCAGGTCCCGCTGAAGAAGCTGCGCGCCACGATCATGAAGCTCCCCCGCGTCCTCACGGGCGCCCAGGTCACGCAGGCCAACGACCGCCTGAAGGCGCTGGGCGACCTGATGTCGAACATGCCGGTGCCCAAGGGTCCGATGCCCGGCTCGAAGGGCATGCGGATGCCGCGCGGCGGTGGGCGGACGCGCTGACCCCGTCCGTACGCGGCACGTACGGCGAAGAGGGCCGGAGCACGATGCTCCGGCCCTCTTCGCTGTCCTCGACCGCGTCCTGGGCGCGGGCCCCGCGTGCGGGAGCGTGTGTCAGATCCGGACCTCGACCGAGCGGGCCAGTCGGTCGTGGAGGCCGCGGGTGTCACGGTCCCAGACCACCGCGGGGACGATGAGGCAGACGAGCAGGGCGCGCAGCGCGGACCGTACGAAACCGAGCCGGGCGCCGTCCGCGCCGACGACCCGGATGCCCAGGAGGCGCTTGCCGGGGGTCACTCCGATGGTCCCCACCGTGAGGACCGCGAGGAGGAAGTAGACCGCGAGGGTCCACAGGGACAGCGCGCGCGGTTCGCCACCGGCGAACAGGCCGTATGCGATGACCCAGCACAGCATCCAGTCGAGGTAGAGCGCCGCGATCCGCCGGCCGACCGGCGCGATCGAGCCGCGTCCCTCCCGGGGAAGCCCCAACTGCTCGCCGCGGTAGCCGAAGTCGACTCCCATCGACTCCGCCGCCGCCCTGGGGCCGGAGAGCCACGAACCCGCTGCCTGACGTCTGTCCATCTCTGCCACGCGTCCACCGTACGCGCCCGCGCGGGGGACCCGGCCGCCCGGGGCCGTACTCCCGGATCCGGAAGACCAGGCTGGTTAACATCGACGAAACAATCGGGTCATGCTCGAGAAATCCCGGACTCCTAGGGTCGGGGCGGGCATGCCACCGCACTGGCGTGCCGAAGCGCCGCAATCCCGCCGCAGCTCCGCTGCCGGGATAAGGAGGAGTGGGATGTTCCAGAACGCCGATGAGGCCAAGCAGTACATCGCGGACAACGACATCAAGTACGTGGATGTCCGGTTCTGCGACCTGCCGGGCGTCATGCAGCACTTCACGGTGCCGGTCGAGGCCTTCGACCCGACCGAGACGCTGATGTTCGACGGCTCGTCGATCCGCGGCTTCCAGGCCATCCACGAGTCCGACATGGCGCTGGTGCCGGACCTCTCCACGGCGCGGGTGGACCCGTTCCGCAAGGAGAAGCATCTCAACGTCAACTTCTTCATCCACGACCCGATCACCGGCGAGCAGTACAGCCGCGACCCGCGCAACGTGGCGAAGAAGGCCGAGGCGTACCTGGCCTCCTCCGGGATCGCCGACACCGCGTACTTCGGCCCCGAGGCCGAGTTCTACGTCTTCGACAGCGCGCGCTTCGAGACCACCGCGAACCGCTCCTTCTACGAGATCGACTCCGAGGCCGGCGCCTGGAACTCCGGCGCGCTGGAGGACGGCGGCAACCGCGGCTACAAGGTCCGCTACAAGGGCGGCTACTTCCCGGCCCCGCCGGTCGACCACTTCGCCGACCTGCGCGCGGAGATCTCCACCGAGCTGATCCGGGCCGGGCTGGAGGTCGAGCGCCAGCACCACGAGGTCGGCACGGCCGGCCAGGCGGAGATCAACTACAAGTTCAACACGCTGCTCGCCGCCGCCGACGACCTGATGCTCTTCAAGTACATCGTGAAGAACGTCGCCTGGCGCAACGGCAAGACCGCGACCTTCATGCCCAAGCCGATCTTCGGCGACAACGGCTCGGGCATGCACGTCCACCAGTCCCTGTGGACCGGCGGCGACCCGCTCTTCTACGACGAGCAGGGCTACGCGGGCCTGTCGGACACCGCGCGCTACTACATCGGCGGCATCCTCAAGCACGCGCCGTCGCTGCTGGCCTTCACCAACCCGACGGTGAACTCCTACCACCGCCTGGTCCCGGGCTTCGAGGCCCCGGTGAACCTGGTCTACTCGCAGCGCAACCGCTCCGCGGCGATCCGCATCCCGATCACGGGCGCCAACCCGAAGGCCAAGCGCATCGAGTTCCGCGCGCCGGACCCCTCGTCCAACCCGTACCTGGCCTTCTCGGCGCTGCTGATGGCCGGCCTGGACGGCATCAGGAACAAGATCGAGCCGGCCGAGCCGGTCGACAAGGACCTCTACGAGCTGGCCCCCGACGAGCACGCGAACGTCGCCCAGGTCCCGACCTCCCTCCCGGCGGTCCTGGAGGCCCTGGAGGCCGACAACGAGTACCTCCAGTCGGGCGGCGTCTTCACGCCGGACCTGATCGAGACGTGGATCGACTACAAGCGCACGAACGAGATCGCCCCGATCCAGCTGCGCCCGCACCCGCACGAGTTCGAGATGTACTTCGACATCTAGGATCCCGCAGGCCACAGCCGGCTACCGCCACCCTGGTCCGGCTACGAGCCGTGGGCCGCGCCTTCCGAACCGGAAGGCGCGGCCCACGGCTCGTTCCAGGTGACCGCAGCGGTGGCCCTGGCTTGATCAACCGGAGTGCTGGACTGAGTAGTTGCACTCATGACGGTGGTCGTCGAGGACTGCAGACTCGTGCCCATGACCGCACTGACGCACAAACTCAGGCGTCCGCCCCTTGGAACCGAGGTTGCTCTCACCCTTGGCCTGGTGCTCATCGACGTCGTTGCCGGCGGCTGGATGCTGTTCGCTGTGGGGATGACGACGTTGTCGGACACCGACGGCAGCAAGATTGCCGACGCTGCGGGCCTGGCCCGGGAGTGCGCCTGGTGGCTGCTCGGGGGCGGGTGCCTCAGCGCTGCCGGATTGTTCGTGCTGCGCTGCGCCGTAGCAGGAACCGTCCAGCTCGTCCTCCTCGGACTTGCCGCACTGGCGTTCGCCAGCTCCTGGCATGCCGGGCCGGGTGGGTGATCCGACCTGTGCCGGAGACCCGGTCCAGGGCCGCACGCTGGAGCATCTGCGCAGGTCGAAATCCCTCCGAAACACTTCAGGAAAATTGATCCTGCGTGTCAGTGCAAGGTCATCCAGAGCGCCACAAAGCCGCCGGCGAGCACGCCGACGCCACCAAGTGTCCGCACAAGGACATCGGCTCCCTTCAGACTCATCCGCCCGGGGTTCTGCTGTTCGCAGGCCGGCAAGAAGAGCTCCGTAAGTCCCCGGACGTTGAGGAGCGACACCAGGCCGACGCCTGTCAGGATCAGCCCGAAGATCACCCCGCCGACATGCACCGAACCTCCACGCGGCTCCATGATCCTTCGTGGGCCATGGGGGCCGCGGATCCGGCGCATCACTTCTTCGACATCCGAAACGCGCGTCGTGCTGTGGTTCAGCTGAGGCGGAAGACGGGGGCGCGAGGGGTGAAGGGCAGTGTGGAGCCCGCGGGGAGCAGGTAGGCGTGCTCGCGGCGGACCCGCAGCACATCGCAGTCGCCGTCGGTGATGATCAGCACGGGAGCGGCGCGGGGGAAGTCCTCGGCCCTCTCCAGCAGGTCGAGCCCCGGTTGCAGGACCGTGCCGCCGCGACCCCGTACCCGCACCCGACCGGCGATCTCGGTTGCGGGGAGGTAGCCGGCGTCGTGGGGCGCCACGTCGCAGAACACCACCCGGGCGGCGGGAACGTCGCGGGCCGTGGCGTACGAGGCGATGGCGCCGAGTGCCTTGCCCAGCAGGACGCGGTCCATCGAGCCGGAGGTGTCGAGGAGGACGCCGAAGGTATGCCGGGGCGTCGCTTCGGGCGGAAAGTACCGGCCGGCACGCGGGATGTCCGGAGTGGACGCCTGGCGGCGCCCGGGGCGGCCGTAGCTGCGGAGCGGTTCGGGACTCGGCACGTACTCGTCGAACCAGCGGGCCAGCCGGGCATCCCAGGGGACGGGCGGCTGGGAGAGGGCGCGGATCTCCTCGATGAGGCCGGCGGGGAGCAGTCCGCGGTTCCGCTGGTGGAGTTCGAAGCCCTGCTGGAGTCCGCGGCGGTAGAACTCGTCGAGGTCGACGTAGTCGCGGGGGGCGTGGGGCAGCGGTTCGCCGAGCACGTCGCCGAGGCCCTTGCCGCGCATGGTCGCCAGCCGCCGCAGCCGACGCCGATCAGCCGCGATGCGGTCGTAGACCTCCTCGGTGGACTGGCCGGCCAGGGCGGGGTCGTGGAGCAGCCCCTCGGGCATGTGGCCGACGCCCATCTCCAGCAGCCAGCCGTTGATGACGTAGTCGGCCGCGATGTTGAAGAGGTACGGATCACGGGGGCCGCAGCGGTCGCCGTGCCGCAGGGCGGCGTGCAGCATCTCGTGGGCCAGGGTGAAGCGCCACTCCTCCTCGGTAAGGCTTCTGAGGGGATTGACGTAGATCTCGCCGGCGGTGGGGTTGACCGCGGCGATGGAGATGCGGTGGGCGCGGGCGAGTTCGGCGTCCGCGACGAGGGTGAAGCCGGCGGCGAGGGCACCCAGGAGGGGGTAGGAGGAGACGAACCAGTTCAGGGCGCGCTCCCACGGGGAGCGGCGCACCGGCTCGCCGCCCAGGGACTCACGACGGCCACCCGCGACGTCCATCGAGGCGGAGACGGTACGGGTGAGGGCGTGCGCGAAAGCCAGCTGCCAGTCCTGCGGCTGCCTCCACCCTGCCGAGGGGACGAGGACGAGGTCGGGCTCGCTGTGCGCGGCTCCGCAGTCGGCGTACGCGGGCGGGATACCGTCGCGCCGCCAGCGGGTGGCCAGTTCCTCTTCGCCCGCTCCCGGGTAGTCGGCCGGATGGTGTTCGGGTGCGCTGCCCACGGCGAAGGTGAGCAGGAAGCGGTTGACGACGGCGCAGCGGGCGGCCAGTTCCCAGCGGTCGGGCTGGGTGCGCACGCCGTGGGCCGCGGGGGCGTGGCCGAAGCCGAGGTGCAGCAGGCAGTGGGCGAGCGCCCACGCCCAGGCTGCCGGTTCGGCGTGCCTGCTGCGGTGGACGTGGAGTGTGCCGCCGGAGTCCACCCGGACCAGGCCGCGTTCGGCGTGCAGGCGGCAGTTCGCGTCACGGCAGATGCGGGCTTCGATCGCCGCCAGGGCCGGATTGCTGCGGACGGTCTCCAGCCCCCGAAGGAACGCCTCGGCGGCCGGATCGTGCCTGGCGGCCTTTCCGGAACGGTCGCGGCGGCTCACCGGCGGGCTTCCACCAGGCGGGGCATGTCGCGGGCCGCCTCGATGAGGAACCACGCGGGCAGTACCGGCCGGCCGTCCGCGTCTTCCGCGATCACGGTCTGCGCCACCTCGACGGATATCTCCGCGAGTTGCACCAGCAGGGCTTTGGCCCGGTGCGCGGCCTGCCGCACGGCGGGCGAGGCGTGCTCCTTGTCAGCGGGCAGTTCCTTGACCAGCCGGCCCCGGAAGGCGTCCGCCAGGTAGTAGAGCAGGTCCCGGTCCTGCGGACGGTGCGGCCAGGAGGCCTCGCCCTTGAGTACGGCCTCCAGTCCGTGGGCGTGGCGCACAATCTTGACGTAACCGCTGAACGAGACGGCGTGCGCGGGAGTGAGGGTGCCGTGGGCGACGACCTTCAGGGTCTCCTCGTCCAGGGTCGGGCCGAAGGAGTGCAGCGCGTCGGAGAGCATGTGCCAGGAGCGCGGGGTGGAGAAGGGCTCCTCCGTCTTCGGAGGTTGCGACCAGAGGTGGTCGGGGCGGTCGAGGAGGTAGTCGGTCACCCACGGGTGGATGCCGTGCTCGCCGGCCCATACCAGCCAGTCGGTGGCGCTCGCCCGCAGGTGGAGGTGGGTCAAGCGGTTGACGAGGGCGGAGGCCATGGGACGGGCGAGGGCGTTGTCGGTGGCGCGGTTGCCCGCTCCGATCACGATGCTGCCCTCGGGGAGTTCGTACGAGCCGATACGGCGGTCGAGGATGAGGGAGTAGAAGGCTTTCTGGACGTCGGGGGTGGCGGCGTTCAGCTCGTCCAGGAAGAGGCAGTACGGCTCGTCGCGGGCGATCATCTCCGGCGGGCAGAAGATGCTGCGTCCTTCGCGGATCTGCGGTACGCCGATCAGGTCCTCGGGGGCCAGCTGGGTCCCCAGGAGGCTGACGCACTCCAGACCCAGGGATTCGGCGAACTTCCGTACCAGGGAGGACTTCCCGATACCGGGAGCACCCCAGAGGAAGACCGGGCGTACGGTCGCCAGGTTGAGCAGCAACTCCGGTATGCCGGCGGGGGTGACGGTCACGGCGGCCTGAATGGTGTGCTCCCTGCGGATCGGACGGGGCCTGCGGTCGATCACGACCGCCTACCGCGGGACGTCGCGGCGGCCCTGCGAGTGGCTTCAGTGTGTCTGGGGCAGGGCTCCGCCCGCACGTGGTTTTCCGCCCACCGCCTGTGGTGCTTCAGACCTGGCGGACGGCATTGCCAGACCCCCATGTCACTCTGAGTGACATGACAGATGTGAATGCGAGAGTGCAGGCCCGGATCGAGGCGGTCGAGGCGCGGCGGGGGCGGCGGCGGGAGGCTGCGGCCGAGTTCCGGGAGGCGCGGCGGTGCGGGTTGGTGGTGCGGCGGCGGCAGCGGATCGCCGCGTTGGAGCGCGGGGCGGCGGTGGATCGGGGAGGGGGTGCGGCGCAGCCCTCCGCGCCTGAGGGGGGTGGGACGGGGTGAGGCGGGCCCGGCGCGGCTCGCGTGGGAGTCGCGCCGGGCGGGGTGGCTCACATCCTGGGCAGCAGTTTGCGGACCTGTGCGCAGGTCGTCGCGGAGGGCGGGTGCACGCCGATGCGGGCGGCCGTCTCGTGGATGAGCCGGTCGGTGGCCTGCTGGGGGGTGTAGACCCCGGTGTCCAGCAGGGCGATGGCTATGCGCATCGCCTTGAGGCGGCGGTTGTGGGCGATGTACCACACGCGCGGTTTCCCGGCGGGCAGCGGCTTCTTGCGCAGGGGGAAGAGCGTGGGCTGGACGGGGGAGCGGGCCACGGGCATCAGCGACCTCCTCGGCGTCACGGAGAGCAGAATCCCGGCTTGGATTCTCCCTCTATTGTACGAGGCACCACTGACAGATCCCGCTGGTCAGACGGCAGTTCTGAACACTTATTCGATTGCGAGGGGAGGGGTGGGACGTGGTCCGGGAGGCGCGTGCGGCGGCGGTGGCCGGTGGGCTCGGGGGCAGCGCGGGCGGCTGGCTGAGGCGGCCTTTCCGCCCTCGTTCTGTCCGTCTTCCGCGGCTCCCGAAACCGTTTCCCCCTCCCCCGCGCCGCGCTCGTCGTCCAGCCGGGCGCCGGGCACTTCCCGTGGCTGGACGACCCGGCGGCGTTCCGGCTGCGGTCGCGGGCTTCCCGTGTCGCATACCGGCCGCCGGCCAGGACCCGGCAGACCCGCTCCCACCGCCCCGCTACTCCCCCGCATTCAGCCGTCGCGCCGCCTGCACCGCGTCGCCGAGCTGGACGTGGTTGACCGCGATGACCGTCGGCAGCCGGCCGCGCAGCCGCTCGCAGCGGTGGGCGCGGGCGATGATCTCCTCCGGCCGGTTGACCTGCGCGGCGGCGGCCCGGTCCGCCGCGCGGTCGCGGGTGACGAAGTGGTTGAGGAGGAAGATCCGCTTGGCGCGGCCGGCGCCGCCCCGGTTGGGCGCGCAGTCGAGCTGTGCGGGCTCGCCGACGGTGTAGGGCGTCTCCGTCGCGTACCGGTAGAGGTTGGGGTACCAGAGCATCGGGCCGTCGCTGTACTCCGCGAAGACGACGAGCCGCTGGCCGCGCCGGATCATCGAGCCGAGCGTGGGCCACGGCCCCGTCGGGTCGGCGGGCGGTCGCGCCAGCAGCCGCAGCAGCCCCGCCCTGCGGAAGGCCCGCTCGGTCGCCGCCGGCGGGATGTCGTCCTGCACGATCAGCGTGACCACCTCCCGCGGGTGCGCGTCCAGCCAGCGGCCGACGGCGCGCAACTGGCCGGTGAGGTCGCTGGCGCCCAGCCGGCAGGGGCCGTGGCACAGCCAGGTGCCCCGGCGGGCGCTGACCACGTCGTCCACCGCGCGCACCAGGGTCTCGCGGGCCCGGCCGCGCAGACCGGCGGGGAGCAGGGTCTCGCCGGTCTCCCAGTAGTGGGTGTCGAGCATCAGCGCGCGCACGCCCCGGTCCAGTTGGACGGTGATCGGCTCGTCGTGGTGGGCGTTGAGGAAGCCGTCGGCGACGGTGGACATGGCGTTGTGCGAGGCGATCTGCACCACCCGGTCGTAGGGGCGGGCGCACAGTTCCGCGCCGCCGTTGCAGACCTCGCGCGCCGGGGCGGCCACGGATGCGGACGGCACCGCGGGCAGCAGCGCGAGTTGGACGGCGACCAGCACCCCGGCGGTCAGGGCGCGGCGGCGCGAGCGGCGGCGCAGGGCGGGCAGCACGAGGGCGAGGAGGGTCAGCGCGAGGACGGCGAGGCTCCAGCGCAGCGCGGCGTCCGCGTACAGCCGGGTGAGGACGTCGGTCGCCAACGAGGCGACGCTGCCGGGCAGTTGCCGTGTCAGCTCGGCCGGTTCCGGCAGCAGTGCCCAGGCCAGCAGCCCGGTGGCGGAGGCGAGGACCGCGGCGCCGCCGCAGACGGCCGCCGCGGTGTGGGTGCGCGACACCCCGGTCCGCCGCGCCGCGCGCAGGGCGAGCAGGCAGGCGCCGGCGGTGGCGAGGAGGACGGCGCCGTAGGAGAGCGGCGAGGCGGACGCGGCGACGGCCGGGCGCAGCAGGCCGATCCGGGGCGGCGGGACGGACGCAGCGGCGGCGGAGGAGGGTTCGTGGGCGGCGGGGCGGGCAGCGGCCGCCGACCCGGCGCCGTACCCGAGCGGGGGCGCCAGCGGGGACACGAGCGAGGGCACGCCCGAAGCGGCCCCGGCGCCGCCCGCCTTGGCCCCGTCCTCCTCCCCCGCCGCCTCGCTCCCCAGCACCTGCAGCAGTGGATCCAGCAGCCCGTTGATCTGCGCCGCCGTCCGCGCGTCCCAGGTGTCGTCGACGAAGGCGCTGAGCGGCGTCCCCAGCACGTCCGTCGCGTCCCCGGTGCGCCAGCGCTCCGCCGGGACCTCCTGCAGTTCGCGTACCAGCCTCCCCAGCCGCCGTGCCGTCGCCGGATCGGCGTCCGCCCGCAGCGCGGTGAGGTGCCGCCGCCCGGCCTCCTGCGCGCTGCGGGTGAGCGGACGCAGCAGTTCCGCGCGGGAGACGGAGTCGGTGCGGCCGGTGAGGTAGGAGGTCAGCGCCGCCGCGCCGCCCTCGGCGGCGGCCTCCAGCGCCGGACGGGGCACCAGCAGCGGCAGGTTGTCGATGACGACGTCGCTGCGCAGCGGGATGCCGAGCGCGCCGGTGCGCAGTTGGGCCCGGGCCGCCGGGTCGACCAGGATCTCGTCGTACGCCCGCTCGTAGCCGTCGGCCGCCCGCAGCGCCCGGGTGTAGGAGGCGGGGTCGGCCACGGTGAGGCGGATCAGGGTGAGTGCGGTGAGTACCAGGAGCAAGGCGGCCGCGAACGCCGTGTGCCACAGGACAGGCCGCGCGACCCGCCCTGCCCGCCGTACGCCCGCCATGCCCCCACCCTCGGTGCGGGGCGCGGCGGGCGCGAGCGGGGCTGCGCCGATCGGAGCCGATCGGAGCCGATCGGAGCCGATCGGAGCCGATCCGGACTGCTCTGGGCCGATCGGAGCGGCAACGCAAGCGGGGCGCCCACCCCCCGAAGGGTGGGCGCCCCGCCCCGGCCATGGAGCCCCGGAGGGGTCAGACCAGCTCGGCCTTCTCCAGCGCGGTGCAGACCGTGTCGACCATCAGCCGGGTGACGACGTACGGGTCGACGTTGGCGTTCGGACGGCGGTCCTCGATGTAGCCCTTGCCGTCCTGCTCGACCTGCCAGGGGATGCGGACGGAGGCGCCGCGGTCGGAGACGCCGTAGGAGAACGTGTCCCACGGGGCCGTCTCGTGCGCGCCGGTGAGGCGGTCCTCGACGCCGGCGCCGTAGTTCTTCACGTGCTGCAGCGGCTTGTCGCCCTCGCCGAGGGACTCGCAGGCGGCGATGATCGCGTCGTAGCTCTCGCGCATCCGCTTCGTGGAGAAGTTGGTGTGCGCGCCGGCGCCGTTCCAGTCGCCCGGGGCGGGCTTGGGGTCGAGGGTGGCGGAGACGCCGAAGTCCTCGGCGGTGCGGTAGAGCAGCCAGCGGGCGATCCACAGGTGGTCGGAGACCTCCAGCGGGGAGAGCGGGCCGACCTGGAACTCCCACTGGCCGGGCATGACCTCGGCGTTGATGCCGGAGAGGCCGATGCCCGCCTTGAGGCAGTTGTCCATGTGCGCCTCGACGATGTCGCGGCCGAAGATCTCGTCGGCGCCGACGCCGCAGTAGTAGCCGCCCTGCGGGGCCGGGAAGCCGGTCTCGGGGAAGCCGAGCGGGCGGTAGCCCTTGAAGAAGGTGTACTCCTGCTCGATGCCGAAGAGGGACTCCTGCGCGGCGAAGCGCTCGGCGACCTCGCGCAGCTCGGCGCGGGTGTTGGTCTCGTGCGGGGTCAGGTCGATGTTGAGGACCTCGCACAGCACCAGGATGTCGTCGCCGCCGCGGATCGGGTCCGGGCAGCTGAAGACCGGCTGCAGCACGCAGTCCGAGGCGTGGCCCTCGGCCTGGTTGGTGCTGGACCCGTCGAAGCCCCAGATGCCCGGCTCGGCGCCGTCGGCCAGGATCTTCGTCTTGGAGCGGAGCTTGGCCGTCGGCAGCGTGCCGTCGATCCAGATGTATTCGGCCTTGTACGCCACGGAAGTCATCCTTTGCGGGTCAAGAGGGCTCTACCTGTCCGCAGGGTGCCAACAGGCGGTTTCCCGCCCGTTGCCCTCGTGTGAACCCCACGTAACGCGCGCCGCTCACCCCCGGCGCGCGTGGGACGGCGCTTTCTCAACCTGTGGGCGGGGGTCGCCCGTTCGGGCGCCCTCTGCTTCAATGGGCCGCATGGTGGCGACGGGGAAGCGCGGTGCTGCGGGGTTCAGGGACCTCGAGCCGTTCTGGCCTTCCCGGCAGGGCCACCACTTCGACATCGAGTGTCGCCGCGTGCGCTAGCGCGGGGCCGCCGTCCGGCCGTTCCGCGCAGACGACGTCCCAAGTCCCCGCGCGCGAAAGCCGAGTCGACCATGCCGCACCTGCCCGTCACCCTGCCCCACTCCGCCCACCGCCCGCTGCTGCGCTCCGTCCCGGCCGTGCCGGACGGCCCCGGGAGGTACGCACCCGAGCCGGACGAACCCACGCCGCCCGTGCGGGTCGACCGCGAGGAGTGGACGGCGTACGCCGACGGCGTCCCCCTGGACCTCACCTACCTGGAGTTCGGGCTGCTCGCCCACCTCCTCGCCCACCCCCTGCGCGTCCACACCCGCGACTCCCTGGTCCGCAACGTCTGGGGGTACGGGCACATCGGCGACGGCCGCACGGTAGACGTCCACGTGGCGCGCCTGCGCCGCAAACTGGGGCCGCGCCACCGGCACCTGATCGTCACGGTCCGCCGGGTGGGCTACAAGTACGTACCGCCCACCGCCTGACCGCCCCTCCTGAGTGACCATCCGACGATTCACTCGTTCTCCGTACGTGGATCCGCAGCCGTCGACCCTCCCCGCCCCTTCCACACCCCCGCCCGCCGTGGACCTCGACCACGCCGAGGCGGCCCTGCTCGCGCACTACCCGCGCCTGACCAGGCTGGCCTACCTCCTGCTGCCCGCCGCGCTGGGGCGCCCCCGCCGCGTGCTGGCGGCCCACGCGCTGGTGCAGCGCGCGCTGCCCCGGGGGCGGACGGGCGAGGGGCGCGTGCCGGGGCCGCGTACGGGCGGGGAGGCGGCCCGGGAGGCCCGGGCCGCCGACCCCGGCTACGCCTACGTACGACTCCGCGTCCTGACCGCCGTCCTCGAACCGGACGTCCCCCGCGGCCCGTTCGGCCTGCCCAAGCGCTCCCGGCATCCCCACCTCCTCCCCCGGGTGTGGGGCCTGACCCTCTTCCCCCGCTCCGGCGGCTCGGACGAGCTGGCCCTGGACCACGCCCTCGCCGCCCTCCCCACCCCGGCCCGCACGGTGGTCGTCCTGCGCGCGCTGGAGGAGCTGGACGACCACGACATCCGCCGCCTGCTGACCGCGACGGGCCTCGACCCGGAGGAGGCCGGGGAAGCCCTCGCCGAGGCCGACGTCGTACGCCTGCCGCAGGCGCCGGCGGTCCCGGTGAGCCTGCGAAAGCTGCTCCGCTCCCCCGAGTTCGACCCCTGCACCCTCCAGGCGCGCCCCACCGACCTGATGAGCCGCCGCCGGCACGTCCGCGCCGCGGCAGCCGCCCTCGTGGCCCTCGCCGCCTGCCTGGCGCTCCTGGGCATCCCCGGCGACTGGCCGGGCGCTCCCGCCGACACCGCCGCCCCGCCCTACGCGGGCAACGAGTTCGCCCGGGCCGCCCTGGACCCGGCCCGCCTGCACCGCGCCGGCCGCGACGACTGGCGCGGCGCCTCCCGCCCCGACTTCGCCGCCTGGCCCGCCCGCGGCTCCCGCGTCGACGACCGCGCCCTGCTCTCCCGCGCCCTGCGCGTCTGGGCCCGCCCCAGCACCAGGGTCCGCCTCTCCGCCACCCCCGCCACCCCCTCCGGCCCGCCCGCGGGCCCGCCCCACCTCCTCTACGCGGGAGACCTCGGCGCGATAACGGTGGTCGTCTTCCACGACGGCCTGCGCCTCGCGCGCTACGCCGAGCCCAGGGGCCGCCCCGCCACCGGAGTGGCCCTGGACTTCGCCCGTACGGACGGAGCGGACACGGCCTCCGCCACCGCGCTGGTGATCCAGCGCCTGCACGGCAGGGTCCGCTACCTCACCGCCCCCTGGGTGGCCGGCCTCACCACCCGCGACCTACGCCACCCCACCGCCCCACCCCGCCACCTCACCCGCGACCCCGACGGCGTGACGGAACCGGTCGACACCCCGGCGGCGACCCGGGGCTGCGCCCGCTGGGCAGCACTGGAGCTCCGGATGCGCGAACCGGCGGCGACACGGAACCAGCTCCTGACGGACCTGGGCGAACTGACCCCCGCCGCCCTGTCCTACGGCGCACCCGGCACCGCCGTCCCCCCGGCCGGCGAAACGGCACGGGCGGCGTGGGCCCGTACCGCCTGCGACCTGCGCCGACTGCGCACCACCGGAGTCAGCCGGGTCAACGCCTGGACCTTCGCCGAACAGGAGCTGCCGGAGTCAGCCGGCTCAGCGGCCTGGATCTGCACCCGGGCGGAGACCTGGCGCGGCACGGACGCCGAGGTACTGACGCACTTCCGCCCACCGGGCACCGCCCGGGCGACGCTCACGGCCCAAGCGACCGACACCCCCGCCTGCGGCCAACGCCGGCCGCAGGCCCTGGCGGGAGTCCTGTGGAAGTCAGCCTCGAACCACTGGTACGTCCTGGCGGCGGGCAGCCACGAGATCACCGCCATCACGGCAACAGGCGGCGTACAGAACACCACACCCGGCCGCTACCTGGCCGTACCGGCCCGCAAAGGCGCCCGCACAGAACTGACCGCCCGCCTGGCAGACGGCTCAACGTTCCACGCGGTCCGCTGACAGGCACCCCCACTCCCCCCACCCACCCACCCCCCAATGCGATGATCGCAAACGTGATCGAAGCGCCCCTCACCCTCCGCCCCGCCACAGAAGCCGACCTGCCCACCCTGGTCCGCCTCCGCGACGAAGCGGCCCACTGGATGCTCGCCCAGGGCATCGACCAGTGGCGCCCGGGCCAGTTGACCGAGAACCACTTCCGCCACATCCTGACCACCGGCGAAATCTGGCTGGCCGCAGACAAGAACGACCACCCGCAGGGCGCCTTCGAACTCTGGTGGCAGGACGAGGACGCCTGGGGCCCCCAACCCCCCACAGCCGCCTACGTCCACCGCCTGATGACATCCCGCACCACAGCCCCTCCCGGCACAGGCCGCACCCTCCTCCAGGCAGCCGAAGCCCGAACAGCGGCAACGGGCCGCACCCTCCTACGCCTGGACTGCGCAGCGGACAACCCCCACCTCAACGCCTACTACGAAAAAGCCGGCTACCGCACAGTCGGCCACAAGTCAGGCAAACCCCAACCGGCCGGCGCACCCCCCAAATCCTTCACCCTCCGCGAAAAGAAGCTGCCAAGCGCAACAGGAACCCACCCTCCCAAGTGACTGCCGAGCGCAACAGGAGCCCGGCAGCCCGTGTGAGGGGCCCGGAGCGACGACTCCGAAAAGACGCACCGCAACGCAGGCCCCCGACAGAGCAGCAAATCGACCGATGGCAAGTCAATCCCTATGGCTTTTCGGAGTTGTCGCGGAGAGGCCCCGCCCCCCAACGCGAAGCCCCCGCCCCCAACGCAAAGCACCCCAACCCCCGTATCCTGCGAAGCAGATGAACCCACGGGGGAGGAAACCAATGGCGCAGCACCCGCCCGCAAGACTCGCCGACATCGCGGCGCAGGCAGGCGTGAGCGAAGCCACGGTAAGCCGCGTACTCAACGGCCGCCCAGGAGTGGCCACCCCCACCCGCGAATCGGTACTCGCCGCCCTGGACGTCCTGGGCTACGAACGCCCCCTGCGCCTGCGCCAACGCAGCGCCGGCCTGATCGGCCTGATCATCCCCGAGCTGGACAACCCCATCTTCCCCGCCTTCGCCCAGGTCATCGGCCAGGCCCTGACCCGCCAGGGCTTCACCCCCGTCCTGGCCACCCAGTCCCCCGGCGGCTCCACGGAGGACGAGCTGACGGAGATGCTGGTGGGCCGCGGCGTGGACGGCATCGTCTTCGTCTCCGGCCTGCACGCGGACACCTCCGCCGACACCGGCCGCTACGAGCGACTGCGCGCCCAGGGCGTCCCCTTCGTGCTCATCAACGGCTTCTCGGCGCGCATCCGCGCCCCCTTCGTCTCCCCCGACGAGCACGACGCGATGCGCCAGGCGGTCCGCCACCTGACCTCCCTGGGCCACCGCCGGATAGGACTGGCCCTGGGCCCGCCGCGCTTCGTCCCGGTGCAGCGCAAGGTCGAGGGCTTCCACGCGGCCCTGGCGCAGCACCCCGGCGCGCAGGGCCGGATCCAGCACTCCCTCTACACCCTTGAGGGCGGCCAGGCCGCGGCCGCCGCCCTGCTCGACCAGGGCTGCACCGCGCTGGTCTGCGCCAGCGACATGATGGCCCTGGGCGCCATCCGCGCCGCGCGCCAGCGCGGTCTGTCCGTACCGCGCCAGGTCTCGGTCATCGGCTACGACGACTCCCCCCTGATCGCGTTCACCGACCCGCCGCTGACCACGATCCGCCAGCCGGTCACGGCGATGGGCCAGGCGGCGGTCCGCGCCCTGCTGGAGGAGGTCGCGGGCACCCCCGCCCCGCACAGCGAGTTCGTCTTCCACCCGGAACTGGTCGTCCGAGGATCGACAGCTTCGGCCCCTTGATGGATGATCGGCAGATCAGTTCGCGTCTGGCACACTGTCTGCCCATGGGCGCGTCGTTTTACCGGGGTTTGACACCTGGAACAGGGGGGATCGTGCGGACTCTGGAGGACCGGCGCGCACGTGCCGCACGGGTGGAGGTGCGCGAGGAGGCCCCCGCCAAGCGCTCCGTGCTGGACCGGATGCGCTCCCCCCGGCCGCCGCAGCTGTGGTTCGAGATCATGCTGATCGCCGTCTGCTACTGGACGTACTCGCTGATCCGCAACGCGGTGCCCGAGCACGAGGCCGCCGCGCTGCGGCACGCGGCCTGGATCTGGTCCTTCCAGCAGAAGCTGGGCCTGGCCTTCGAGGAGTCGGTGAACCACGCCGTCAACGGCGTCACCTGGCTCGTGGTCTCGATGAACTACTACTACGCCACCCTGCACTTCGTGGTGACCATGGGCGTGCTGGTCTGGCTCTACCGGCGCCAGCCCGGCCGCTACGCGGCGACCCGCTTCGTGCTCTTCGCGACGACCGGCGTGGCGCTCTTCGGCTACTACTTCTACCCCCTCGCCCCGCCGCGCCTGATGCACGGCGTCGACTTCATCGACACGGTGCGGGTGCACGAGACCTGGGGCTCGATGGCCTCGGGGAACCTGGCGAACGTCTCCAACCAGTACGCCGCGATGCCCTCGATGCACATCGGCTGGGCGCTGTGGTGCGGCGTGGTGATCGCGATGCTGGCGAAGCGGCCGTGGGTGCGGGTGCTGGGCGCGCTCTATCCGCTGGTGACGCTGTTCGTGATCGTGGGCACGGCGAACCACTTCTGGCTGGACGCCCTGGGCGGCGCGGTCTGCCTGGCGTTCGGCTTCGGGGTCTCCCACCTCTGGTACGGGACGAGCGCGTTCCGCATGCCCCAGCACACGGCGCTGCACGGGACCGCGTAGCGCCTGCCGGAGCAGCCCGTACATCCGTCCGTACGCCCGTACGTCCGCCCGTACGGTCAGAGTGCGCGCCGCGCCTCGCGGCCGGGAGAGCCCAGCCGCCACCGGCGCAGCAGCACCACGCCGACCACGCCCACCACCAGCGCCGCCCCCGCGCTCGCGGCCATGTACGCCCGGTTCCCCCGCCAGAACGCCGGCGCCACCGGCGCGGAGGCGGTGCTGCAGGTGAGCAGCTGTCCGCGGTCCACGGCCCGGACGCAGACGGTGGTCGCGAGCTGCGCCGGTCCGCCGGCCCCCGCTGTGCCCGTCTCCCCGGTCGGGGCGACCCGTACCAGCCGGCCGTCGCCCGGGGATTCGACGTCCTCGCCGGCGATCTCGCCCACCCGCCCGGTCATGGTCACCGAGCGGCTGCCGTGCGCGGGCAGCGGCAGCCGCCAGACGACCTCGCGGCCGGCGCTGCGGGCGCGGGGGTGGGAGGAGAGGTGGGTGAGCGGCTGGGGCAGCAGCTGGGTGACGACGGTGCGGGGCAGCGGCTCGCCGGTGCGGTTGCGCACGGTGATGGTGTAGGTCGTCTCGCTGCCGGGGGTCAGCTCGGTGGCGTGGTTGACCACCTCGACCACCACCGGGGGGCGGGCGTTCTTCTCGTCGCCGCCCTGCGCGGGCCTCGCGGACGCGGCGGCCGGGCCGGCGGCGATCCCCGTGAGGGACACGGCCAGCACGGCGGCCGCGATCCGGGGCGCATGCATATCTCCGGTCTACCAGCCCGGCGAGTGGGTGCGAAGCCGGACAGACCGGACGGGTGACGCGATGCCTCCGGTCGGACTACGGGAGAGCGCGGGGTACGGGAGGCGACGGGCGGCTACCCCTCGTAGAACACCCGCTCCACGACGCCGCGCGCCCGCCGGGTCGTACGGCGGTAGTCGTCCAGCAGCTCGCCGGCGTGCCCGGGCCCGTAGCCCAGATAGCGCGCCACGGCGCCCAGTTCGCGGCCCTCGGCGGGGAAGGTGTCGCCGGGGCGGCCCCGGACCAGCATCACGGCGTTGCGCACCCGGCTCGCCAGCAGCCACGCCTCGTCCAGTACCTGGGCGTCCTCGGCGTCGAGGAGTCCCGCCTCGTGGGCGGCGGCCAGCGCGGTGCGGGTGCGGGTGGTGCGCAGGGCGGGCAGGCGCGCGCCGTGGCGCAGCTGGAGCAGCTGGACGGTCCACTCGACGTCGGAGAGGCCGCCGCGGCCGAGCTTGGCGTGGGTGCGCGGGTCGGCGCCGCGCGGGAGGCGCTCGGCCTCCATCCGCGCCTTGAGCCGGCGGATCTCGCGGACGTCCTTCTCGTCCAGTCCGCCGGCCGGATAGCGCAGGGGGTCGATGAGTTCGGTGAAGCGCCGGCCCAGCTCCGCGTCGCCGGCCATGGGCTCGGCGCGCAGCAGGGCGTGGCGCTCCCAGATGAGCGACCAGCGCCGGTAGTAGGCCGCGTAGGAGGCGAGGGTACGGACCAGGGGGCCGCTCTTGCCCTCCGGGCGCAGGTCGGCGTCGATGAGCAGCGGGGGGTCGCTGCTGGGGAGTTGCAGGAGGCGGCGCAGTTCGTTGGCGACGGCGGCGGCGGCCTGCGCGGCCTCCTGCTCGTCGGCGCCCTCGCGCGGTTCGTGGACGAAGAGGACGTCGGCGTCGGAGCCGTAGCCCAGTTCGTGGCCGCCGAAGCGGCCCATGCCGATGACGGCGAAGCGGGTGGGCAGCGTCTCGCCCCAGCGGGACTGGACGGCGGCGCGCAGGGTGCCGGCGATGGTGGCGGCGTTGATGTCGGTGATCGCCTGGCCCGTACGGTCCAGGG
>NZ_JBHSZO010000051.1:0-32177 GCF_042663125.1 Streptomyces polyrhachis | reverse complement strand
CCCGGCGCCGTCACCCCGCGCCTGGTACGCCCGCGCCCGCCCGCCACCGTCGTCGCCGCCTGTGCCGCCGCGCCGCTGCTCGCCGCGCTCGGCCTGTGCTGGACGCTGTGGTACGGGCTGCGCCAGCCCGCCTCGGCCGCCGCCTTCGCCGCCGTCATCGCCCTGGGCGAGCTGGCCGCCTCCCGCGCCCGCGAGCGCCTCACGGCGCCCCTGGCGACGGCGGGCGCGCTGGCGTACGCGCTGCTGGGCGAGTCGGCCGGGCTGCGGTCCTTCGGCGCCGCCGCGCAGGCGGTGCCGCAGATCGTCGCGGTCGTCGCCATCGCCACCCTGCTGGGCAGCGTGCCGCGCATCGCGCGCGGCCACGGGCCGCCCCTCGCCGACCAGTTGGCGCGCCGCGTGCTCGTCACCGCCTTCGCGGCGACCTGCTTCCAGCCGCTGTTCACCACCGGCACGCTGGGCCGCCTCACCGGCGGGCGCGGCCCCGGCTACGCCCTCGTGCTCGTCGCCGTCCTGGCCCTGGCCGCGCTCTGCGACGCGGTGCTGGGGGCGGTGCTGGCGCGCGCCCGCACGGGCTGGCCGTTCGTGCCGCTGCTGCGCGACGAGCTGCGGGCGCTGGTGGGCATCGGCTCGGCGATGGTGGCGACCGGCGCGGTGATGGCGCTGGCCACGGCGGTGGCCGGGCTGTGGGCGCTGCCCGTCTTCAGCCTGCCGCTGCTGCTGACGCAGCTGTCCTTCCGCCGCTACGAGACCGTGCGCACCACGTACCGCCAGACCATCGCCTCCCTCGCCCGCGCCACCGAGATCGCCGGCTACACCCGCCCCGGGCACGCCCGCCGGGTGGCGGGCCTGAGCCGGGGGGTGGGGCGCGAACTGGGGCTGACGGAGGTGGAGTTGGACCTGCTGGAGCAGGCGGCGCTGATGCACGACATCGGGCAGCTCTCCCTGGTCGACCCGGTGGCCGACGGCGCCACCCAGCCGCTGCGGGCGGTCCAGCGGCGGCGCATCGCGCTGCTGGGGGCGGCGGTGGTGCGCCAGACGGGCGTGGGGACGCCGGTCGCGCAGATCGTGGAGCGCCAGGCGGAGCCCTATCGGGAGCAGCCGCTGGCGGCCCGTATCGTACGGGCGGCCAATGACTACGACGACCTGGCGGTGGGCAGCAGCAGCGTGCAGGGGCCGCTGCAGGCGCTGGAGCGGCTGCGGCTCGACACCGCCGAGGAGTACGACCCGAGGGTGGTGGCGGCACTGCACGGGGTATTGGCCCGGGGGAGCGTTCCGTACGGGGGCGGCTGGGCGCCGCAGGGCAGCACGGCCGCAGGTGGCGGGGGAGACGGGGGATGAGGGTGTGGAGCGGTGGGGGGCGCGGGCCGCGGGGCCGGTGGACGCTCCGGGAAGCGCGGGTCAGGCACGGCATGGTTGGATGCGAATCGTGAGGATATTCGGCAAAGGACGGCATCGGCCCTCCGCCTCGTGGCGGCAGGCGACCGACCGTGCTTTCACGCTGATCGGCGACGGGCGCTACGAGGACGCGGGCGCGTTGCTCACGCGCGCGGCGGATCTGGAGCCGTGGCTGGCGGAGTCGTGGTTCAACCTGGCGCTGCTGCACAAGTTCCGCCACGACTGGGAGCAGGCGCGCGCCGCCGGGCTGCGGGCCGTCGCGCTGCTGGACCGCGCGGTGGGCTCGCCCGACTGGTGGAACGTCGGCATCGCCGCCACCGCGCTGCAGGACTGGCCGCTGGCCCGCCGGGCCTGGCAGGCGTACGGGCTGCGGGTGCCCGGCTCGGAGAGCCCCGGCCGCGACCCGGCGCAGCTCGCGACGGCCGAGCCGCTGGGGATGGAGCTGGGCAGCGCGGCGGTGCGGCTCTCCCCGGAGGGCGAGGCGGAGGTCGTCTGGGGACGGCGCCTGGACCCGGCCCGCATCGAGGTGCAGAGCATCCCGCTGCCCTCCTCGGGGCGCCGCTGGGGCGAGGTCGTCCTGCACGACGGCGTCCCGCACGGGGAGCGCACGGTGAGCGGGACGGGCGCCGGCTACGCCTACCCCGTCTTCGACGAGATAGAGCTGTGGGCGCCCTCCCCGACGCCCACCTGGGTCGTCCTGCTGGAGGCCGCCACGGAGGCCGACCGCGACGCGCTGGAGGACCTCGCGGCGGAGGCCGGCTACGCGGCGGAGGACTGGTCCTCCTCCGTGCGGCTCCTGTGCCGGACCTGCTCGGAGAGCCGGATGCCGGCCGCCGAGGGCGGCGCCGGGCTCCTCGACCCGCACGACCACAGCGAGCCCGGCCGGCCGGGCCCGCTGGTGCACCGCATGGACAGCCTCTGGGTGCCCGAGCGCGAGTGCGGCCTGGCGGCGCCCGCCACCCTGGTGCGGGGGCTGCTGGACAGCTGGGCGGCGGACAGCCCGGACAGCCGGGACTGGCGGGATCTGGAAGAGGTCGGGTAGCCGGCGGGGGTCCGACCGGCACCGGGCACGGGCTGTCGGACCCGCCGCGTAGGCTTGGGCCCGCAACCACGATGACCCGGAAGGCGTAGGACGGACGATGACTCAGCACGCTCAGGTGGACGACCCCTCGGCAGAGGCGGCCGGCGAGGTGGTGTACGTCGACGACGTCACGGACGCCGAGGAGCGGGAGGCCGCCTTCCGCGAGCGCGGCACGGCCCGCCCCATCACGGTCGTGGGCAATCCGGTGCTGCACCGCGAGTGCCGGGACGTGACGGTCTTCGACGCGGAGCTGGCGGCGCTGGTGGACGACATGTTCGCCAGCCAGCGGGCCGCCGAGGGCGTGGGCCTGGCCGCCAACCAGATCGGCGTGGACCTGAAGGTCTTCGTCTACGACTGCCCCGACGACGAGGGCGTGCGCCACGTCGGCGCGGTGTGCAACCCGGTGCTGGAGGAGCTGCCGGCCGAGCGCCGGCTGCTGGACGACGGCAACGAGGGCTGCCTGTCGGTCCCCGGCGCCTACGCCGAGCTGGCCCGCCCCGACTACGCGGTGGTGCGCGGCCAGGACCTCGCGGGCAACGACATCACGGTGCGCGGCACGGGCTACTTCGCCCGCTGCCTGCAGCACGAGACGGACCACCTCTACGGCCGGCTCTACATCGACCGCCTCTCCAAGCGCGACCGCAAGGACGCCCTGCGGCAGATGGCGGAGGGCACACCGCGCTACGAGGTCGTTCCGAACGACTGAGGTACGCCAACCCGCCGCCCCGCCCGATCACTTGACCTCGACCGGGCGGGGCGGCGGTCGTGTGCCCCCGGTTGCGCCGCCGGACCAGACCATTGGCGGCGGCAGGCCCTGTTGACGTGTACCCGCCGTGCCGCGAAGCTCGACGCACTTCCATCCCCCAGGCGCGGAGGTGCGCGTTGTTACGACGTACCGTCAGGCTGCTTCTCTCGGTGCTGCTCGTCGCCGCAGGCGCGATCGGCGGCACAGTCGCCACCGCGGGCACGGCGCACGCGGACGAGTGCTATACATGGGGCCGGACCCTCTCCCAGGGCACGTCCGGCGCTGATGTGACCCAGTTGCAGATCCGGGTCGCCGGCCACGTCGCGTACGGCGAGATCCTCGCCTACGACGGCGACTTCGGCCCGGCGACCAAGGCCGCGGTGACCCGCTTCCAGCAGGCGTACGGGCTGGCCGCGGACGGTGTCGCGGGCCCGGCGACCTTCAGCAAGCTCTACTCGCTGCAGGACGCGGACTGCACACCCATCCACTTCACCTACGGCGAGCTGAACGACTGCAACTCCACCTGGTCCGGTGGTGCGGTCAGTGCCGCGACGGCCAAGGAGAACGCCAAGCGCGTCATGTGGAAGCTGGAGGCGATGCGCAAGGCGCTGGGCAGCGTCCCGATCAACGTCTCCAGCGGCTTCCGCTCGTACTCCTGCAACAGCGCGGTGGGCGGCGCCTCCAACAGCCGCCACCTCTACGGGGACGCGGCCGACCTGACGGGCTCACCCTCGCTGTGCACCCTGGCGCAGCGGGCCCGCTACCACGGCTTCGGCGGCATCTTCGGCCCCGGCTACCCCGGCCACAGCGACCACACCCATGTGGACGGCCGTACCAGCAGGGCCTGGTCGGCGTCCAACTGCGGTATCTGACCGGTCAGTCCACGGTGCGCCCACCCGGGTCCGGGTGGGCGCACCGCCCCGTCCCCAGGGAGCCACCCGGTGCGCCTCGCCCTTCGCCCCGCCCTCCGCGCCGCCGCCCTCGTCCTCACCGCGGCCCTGCTCGCCGCCTGTACGGACGCGGCCGAGCCCCGCGACACCTCCCGACCGGCCCCCGCGCCCCGTACGGCGGCGCCCGCGGCCGCCCACAGCCTGACGGCGAAGCTGCGCTTCCCCCTGGACCGCTACGGGATCACGGACGCCGACCAGCGCCTTCTGGAGCGGGCCCGCGACCGCCTGGCCGCCGACTGCATGCGGCGCCACGGGCTCACCTACGTACCGTCGCGCCCGGCGAAACCGGCCGGCGTGGGCCCGTACACCTACCTCTACGGCGTGGACGACCCGGTGCTGGCCGCCGAGTACGGCTACACCGACCCCCGGGCCCTGGACCCGAAGGCCGGAGTCCCGCCCCGCGAGCGGGAGTTGACGGCGGACGAGGAGCTGGTCCTGCACGGCGACCAGGACCTGGCCCCGGCGGAGGTGCCCAGGACGCTGGAGGCGGCCGAGGCGATGAAGGGGCCGCGGTTCGCGGGCCGCGAGGTGCCGGTGCTCGGCTGCTACGGCGACGCGGTGCTGCGCGTCAACCGGCCGCGGGCGGACTGGGTGGACCCCACGGTGCTGACCGAACTGGCCGAGGAGGCGGCCCTGGAGGCCAACGGGGACCCGCGGGTGAAGAGCCTCCTCGCCGAATGGTCGCGCTGCATGGCGGCCCACGGCCACCGCACGAAGAGCCCGCTGACCGCCCGCGAGGAGCTGGGCCTGGTCGGCGACGCCAGGCTCAAGGAGGCGGTCGAGGCCGCCGTCCACGACGTGGCGTGCAAGAAGGAGACGCGCCTGATCCCCCGCTGGTCGGCGGTGGACGCCGACTACCAGCGCCGACTCATCGCCGATCAGCGGGAGTTGCTGGACAGGTATGACAAGCAGCACCGGGAGAGGACAGCCCGGGCGCGGGCTGTCCTCTCCCGGTGAGATCCGAGCGGCGGGCGCGGCTCAGAAGTCGTCGTCGAAGCCCACGGAGCCCTCGACGGCGACCTGGTAGGCGGAGGCGCGCCGCTCGAAGAAGTTCGTCAGCTCCTGGACGTTCTGCAGCTCCAGGAAGGAGAACGGGTTCTCCGAGCCGAACACCGGCGCCAGCCCCAGCCGTACCAGCCGCTGGTCGGCCACGCACTCCAGGTACTGCCGCATCGACTCGGTGTTCATCCCGGCCAGCCCGTCGCCGCACAGGTCGTGCGCGAACAGCAGCTCCGCCTCCACCGCCTCCCGCAGCATCGCGGTGACCTGGGCGCCCAGCTCCTCGTCGAACAGCTCCGGCTCCTCGGCCCGTACGGTGTCCACCACGTGGAAGGCGAAGTCCATGTGGCAGGACTCGTCGCGGAAGACCCAGTTGGTGCCGGTGGCCAGCCCGTGCAGCAGGCCCCGGCTGCGGAACCAGTACACGTAGGCGAAGGCCCCGTAGAAGAAGAGCCCCTCGATGCAGGCGGCGAAGCAGATCAGGTTGAGCAGGAAGCGCCGCCGGTCCGCGGGCGTCTCCAGCCGGTCGATCTTCTCCACCGAGTCCATCCAGCGGAAGCAGAAGCGCGCCTTCTCGCGGATGGAGGGGATGTTCTCCACCGCCGCGAACGCCGCCGCGCGCTCCTCGTGGTCGGGCAGGTAGGTGTCCAGCAGGGTCAGGTAGAACTGGACGTGCACGGCCTCCTCGAAGAGCTGGCGCGAGAGGTAGAGGCGCGCCTCGGGGGAGTTGATGTGCTTGTAGAGGGTCAGCACCAGGTTGTTGGAGACGATCGAGTCGCCGGTCGCGAAGAACGCCACCAGCCGCCCGATCAGGTGCCGCTCGCCCGGCGTCAGCTTCGCCAGGTCGGCGACGTCGGTGGCGAGGTCGACCTCCTCGACGCTCCAGGAGTTCTTGATCGCGTCGCGGTAGCGGTCGTAGAACTCCGGGTAGCGCATGGGCCGCAGGGTCAGCTCGAAGCCGGGGTCGAGCAGGTGCTTGGCGGGGGCTGGGTCGGGAGCGGTGTCGGGAGCGGTGGTGGGAGCGGTGGTGGGAGCGGGGACGGTGGTCACTGGCATGCCTCGCAGGACTCGGGGTTCTCCAGGGAGCAGGCGAGGGCCTCGGGGTCCGCCTGCGGTACGGGCACGGGCACGGCCGCCGGCGCGGCGGCGGCGCGCGCGGACTGGGCGATGCGCGTCGCGGGGCGCGAGCGCAGGTAGTACGTGGTCTTCAGCCCGGACTTCCAGGCGTAGGCGTACATCGAGCTGAGCTTGCCGATGGTGGGCGCGGCCAGGAAGAGGTTCAGCGACTGCGACTGGTCGAGATAGGGCGTACGGGCCGCCGCCATGTCGATCAGCGCACGCTGCGGCAGCTCCCAGGCGGTGCGGTAGAGCGCCCGCAACTCAGCCGGGATCCAGGGGAGTTCCTGGACGGAGCCGCTGTGCTCGCGCAGTGCCTCGCGGGTCTGGGCGTCCCAGATCCCCAACTCCTTGAGGTCCTCCACCAGATAGGCGTTGACCTGGAGGAACTCCCCGCTCAGCGTCTCGCGCTTGAAGAGGTTGGAGACCTGCGGCTCGATGCACTCGTAGACCCCGGCGATGGAGGCGATCGTCGCGGTGGGGGCGATGGCCAGCAGCAGCGAGTTGCGCAGCCCGCTGCGGGCGACGCGCTCGCGCAACGCGGTCCACTTCTCGGGCCAGTTGACCGTCGCCGAGGGGTAGTGGTCGGGGTGCAGCACGCCGCGTGCCGCCCGGGTCCGCGCCCACGCCGGGTGCGGACCGGACTTCTCCGCCAGCTCGCAGGAGGCGTCGTAGGCGGCCAGCATCAGGCACTCGGAGATCTTCGTGGACAGGGCCCTGGCCTCGGGTGAGTCGAAGGGCAGCCGCAGCCGGAAGAAGACGTCCTGCAGGCCCATCACGCCCAGGCCCACGGGCCGCCAGCGCGCGTTGGAGGAGGCGGCCTGCCCGGTGGGGTAGAAGTTGACGTCCACCACCCGGTCGAGGAAGACCACGGCGGTACGGGCCGTGCGGGCCAGGCGCTCGAAGTCCACCTGCCCGTCGGGGCCCAGGTGTTCGGCGAGGTTCACCGAGCCCAGGTTGCACACGGCCGTCTCGCCGTCGTCGGAGACCTCCAGGATCTCCGTGCACAGGTTGGAGGAGTGGATGGTGCGGCCCGGCTCGGCGGTCTGGTTGGAGACCCGGTTCGCGGCGTCCTTGAAGGTCATCCAGCCGTTGCCGGTCTGCGCCAGGGTGCGCATCATCCGCCCGTAGAGCTGGCGGGCCGGCACCTGCCTGACGTACCGGCCCGCCTCCTCCGCGCGCCGGTAGGCCGCGTCGAACTCATCCCCGTAGAGGTCGACCAGCTCCGGTACCTCCCCCGGGGAGAAGAGCGACCACACCTCGTCGGCCTCGACGCGGCGCATGAACTCGTCCGGGATCCAGTGCGCCAGGTTCAGGTTGTGCGTACGCCGGGCCTCCTCACCGGTGTTGTCGCGCAGTTCGAGGAACTCCTCGACGTCCGCGTGCCAGGGCTCCAGGTAGACGCAGGCGGCGCCCTTGCGCTTGCCGCCCTGGTTGACGGCGGCGACGGATGAGTCGAGGGTGCGCAGGAACGGCACGATGCCGCCGGAGTGCCCGTTGGTGCCCCGGATCAGCGAGCCGCGCGAGCGCACCCGGCTGAAGGGGATGCCGATGCCGCCGGAGTGCTTGGAGAGGCGGGCGACCTGGTGGTAGCGCTCGTAGATGGAGTCGAGGTTGTCCTGCGGGGAGTCCAGCAGGTAGCAGGACGACATCTGGGGGTGGCGGGTGCCGGAGTTGAACAGCGTGGGGGAGGACGGCAGGTAGGACAGCGTGCTCAGCAGCCGGAACAGCTCCGCGACCTCCTCGACCGCGCCCTCGGCCGGTGCGGCGCCCGGATCGGCGGCCAGCCCGGCGGCCACCCGCAGGAAGAAGTGCTGCGGCGTCTCGATGACCTGGCGGTTCTCGGGGTGGCGCAGCAGGTAGCGGGTGTGGACGGTGCGCAGCCCGAAGTAGCCGAAGCGGTCGTCGCGTTGCTCGGCGAGGGCCTCCTCCACCAGCGCGTCCAGCCGCTCGGCGTGCCGGGCGGTGAACGCGGCGGTGGCGTCCGCGACCAGGCCCTCGCGGTGGCCCACGGCGATGGAGGCCGAGAAGGAGACGGCGCCCTGGCCGGCCGCCTCGGCGCGTACGGCCAGGGTGAGCAGCCGGGCGGCGAGCCGGGAGTACTGCGGCTCCTCGCCGATCAGCCCGGCGGCGGCCTCGGTGGCCAGCGCGCGCAGGGCGGCCTCGTCGGAGTCGGACCGGCTGCCGCGCAGGGCGGCGGCGACGACCCTGGCGGGGTCGACGGCGGGGAGGTCGGCGGCCAGTTCGCTCAGTGTCGCGAGCAGCGACGCGGAGTCGGGCGCGGGCGGCGGGGCGGGCTGCGTGGGCACGGTGGCGGGCGCCACGGGCGGGGCGGTGGTCATACGGTGGTGCACTCCCTCGCTCGGCGAAAGCCGCGCGGGGGGCGTGCGGACGCGCACGACGGCACACCCGTGCCCCGTGACGCCCCTGGCCCAACCCGCGAGACCCGGACGGATACGACGCCCCTGTGACGGGGGCGCGGTGTCGGCAGGTCCTCGGGCTCGCGGGCGCCCGTATGCCGCGGTGTATCCGCGCGAGAGCCCGCACACCGTTGCGGGACAGCTCCGGAATTCCACCGGATTCCCCTGCGGCGACAGCGGTGTTGAGCATACATGTTGGGGGAGATGGTGGCGGTCACCCCCAGATGTTGTGTCGCCTCTGCTGCTGCCCGCGTTGCCGTCGGCCCGTACGGGACAGGGCCGCCACCCGGTGCACCGGATGGCGGCCCTGTTCTGCGACGGCCCTGCGACGGCCCTGCGACGCCTCAGCAGCAGCGGAAGCCGCCCTTGGGATCGGCCTCCCGCGCGTCCATGCGGCAGCGCTCGAAGGTGCGGCGGTCCATCACCTCCGCGTCCGGATCGTGCCCGCGGGTGTGCTCGACGTAGCGCTCGTAGGCCGTCTCGCCGGTCAACTCCCGCAGGTAGCGCCAGACTCCGCGCCCGGACCTGCGCACCTCCGCGAGGACGGCCGAGGCGGCCGAGGCGGTCAGGACGGCCCTGGCGGTCATGACACCGCCCCCTCCTCGGCCCCGGCCCGCTGCCCCGGAATGCGCCCGCCGCCCGAGCCCAGGCCGGCCGCGGCCAGCTCCGCCTTCTCCTCGCTGGTGGGGAGGAGCTGCGCGGGCGCCACGTAGGCCGACTCCGTGTACGGCTCCTCGCGGTCGACCACCGAGTCCGGGTGGCGCAGCGCCTTGACGCAGACCCGTACCGCGTCGGCGACGACGATCACGACCAGGAGCGCGAAGGCGGCCGACAGGACGCCCTGGACGGTGGTGTTGGTGACGATGGTCTCCATCTCGTCCATCGTCTTCGCCGGCGGCATGACCGTGCCCGCGTCGATGGCGAGTCGGGCGTTCTCGCGCTGCTGGAAGAAGCCGACGCGCGGGTCGTCGGAGAAGACCTTCTGCCAGCTCGCGGTGAGCGTCACCACGGCCACCCAGAGCATCGGAAGGCCCGTCACCCAGGCCCACTTCAAGCGGCCCGACTTGATCAGCAGGGTGGTGCAGATCGTCAGCGCGACCACGGCGAGGAGCTGGTTGGAGATGCCGAAGAGCGGGAAGAGCTGGTTGATCCCGCCGAGCGGGTCCTTCACGCCCGTCCACAGGAAGTAGCCCCACAGTCCGGTGACGACCGCGGAGGTGGCCAGCAGGCCGGGGCGCCAACTGATGTTCTTCAGCGGCTTGTAGACGTTGCCCAGGGTGTCCTGGAGCATGAAGCGGCCCACCCGGGTGCCGGCGTCCAGCGCGGTGAGGATGAAGAGCGCCTCGAACATGATCGCGAAGTGGTACCAGAACGCCATCATGCCGTCGCCGGTCGCCTCGGAGAAGATCAGCGCGACGCCCACCGCGAAGGTCGGCGCCCCGCCGGTGCGCGAGAGCAGCGAGGGCTCCTCGACCAGCTTCGC
This sequence comes from Streptomyces polyrhachis, assembly GCF_042663125.1. Lineage (NCBI taxonomy): Bacteria > Bacillati > Actinomycetota > Actinomycetes > Kitasatosporales > Streptomycetaceae > Streptomyces > Streptomyces polyrhachis. Next base: position 21,988 of record NZ_JBHSZO010000051.1, on the reverse strand, counting down.
CCAGTGCGCGAGCGTGTCGGGGGTGATGGTGTAGCCCAGGCCCGTGATGGCCTGGGAGGCGGACTCCACCGTCGTGCCGATCACGCCGGGCGCGGAGTTCATCGCGAAGTACAGCCCCGGGTCCAGCACGCAGGCCGCGATCATCGCCATGATCGCCACCGAGGACTCCATCAGCATGGAGCCGTAGCCGATCATCCGGATCTGCGGCTCCTTCTCCACCATCTTCGGCGTGGTGCCCGAGGAGATGAGCGCGTGGAAGCCGGAGATGGCGCCGCAGGCGATGGTGATGAAGACGAACGGGAAGAGCGAACCGGCGAAGACCGGGCCCGTACCGGCGGTGGCGAAGTCGGTGACCCCGTCCATCCTCAGCATCGGGGCGGCCACCAGCACGCCGACGAAGAGCAGCCCGACGGTGCCGAGCTTCATGAAGGTGGAGAGGTAGTCGCGCGGCGCGAGCAGCATCCACACCGGCAGCACCGAGGCGACGAAGGCGTAGGCCACCAGCCAGACGACCAGCGCCTCCTTGCTCAGCGTGAAGGTGTCCGCCAGCGAGGACTGGGCCACCCAGCGGCCCGCGACCAGGGCGAGCAGCAGCAGGCCGACGCCGATGAGGGAGACCTCCGCGACCCGGCCGGGGCGGATGACGCGCAGGTAGAAGCCCATGAACAGGGCGATCGGGACCGTCATGCCGATGGAGAAGGTGCCCCACGGGGAGGCGGCCAGGGCGTTGACGACCACCAGGGCGAGCACCGCCAGCAGGATGATCATGATGGCGAAGACCGCGAGCAGCGCGGCGGCGCCGCCGACGGGGCCGATCTCCTCACGGGCCATCTGGCCCAGGGAGCGGCCGTTGCGCCGGGTGGAGAAGAAGAGCACCACCATGTCCTGCACGGCGCCGGCGAAGATCACGCCGGCCACGATCCAGATGGTGCCCGGCAGGTAGCCCATCTGCGCGGCCAGTACCGGCCCGACCAGCGGTCCGGCGCCGGAGATGGCCGCGAAGTGGTGGCCGAGCAGCACCCGGCGGTCGGTGGGGTGGTAGTCGACGCCGTTGTCCAGCCGCTCGGCGGGGGTGGCCCGCCGGGCGTTGAGCCTCAGCACCCGGTAGGCGATGAACTTCGAGTAGAAGCGGTAGGCGATGGCGTACGAACCGAGCGCGGCGGCCACTATCCACGCGGCGGAGACCTCCTCGCCGCGGGAGAGGGCCAGCATGCTCCAGCCGAGCGCGCCGACCGCGCCGACCAGGCTCCAGACCGCGATCGACCGCGGCGTCGGCTTCGCCCGCCGACCGGTGTCCGGTGGTGCTTGGGTCCCCGAGGACCCTGAGGTCTCTGACATAGCGGCTCCGTCCCCTGGACAGCAACTCTTGTTGCGGTGCGCAGGAAATGTAGAGCAGCTCTGTGGTCTGCGTCACCACCCGTTCGTATAGCGGATCGGTTACGACGCTGAGCGCACGTCCGCGATGTCCCCGGATGGGATGGTCGGTGAAGGGCCCGGCGCCGCTCAGCCGTTGGGGCGCTGGAGCCGGGCGACGAACTTGTAGCGGTCGCCGCGGTAGACCGAGCGCACCCACTCCACCGGATCGCCGGCCGCGTCGCGGGAGTGCCGCGAGAGCATCAGCATCGGCAGCCCCACGTCCGTCCCCAGCAGGCCGGCCTCGCGCGGGGTGGCCAGCGAGGTCTCGATGGTCTCCTCGGCCTGGGCGAGGTGCACGTCGTAGACCTCGGCCAGGGCGGTGTAGAGCGAGGCGTACTTGGCGAGGTTGCGGCGCAGGGCGGGGAAGCGCTTGGCGGAGAGGTGGGTGGTCTCGATGGCCATCGGCTCGCCGCTGGCCAGCCGCAGCCGCTCGATGCGCAGCACCCGCCCGCCGGTGGTGATGTCCAGCAGCCCGGCCAGGCGGTCGTCGGCCGTCACGTAGCCCAGGTCCAGCAGCTGCGAGGTGGGCTCCAGCCCCTGGGCGCGCATGTCCTCGGTGTACGAGGTGAGTTGGAGCGCCTGGGAGACCTTGGGCTTCGCGACGAAGGTGCCCTTGCCCTGGATGCGCTCCAGCCGGCCCTCCACGACCAGCTCCTGCAGCGCCTGGCGCACGGTGGTGCGGGAGGTGTCGAACTCCGCGGCGAGCGTGCGCTCGGGCGGCACCGGGGTGCCCGGGGGGAGCGTCTCGGTCATCGCCAGCAGATGCCGCTTGAGGCGGTAGTACTTGGGCTCGCGCGCGGTGCGCTTCGCGGCGGGGGCCGCCGCCCGCGTGGCGGATGTCCGGGGGTCCGGTGTGCCCCCGTGCGCCGTACCGGCGTTCGTCCTCATCGGTTCCTCCGTTGGCTGCGGCTCACATCCTGGCACGTTCCGCGGGGAGCTTCCGACAGGCCCGGGCCCACGCATCGGTCCGGTAACGGCGGGTGGTTGGGGGCGGATGGACCCCTTGACACCCTCATTGGTCTAGGCCAAGCTGCGGTCAGTTGATTGGCCTAGACCAAAGCTCCCTACTGGTCTACACCATTAAAGACCACACGACAGCCCCACGGGCAGTGCCCGACCAGGATTTCCGTCGGGGCGCCCGAGGAGGATGGCGTGAAGCGCAAGATCATTGCGGCGGTGGGTGCCGCGGCCCTGATAGCCGGGCTCGCGGCCTGCGGTTCCGACGACGACGGCAAGGCGGGCGGCAAGGGCGCGGGCCCCGAGAGCTTCAAGGGCCAGACCCTGACCTTCTGGACGATGACCGGCTCCGCACCCGAGAAGTGGGTGTCCGACCTGAAGGCCGACTTCGAGAAGAAGACCGGCGCGAAGCTCAAGGTCGAGGTCCAGGAGTGGAACGGCATCCAGCAGAAGATCACCACCGCGCTCTCCGAGTCCGCCCCGCCGGACATCGTGGAGATCGGCAACACCCAGACCCCGGCCTACGCGGCCACCGGCGGCCTCGCCGACCTCGCCGACCTCAAGGCCGAGATCGGCGGTGACTGGACCGAGGCGCTCAACAAGGCGGCGGTCTACGACGGCAAGCAGTACGCCGCCCCCTGGTACTTCGCCAACCGCGTGGTCGTCTACAACAAGAAGATCTGGGCCGAGGCCGGGATCAAGGACGTACCCAAGACCCGCGCCGAGTTCTTCGACGCGCTGAAGGCCATCGACGAGAAGACCGACGCCGAGCCGCTCTACATGCCCGGCCAGAACTGGTACTTCTTCGACGGCCTGCTCGTCGGCAAGGGCGCCGAGCTGGTCAGGAAGGACGGCGACGGGTGGGTCTCCAACCTCGCCGACCCCAAGGTCGGCGAGGCGATGGACGTCTACAAGCAGTACGCCTCCTACTCCAAGGCCCCCAAGGACAAGGACGAGGCCACCCCGCAGCAGGCCGAGGTCTTCGCCCAGGGCAAGACCGGCGCCTTCATCGGTATGGGCTGGGAGGCCGGTACGGCCATCGCCGCCAACAAGAAGATCGAGCCGGACGTCGGCTACTTCACCATCCCCGGCGAGAGCGCCGACCGCCCCGAGGGCGTCTTCCTCGGCGGCTCCAACCTCGCCGTCGCCGCCGGCAGCGAGAAGCAGGAGCTGGCGCAGGAGTTCCTGAAGCTGGCCCTCTCCGACACGTACGAGGGCCAGTTGGCCAAGCTCAACGGCGTCATCCCCAACAAGGAGGCGCTGCAGTCCCACCTGGCCGGCAACCCCGCCGCCGAGGCCGCCGCCCCCTCCGCCGCCTTCGGCGGCACCACCCCGCTGATCCCGCAGTGGGGCCCGGTGGAGAACGCGCCCAACCCGATCAAGACGTACATGACCCTCGTCCTGCAGGGCAAGCCGCACGCCGAGGCGGCCGAGCAGGTCGAGGAGGAGTTCAACAAGCGCCTCTCGCAGGAGCAGTGACACGGCACGCGGGGGCGGGCGCCCGATCCGGCGCCCGCCCCCGCGGGCCCACCCGAAGGAGTACACCGATGTCCCTGACGTCCCGGGCGCGGCTGCGGGCCGGGGCCGCGCTGCCGTACCTGCTGCTGCTGCCGGCGCTGCTGGCCACCGCCGCGCTGCTGGTCTGGCCGCTGGTGAAGAACGCCCTGCTGTCGCTGCAGAACCTCAACATGCGCCAGCTCATCCAGCACCTCACCGAGTGGAACGGCGTCGAGAACTACACCGAGACGCTCGGCAGCGAGCAGTTCTGGCGCGTCACCGCCCGCTCGATCGCCTTCACCGCGGCCAACGTCGCCCTCATCATGGTGCTCGGCACCCTGGTGGGCCTGCTCCTCGCCCGGCTGGGCCGGCGGATGCGCCTGACGCTCTCCGTCGGGCTGATCCTCGCCTGGGCGATGCCCGTGATCGCCGCCACCACCGTCTTCCAGTGGCTCTTCGCCGCCCGCTTCGGCGTCGTCAACTCGCTGCTGGACACGCTCGGTTGGCACGCGATGGCGGACTACAACTGGACCGGCGGCCAGCTCTCCACCCTCTTCGTGGTGACCCTGCTCCTGGTCTGGCAGTCGATCCCCTTCGTGGCCTTCAACCTCTACGCCGCCACCACCACGATCCCCGCCGAGCTGTACGAGGCCGCGCGGCTGGACGGCGCCGGCGCGGTCAAGCTCTTCACCACCGTCACCTACCCCTTCCTGCGGCCCTTCCTGCTGGCGACGACCTTCCTCGAGGTCATCTGGATCTTCAAGTCCTTCGCCCAGCTCTTCGCGATCAACGAGGGCGGCCCGGAGCGGCTGACGGAGACGCTGCCCGTCTACGCCTTCGTCGAGGGCGTCGGCAACCAGCACTACGGCATGGGCGCGGCGATCTCCGTCCTGACGATCCTCGTCCTGCTGGGCCTCACCTCGTACTACCTCCGCCTGACCCTGAAGCAAGAGGAGGAGCAGCCGTGAGGCGCCCACTCGCCGGACGGATCTGGCCCAACGCCACGGCCGCCGTCCTCACCCTCGTCCTCGCCTTCCCCGTCTACTGGATGTTCTCCACCGCCTTCAAGCGGCGCGGCGACATCGTCACCGAGACCCCGGTGTGGTTCCCCGTCGACGCCACCCTCGGCAACTTCCGCACCGCGGTGCAGTCCGACGGCTTCTGGACGCTGGTACGCAACTCGCTCACCGTGACCTTCGGCGCCGTCCTGCTCTCGCTGGCCGTCGCGCTGCTGGCGGCCTTCGCGCTGGCGCGCCTGCGCTTCCGGGGCCGGCGCGGCTTCGTACTGCTCTTCATGGTCGCGCAGATGGCGCCGTGGGAGGTCATGGTCATCGCCGTCTACCTGATCGTGCGCGACGGCGACATGCTCAACAGCCTGCTGCCGCTGACCCTCTTCTACTGCGTGATGGTGCTCCCGCTGACCGTCCTGACCCTGCGCGGCTTCATCGCCGCCGTGCCCAGGGAGCTGGAGGAGGCGGCCATGGTCGACGGGGCCAGCCGCACCCAGGCGTTCCTGAGGGTGGTCTTCCCGCTGCTGGCACCGGGGCTGATGGCCACCTCGCTCTTCGGGTTCATCACCGCCTGGAACGAGTTCCCGCTCGTGCTCATCCTCAACAAGCAGGCCGAGGCGCAGACGCTGCCGCTGTGGCTCTCGCGCTTCCAGACCGCCTTCGGCGACGACTGGGGGGCGACCATGGCCGCGGCCTCGCTCTTCGCCGTACCCGTGCTCGTGGTCTTCCTGGTGCTGCAGCGTAAGGTCACCGGCGGGCTGACCGCCGGCGCCGTGAAGGGATAAGGGGATTCAGGGATGTCCACAGTCATGCAGGCGGGGAGCACGCTCACCCGCGACGCGCTGACCGTCCTGCAGCCCGGCTTCGGCGGTCTTCGGCCGCCGGCCTGGCTGCTGCGCCGGCTCGACGAGGGGCTGACCGGCGTCGGCCTCTTCGGCCGCAACGTGCGCGACGCGGGGCAGGTCGCCGACCTCACCGCCGAACTGCGGTCCGTACGGCCCGAGGTGCTCGTCGCGATGGACGAGGAGGGCGGCGACGTCACCCGCCTGGAGGTCCGCCGGGGCTCCTCCTTCCCCGGCGCCCTCGCGCTGGGCGCGGTGGACGACACGGCGCTGACCCGGGCCGTCTACCGCGAACTGGGGCGGCGCCTCGCCGAGGTGGGCGTCACCATGGACTGGGCGCCCTGCGCCGACGTCAACTCCGACCCCCGCAACCCGGTGATCGGCGTGCGCTCCTTCGGCGCGGACCCGGCGCTCGCCGCCCGGCACACCGCCGCCGCCGTCCGCGGGCTGCACGAGGCGGGCGTGGTCGCCGTGGTCAAGCACTTCCCCGGCCACGGGGACACCTCCGTCGACTCCCACCTCGCGCTGCCCCGCATCGACGCCCCCCTCGACGTGCTCCGCGAGCGCGAACTGGTGCCCTTCCGGGCCGCGGTCCAGGCCGGGGCGAAGGCCGTGATGACCGCGCACCTCGTGGTCCCCGCCCTGGATCCCGAACGGCCCGCGACGCTCAGCCACCGGGTACTGACCGGGCTGCTGCGCCGCCCACAGGCCGAGGGCGGCCTCGGCTTCGACGGGGTGATCAGCACCGACGCGATCGAGATGCAGGCCATCGCCGACACCTACGGCATGGCGCGCGGCGCGGTCCTGGCGCTGGCGGCGGGCGCGGACGCGCTGTGCATCGGCTTCCACGGCGACGACGAGCTGCTGCTCTCCCTGCGCGACGCGATCGTGGCGGCCGTACGGGCGGGAGAGCTGGCCGAGGAGCGCCTGGCGGACGCCGCCGCCCGGGTGCGGGCACTGGCGCGGTGGACCGCCGAGCAGCGGACCGGGGGGAGGGGGGCGGCGGCTGCGGCGCAGGGGAGCGCATCCGCCGCACCTGCCGCCCTTGCCGGCCCAGCCGACTCGGCCGACTCGGCCGTCGGCCTCACCGCCGCCCGCCGGGCGCTGCGGACCACCGGCGGGGCGGGCGCCTTGCCGCTGACCGCCCCGGCGTACGTCGCCTGCTTCACCCCCGTCGCCAACAGCGCGGCCGGCGAGGAGACCCCCTGGGGCCTGGGACCGGAGCTGGCGCGCCTGCTGCCCGGCACGACGAGCGGCAGCTACGGACCCGGCGCCACCGGCGGCGACGCCGCCGCGATCGCGGGGGAGCGCCCGGTGGTCGCGGTGGTGCGCGACCTGCACCGCCACGCCTGGATGCGCACCGCCCTGGCCGGCCTGCTCGCCGCCCGCCCGGACACGGTGGTCGTCGAGATGGGCGTCCCGCAGTCCCCGCCCCAGGGAGCCGCGCACCTCGCCACCCACGGCGCCTCACGCGTCTGCGCCGCCGCCGCCGCGGAGGCGCTCACCGCCCCCCGCTGACCCCGGCCCCGCCGCCGGGGGGCGCGGGGCCGCGACGAGCCACCGGGACGCGCCTCCCACCGCGTCCCGGTGGCTCCCCTACGTACGGAACCGGCCGCCCGCGACCCCGCCCAACCTCCCGCCCCCTCTGCTAAATTGGTCTACACCACTGTGCTTATCCACCGTGCTCACCGGACCCCGACAAAGGCAGGCCAGCGTGGAAGTTGTCATCGTCCCGGACGCGGCGGCGGGCGGCGAGCTGATCGCCGGAGCCGTCGTGGACCTCCTGCGCCGCAAGCCCGACGCCCTGCTCGGCGTCGCCACCGGCTCCACCCCGATCCCGGTCTACGAGGCCCTCGCCGCGACGGTGCGCGCCGGCGGCGTGGACGTCTCGCAGGCGCGCGTCGCCCAGCTCGACGAGTACGTCGGCCTGCCCGCCGGGCACCCCGAGTCCTACCGCTCCGTGGTGCTGCGCGAGGTCGTGGAGCCGCTGGGGCTCTCCCCGGACGCCTTCCTGGGCCCGGACGGCGCCGCCCATGACGTACAGGCGGCCTGCGAGGCGTACGACAAGGCGCTGGCCTGGGCCGGCGGAGTGGACCTGCAACTGCTGGGCATCGGCACCGACGGCCACATCGGCTTCAACGAGCCCTGCTCCTCCCTGGCCTCGCGCACCCGCATCAAGACCCTCACCGAGCGCACCCGCCGCGACAACGCCCGCTTCTTCGGCGGCGACGTCGACCAGGTCCCCCACCACGTGATCACCCAGGGCATCGGCACCATCCTCGACGCCCGCCACCTGGTCCTGCTGGCCACCGGCGAGGGCAAGGCGGACGCGGTCGCCGCGACGGTGGAGGGCCCGGTGGCCGCGATCGTCCCGGCCTCCGCGCTCCAGCTGCACCCGCACGCCACGGTGGTCGTGGACGAGGCGGCGGCCTCGAAGCTGAAACTGGCCGACTACTTCCGCCAGACCTACGCGGGCAAGCCGTCCTGGCAGGGCATCTGACGCGGCGGGCCGGCTGACGCGGCGGGGCGCCCGGTCGGGGAGGCGCCCCGGGCGGCGCCCCCCGGAAAACACTTCGGGCCGCGGCGCCAGGAGCGGGACCCTCAACCCGCCCGGCACCGCAGCCCGGAGCTGATACCGGGCAAAGGACATGGCAGGGTGTGCGGCCCCGCGGCCTGTGACCGGCGGAGGTCGCGACGCGGTCAGGGCAGAGAGCGTCGCGATCCTCGATCCCGCCCTCCCGCGCGTCAGTGCGCGGGGGCCGGAAGTCGTCCCCTGCATTGTGGACTAGACCACTCCCCGCCGTCCAGGGGTATGCGTACGGGAACTCGACAGCAGGACCATCGTACGGCGTACGAGGCCCCCCGCGCGCCGCCGTACGAAGTCCCCTCCCGCACCCAGCCTCTAAACTCGCCCCGTGCCCTCCATGAACGACCTCGTGCGCCAGCAGACCGCCCTGTCCGAGACGGACCTTGAGTGGCTCCACCTGCTCGTCTCCGAGTGGCAGCTGCTCGCCGACCTCTCCTTCGCGGACCTCGTGCTGTGGATCCCGACCCTGGAGGGCTCCCGCTACGTCTCCGTGGCGCAGATGCGGCCCAACACCGGCCCCACCTCGTACCACGACGACATGGTCGGCCACATGGTGCCGCGCGGCCGGCGCCCCATGCTCGACGCCGCCCACGACGAGGGCCGGATCGTGCGCGAGGGCGACCCGGAGTGGCGCGAGGAGGTGCCCGTACGGGTCGAGGCGATCCCCGTGCGGCGCGACGGGCGGGTGCTGGGCGTGATCGCCCGCAACACCAACCTGCTCACCGTGCGCACCCCCAGCCGGCTGGAGCTGACCTATCTGCAGAGCGCCTCGGACCTGGCGCAGATGATCGCCGCGGGCGCCTTCCCCTTCCCCGGCCAGCAGTTGGAGACCGACGCCTCCCCGCGGGTGGGCGACGGGCTGATCCGCCTCGACGCCGAGGGCCTGGTGCAGTACGCCTCGCCCAACGCCCTCTCCGCCTTCCACCGCCTGGGCCACTCCTCCGACCTGGTCGGCCTGCACCTGGGCCGCGCGACGGCCGAACTGGCCGTGCAGCGGGGCCCGGTGGACGAGGCGCTGGTGAAGCTGGCCAGCGGCTGGGCGCCGCGTGCGACGGAGGTCGAGGGCAAGGGCGGCGTGATCCAGCTGCGGGCGATCCCGCTCAAGCCCAAGGGGCCGCGCATCGGTTCGCTGGTGCTGCTGCGCGACGTGACGGAACTGCGCCGCCGCGAGCGCGAGTTGCTGACCAAGGACGCCACCATCCGGGAGATCCACCACCGGGTGAAGAACAACCTGCAGACCGTCGCGGCCCTGCTGCGGCTGCAGTCGCGCCGGCTGGCCGCGCACGATCCGGACGGCCGGGCGCGCGAGGCGCTGGACGAGGCGGTACGGCGGGTCGGCTCGATCGCGATCGTGCACGAGACGCTCTCGCAGAACCTCGACGAGCGGGTGGAGTTCGACGAGATCGCCGACCGCGTGCTGGCGATGGTGGCGGAGATCTCGCCCGGCCGGGTCGCCCACCGGCGCACCGGGCGCTTCGGCATCCTCGACGCCGAGGTGGCCACCCCGCTGTCCATGGTGCTCACCGAACTGCTGCAGAACGCCCTGGAGCACGGCTTCGGCCAGGGCGACACCGGCACGGTGGAGGTGCACGCCCTGCGCTCGGGCACGCGCACGCAGGCGCGACTGCTGGTGACCGTACGTGACGACGGCTGCGGGCTGCCGACGGGCTTCGACGCGGTGACCGCCGGGAACCTCGGCCTGCAGATCGTACGGACGCTGGTGGAGGGGGAGTTGGGCGGCACGTTCACGATGGAGAACGCGCCGGACGGCGGGACGACCGTCACACTCGATCTTCCCGTGCAGCCGGACAAGCGTTAGATCGACAATTCCATTGGCGGGCCCGGCAATTGGGGTATCCCCTGCTCGAAGAGCTGGGGGAGGGGTGGGGAAATGCGAGAGCCCCGGAACCGGGGGCGGTTCCAGGGCTCTTAAGATCTGCGGCTCTGTCAGAATCTGCGCGCTGCGGCTCGGAGGAGAGCGAACCCGACCCCCGCGAAGGGGGGCCGGGCCATGCCGTCAGAGGGGTCAGGCAGTGGCCTTGCGGGCCCGGTTGCGGGCGGCGCGGCGCTTCATCGCGCGACGCTCGTCCTCGCTCATGCCACCCCAGACGCCGGAGTCCTGGCCGGACTCGAGCGCCCACTGCAGGCACTGCTCCATGACGGGGCAGCGGCGGCAGACGGCCTTGGCTTCCTCGATCTGCAGCAGCGCAGGACCGGTGTTGCCGATGGGGAAGAACAGCTCGGGATCTTCCTCGCGGCAAACGGCGTTGTGACGCCAGTCCATGACTGCTCCATCTCGTGTGTTGCGGGCAAGTGCTTGTGAATGTGAACGCTTTCACGAATCCCACCACGGGTGAAGGGGATGCCCCAGAAAAACTGGTGTGACCTTCAACATGTGGTATGAGATCCGGCGCGGATACGGGGCCCGAGAGCGGGAGCCGTTCCGATCGCCAAGAAGAGGTTCGCAAACCTCAGCTTCGGATACAACCCCTTCCGGCAAGTTTCTTTGGATTCGTTGGTGTCGGTTGGCTCACAGCCGCAGAACGGGGGGTGAGAGCCAGTCCGTACGTTCGAGATAAAGGCCGTTCGGCCCTTCTACTCACACAATCACACGCAGTGCGCGCCGTACGCCTGTGAAGGCCACGTTCGTACGCAGTCCCAGGTGGTCTCCGTCTACCTGAAAGGGCAGTGGGGCCTGTGATTCCAAGGTGAACGCCGTCAGATCATGCAGTGACAGAGCGTGACGCCCGTGCGGCCCGCGCTCCGGAGAGGAGGTGAGCAGCTGCGTACCGTAACGACTCGCGGCCGCCAGCCCCAGGCGCTCCAGGCCCAGGACGTCCAGGCCCGTGTCGAAGGACGCCTTGGGGGCCGCGTAGACCGGCCGGTTGCCCAGGTACGTCCACGGCGCGGTGTTGCAGACGATGGCGGCGGCGAGGTCGGCGGCCGGCTCCTCGTCGGGGCGGGTGAGCGTGATGGTGCCGTGCCGGCGGTGCGGGTCGGACATCAACTGGCGCATCAGCTGGCGCACATACAGCGCGTGCGTCGACTTGCGGCCGCGCTCGCGCTGCTGCTCCACGCGGCCCACCACGCCGGCGTCGAAGCCCAGCCCCGCGCAGAAGGTGAACCAGCGCGCCGGGGCGCCCTCGTCCGCCGTCCCCGGGGCGCCCGAGACCAGGCCCAGGCCGACCGTGCGCTCCGAGCCGGTACGCAGGGCGTCCAGCAGCGCCCCGGTGGCCTCCACGGGGTCGTTGGGCAGGCCCAGGGCGCGGGCGAAGACGTTCGTGGAACCGCCGGGGACGACCGCCAGGCCGGGCAGCGTTTCGGGGGCGGGGCCGTTGTGGAGCAGTCCGTTGACGACCTCGTTGACCGTGCCGTCGCCGCCCAGGGCGACCACCAGGCCGACCCCCTCGCCGCCGGCCGCGCTCTCCGCCGCCGCGCGGGCCACGTCGCGGGCGTGGCCGCGGTACTCGGTGGTGACGACCTCCAGCTTCAGGTCGCTCGCCAGAGCGTGGATGAGTACGTCGCGGGTCCGCGCACTCGTGGTGGTGGCGGCTGGGTTGACCACGAGAAGTGCGCGCATGGGGTGCAGAGTACCTACCGTCGGGTATGCGTGCGAAGTGTTCTTCGCCGCCCCGCCTCCCGACCGGCGCCCGCGGGGGCCGCTCAGGCCTCCTTGGGGCCGATCCCCAGGGTCCTCGTCGTGCTCGGGCTGAGCAGCAGCACCAGCGCCGCCAGCGCCACCGCGCCCAGCGCCAGGCCGACGGGCAGCAGCGCCCCGCCCACCTCGATCATCGTCCAGACGACGGGGGCGGCCATCAGCTGCGTGATGACGCCGGGACCGCGGCTCCAGGAGCGCAGCGTCCACAGCCCGCGCGCCGCCGCGAGGGGGAAGGCGGCCAGGGCGAGCACCGTCAGGCTCCCGAAGAGCGCCGAGCGCCCGCTCCCGGCGTCCCCGGCGAGGAGCAGCACCAGCATGTAGGCACCGAGGCCGACCAGGACGGCGCCCTCGACGGCGGTCAGCACCGCCGCGGCGGCGATACGCGAAGTACGGGACGGCAGGACATCGCTCATACCGCCCAGGGTAGCCCCGCCCGCACCCCTCACTCCTCTACGAGAAGCCGCTCGCGGAGCTGGGCCAGGGTGCGGGCCAGGAGGCGGGAGACGTGCATCTGGGAGATGCCGACCTCCTGGGCGATCTGGGACTGGGTCATGTTCCCGAAGAAGCGCAGGAGCAGGATCTTCTTCTCCCGCGGCGGCAGCTCCTCCAGCAGCGGCTTGAGCGACTCGCGGTACTCCACGCCCTCCAGGGCGTCGTCCTCCGAGCCCAGGGTGTCCGCCACCGCCGGCGACTCGTCGTCCGTGTCGGGGACGTCCAGGGAGAGCGTGGAGTAGGCGTTGGCGGACTCCAGGCCCTCCAGCACCTCCTCCTCGGAGATGCCCAGCTGCTCGGCCAGCTCGTGGACCGTCGGGGCGCGGCCGTGGCGCTGGGACAGCTCCGCCGTCGCCGAGGTCAGCGAGAGCCGCAGCTCCTGCAGCCGGCGCGGGACGCGCACCGCCCAGCCCTTGTCGCGGAAGTGCCGCTTGATCTCGCCGACCACGGTCGGGGTGGCGTACGTGGAGAACTCCACGCCCCGGTCCGGGTCGAAGCGGTCCACCGACTTGATCAGGCCGATCGTCGCCACCTGGGTGAGGTCGTCCAGCGGCTCGCCGCGGTTGCGGAAGCGGCGCGCCAGGTGCTCGACCAGGGGGAGGTGCATCCGCACCAGGGTGTTGCGCAGCTCCGCGTACTCCGGGGTGCCGTCGGGGAGTTTGCGCAGCTCGTAGAACATCTCCCGCGCCGCGCTGCGGTCGTGGGGGTCGCGCCGGCTCTCGCGCCTGAACTCGGGCCTGAACTCGGGCCGGAGGCCGGGCCGGGTGTCGGGCCTGCTGTCGGGCTGCTTATCGGGCCGGTCGCCGGACAGGCCGTGCTCGTGTTCGCCCATGTGCTCAGCCCGCCCGTCCCTCGCCCCTGACGCCGGCGGCGCCGCAGGTGCTCCCCCCGCGTGCCCCCGTGCTTCGCGCTCGTGCTCCACAGCCGTCGACATGCCCCTTCGTGCGGCGGCCCCGGGCACGTCCTGCCCGGGGACCAGCGCCTCGTGGCCCTGGTTCATCTCACGGTTCATCGCACCGCCCTCCTCGCGCCGGTCATGTCTGACCGGGACCGGCGCCGCGCTCTTTGTGCAGGCTGATGGTGACCGTGCGGTCCTCCGAGACGGTGGAGTCGACCCGCCCCGCCAGCGCCGAGAGCACCGTCCAGGCGAAGGTGTCCCGCTCGGGGGCACGGCCGTCGGTGGTCGGCGCGGAGACCGTGACCAGCAGGGCCGGCCGCTCCTGCCCCGACGGGCCGTCGGCCTGGCCGTCGAGTTGGAAGACGCAGGTGAGCACCGAGCCGGGAACGGCCTGCTGGAGCAGGATGGCGCAGGCCTCGTCGACCGCGATCCGCAGATCCTCGATCTCGTCGAGGGTGAAGTCCAGGCGGGCCGCGAGCCCCGCCGTGGCCGTGCGCAGGACCGACAGATAGGCCCCTGCGGCAGGCAGCCGGACCTCGACGAAGTCCTTCGGCCTGGGCTCGCCTTCGTGCTGGGACACCCTCACCTCCAAGGTGGCGCGTGCTGCGTTCCCCAACGGACTCCAACGAGCCGCTGTGCAGCGGAGTTTCCATGATGCGACGGACCCCTGCCCCTTCACACGGGGTGAGGGGCGGGGGCCGCGCGACGTACGCAGGCGACGCTACCGCGAGTGGTCGGCCGCTGTCCCCCTGGTACGGGGAAGGACCCGCCATCGCGCGAATGTCACTAATAGTAACTCTTCGCCTGCGGTGGGTGGATAGGGCTGTGCGGAGTCAATTCCGCAACGCTTCCACACCCGTTGACGCTGCGTGACGGGCCGGGTGCGGACGCCCCTCAGGGGTGCGCCGCGGCCAGCTCGTCCAGGGCCTCGCCCGAGAGGCGGTAGCCGGTCCAGGTGTCCTTGGGGACGGCGCCGAGGGCCTCGTAGATGGCGGCGGCCTTCTCGTTGTCCTCGTGCACGGACCACTCGAAGTTGGCCCAGCCGCGCTCCACGCACAGCGCCGCGAGGTGCGCCATCAGCGCCTTGCCGTAGCCGCCGCCGCGGTGCTCGGGGCGTACGTACAGGTCCTCCAGGTAGACGCCGTGGGTGCCGCTCCAGGTGGAGAAGCTCTGGAACCACAGCGCGAAGCCGGCCGGCCTCTGATCGCCGGGCGCCTCGGCCACCAGCGCGAAGACCGTCGGACTCGGACCGAAGAGGGCCTCGTGGAGCTGGCCCTGCGTGCCCTCGGTCTCGGTGACGTCGTGGTGCTTGGCCAGGGCGCGCACCATGGCGTGGATGGCGGGGACGTCGCTGGGCCGGGCCTCGCGGATCATGACTCCAGCGTAGGGCGCGGGGCTCAGACCAGCGACTCGTCCACGTAGCACCAGCGCCAGTCCTCGCCCGGCTCGAAGCTGCGCATCACCGGGTGGCCGCTCTCCCGGGCGTGGGCGGTGGCGTGGCGGTGCGGGCTGGAGTCGCAGCAGGCGACGTGCCCGCAGCCCAGGCACAGGCGCAGGTGCACGGGGTGGGTGCCGGCGGCCACGCAGGCTTCGCAGGTGGCGCTTCGCGGCGTGACCTCGACGGACGGGAGTTCGGCAACATGGGGGCAGACGGTCATGCGGCCAGGTTAGATCGTCGGTGATGAACGCCTTTCCCGTACTCGCGCTGGTGGCCGGGGCGGCGGCCGTCGCCGGGATCGCCCGGCGCACGCCCGTCCCCGCCCCGCTGCTGCTGGTCGCGGCCGGACTGCTCGCCTCGTACGTCCCCGGCGTGCCCGCGTACACGCTGGACCCGCACATCGTCCTGCCGCTGATGCTGCCGCCGCTGCTGCACACCGCGGCGCTGGAGAGCTCGTACCTGGGACTGCGCGCCAACCTGCGCGCCGTGGGGCTGCTCAGCGTCGGCTACGTGCTCTTCGCGACGGCCGCCGTGGGCCTGACCGCCTACGCCGTGGTGCCGGGCCTGCCGCTCTCCGTCGCGCTGGTGCTGGGCGCGGTGGTGGCGCCCCCCGACGCGGTGGCGGCGACCGCGATCGCCCGCCGGGTGGGGCTGCCCCCGCGGATCACCACCGTGCTGCAGGGCGAGTCGCTGATCAACGACGCCACCGCGCTCACCGCGTACAAGGTGGCGCTGGCCGCCGCGGTGGGGGAGGCCGTCGGCTGGGGCGCGGGGCTGGGGGAGTTCGCGCTGGCCGCGCTCGGCGGGGTCGGAGTGGGGCTGGCGCTGATGGTGCCGCTGCACCTGCTGCGCACCCGGCTGCGCGAGCCGCTGCTGCAGAACACCATGTCGCTGCTCATCCCCTTCGTCGCCTACGCGCTGGCCGAGGAGGTGCACGCCTCCGGGGTGCTCGCGGTGGTCGCGGTGGGGCTCTACCTGGGCCACCGGGCCTGGCAGGTGGACTTCGCCACCCGGCTGCAGGAGGCGGCGGTGTGGCGGATGGTCGGCTTCGTGCTGGAGTCGGTGGTCTTCGCGCTGATCGGGCTGCAACTGCCGGTGGTGGTACGGGGACTGGGCCACTTCGGGGTGGGGGCCGCGCTCTGGTACGCGGTGGCGGTGCTGGGCGCCGTGGTGCTCTCGCGCTTCGTGTGGGTCTACCCGGCGGCCTACGGGCCGAGGTTCACGGTGCGCGGCGGGCGGCTGACGGGGCGGCTGCTCGCGCCGCCCGGCAGGCGGCCGCCCTGGAGGTCGATGTTCATCGTCTCCTGGGCCGGGATGCGCGGCGTCGTCTCGCTCGCCATCGCCTTCTCCATCCCCCAGCACACGGTCGACGGCGCCCCCTTCCCCGCGCGCGACCTCGTCCTCTTCCTCACCTTCACCACCGTCATCGGCACCCTGGTCGGCCAGGGGCTCACCCTGCCCGCGCTGATCCGGCTGCTGAAGGTGCGCGGCGGCGACGCGCAGCGCGAGACGCTGGCCGAGGCGCAGGCGCAGAGCGAGGCGTCGCGGGCCGCGCACGAGCGGCTGGAGGCGCTGCTGGCCGAGCCCGCCAACCGGCTGCCGCAGCCGCTGGAGGACCGGCTGCGCGCGGTGCTGGAGCGGCGGCGCAACGCGGTCTGGGAGCGGCTCGGCGGGGTCGACGAGGCGACGGGGGAGACGGCGGACGCCACCTACCGGCGCCTGGCGCGGGAGGTGATCGACGCGGAGCGCGAGACCTTCGTGGCGCTGCGCGACGCGCGGCGTATCGACGACGAGCTGCTGCGGACGCTGCTGCGGCGGCTGGACCTGGAGGAGGCCGCGGCCTACCGGGAGGCGGGGGGCGAGTGAGCCGGGGGGTGGGCTGGGAGGCCGGCTGGGGAGCGGGCTGGGGGCTCAGCCCGTGACCACCGCCGCGACGGACGTGCCGGGGGCGAAGGCGCCCTCCTCGGCCAGGACGGTCAGGCCCAGCAGCAGCTTGGCGACGTAGGTGCGCTCCAGCGCCAGCGCGTGGCGGCGCTCGAAGTCGGCGGCGAAGTCCGCCAGTTCGGGCGTGCTGCGGGCGTAGCCGCCGCAGTGGAAGCGCTCCTCCAGCTGCCAGTCGCCCCGGCGCTCCCCGAAGGCGGCCTGCTGCAGGCGCTCGGTCTCGGCCGTCAGGAAGCCGCCCCTGAGTACGGGGACGCCCAGCGCCCGCTGCCCCGGGCCCAGGCCCGCGGCCAGCCCGGCCAGCGTCCCGCCCGTACCGCAGGCGACGGCGGCGAGGTCGGCCCGGTCGGTGCCGCCGGCCAGCTCGCGCCCCAGCGCCACGCACCCGCGGACCGCCGCGGCGTTGCTGCCGCCCTCGGGTATGAGCGCGAAGTCGCCGAAGCGCTCGCGCAGTTCGCCCGCGTACGCCTCCTCGGCGCGGCGGCGGTAGGCGGCGCGCTCCACGAAGTGCAGCCGCATCCCGTGCGCGGCTGCCTGGGCGAGGGAGGGGTTGAGCGGGCGGTCCGCCAGCTCGGCGCCCCGTACGACGCCGATCGTCGCGAGGCCGAGCAGCCGCCCGGCGGCGGCGGTGGCGCGCAGGTGGTTGGAGTACGCCCCGCCGAAGGTGAGCAGCGTGCGCTGCCCGGCCTCGGCGGCGGCCCGCAGGTTGGGGACGAGCTTGCGCCACTTGTTGCCCGAGGGGTACAGCTCCACCGGCCCGCGGACGGCCGCGTCCCACGGGAGCGTGGTGTGGATCAGGTCGTCCCGCTTGAGCAGCAGCCGCACCCCGCGCCGCTCGAAGCGCTCGTCGCGCAGCTCCTGGAGGGGGGAGGGCGGGCGCGGCTGCAGCAGGAGGTCCGGATCCATCCGCCCATTGTCGGCCCCGGCGGCGGACCGCCGGCCCGGGGCGGTGTCAGGCAGCGTGCTTGCCGCCCCAGGAGGGGCCGGAGGAGGAGGCGGCGGCCTTGGTGAGGAAGTCGTCGCCGTGCTCACGGGCGAAGGCGCGGACCGCGTCCAGGGCGTCCTGGACGGCCTTCTCGTCGCCGTGGCCGCTGGAGAGGTTGTAGTACGCGACGCCGAGCCTGCGCAGCAGGCCGCCGCCCTCGCGCTGGGCCTGGACCTCGTCGATCTTCTCCTTGCCCTGGTTGAGCGCGTTCTGGGCCTGCTCCTTGGCCTTGTCGAAGAAGCTGGACATGCGGGCCTCCATGGGCTGGTCCGGGGGGTTTGCGGGACTGTGTCCCAGTATCCGCACTGCCGTCGGGTCGGCAACGGCGCGGGGGCCGGGCGGGTGCCGGGTGGGTGCCGGGTGGGTGCTGTCCGTCCGTACGGACCAGGGCCTCACGGCGTCGTACGCGCGTGGTGGGCCGTGACCTCGCGGGCCAGGGAGAGCAGGGCCGGCAGCGCGGGGTGGCCGGGGCCGCGGCGGCGGGCGAAGTACACCGGGACCGGCGGCAGCCCCGTCAGCGGGCGGTAGACGATCGCCGGGTGGCTGTGGATGCTCGGCGTCGCGACCGTCGAGACGCCCACCGCGCGGCCGGCGGCGATGGCGGTCAGCCACTCGTCGGTGTTCGCCACCTCCAGCGTGCCGCGCGGCCGCGCCTGCGGCGGCCACAGCGCCGGGCTGCTGGTGCCCGACACCGTGTTCACCGCCAGGCGGCACTCGGCCAGCTCCGCTGCCGCCAGCACCTCGCGCGCCGCGAGCGGGCTGTCCGCCGGGAGGACCGCCACCCGGTCCTCGTACAGCAGCAGCTCCGTCTCCACCCCGGGCGCGCCGACCTCGCCGCGCAGCAGCGCCGCGTCCACCAGGCCGCGGGTCAGCCCGGCGGTGGAGTCGTCGATCCGGCGCAGCTCCAGGGGTACGGCGGGGTGCAGCTCGTCCCAGCGGCGCAGCAGCGGCACGGTGTCCGCGCCCAGGGCCGCCCAGGGGTGGCCGAGGCGCAGCGGCCAGGAGCCGAGGCCGGCGGGGTCGAGCGCGGTGCGTACCGCGTCCACGGCCAGGGCGGCGCGGTCGTGGAAGACCCGGCCCGCGGGGGTCAGCTCCAGGTGGTGCGTCGAGCGGTCCACCAGGCGCAGGCCCAGGTGGGCCTCCAGCTGGGCCAGGGTGCGCGAGAGGGCCGGCTGGCCGGTGTGCAGCCGGGCGGCGGCGCGGGTGATCGAACCCTCCTCGGCGATGGCGAGGAAGGCGTGCAGATGGCGCAGTTCGACGCTCACCCTTGAGAGGGTAGGCGGTGCGCGCTGCGGTTATGCCCCGGACGCATGACGATCCCGGGATAAGCATTTCCCGCGGGGTCCGGGGCTCCGTAGCGTGACTGTCATGACCACTGACGCCGTCGCTGCTGTCGCACCGTCCGCCGCCTCCGCCGCCCCCGCCGCTTCTCCCGCCGCCCCGTCCGAGGCGGGGTCCGTACGCTCCGGACGGGCGGTCGGCGTCTCGCTCATCGTCGCCGGGATGCTCTCCGTCAACTTCGGCTCGGCCGTCGCCGCCCTGCTCTTCCCGCGCGCCGGCGCCCTCGGCGTGGTCACCCTGCGGCTGGTGCTGGCCGCCACGCTGCTGCTGGTGGTCTGCCGGCCCCGGCTGCGCGGGTACTCCCGCGGCGACTGGGCGGTCGTGTGCGGCTTCGGCGTCGCGCTGGGCGCCATGAACTCCCTGTTCTACGCGGCCATCGACCGCATCCCGCTGGGCGCCGCCGTCACCCTGGAGGTCCTCGGCCCGCTCGCCCTGTCGGTCATCGCCGCGCGCCGGCTCTCCGGCCTGATGTGGGCGGGGCTGGCCCTGGCCGGCGTCTTCCTCCTCAGCGGCGGCGACCTCGGCGGCCTCGACCCGGCGGGCGCCGCGCTCGCGCTGGGGGCGGGCGCGATGTGGGCCGCGTACATCCTGCTCAGCGCGCGGGCCGGGGCGCGCTTTCCCAAGGCGGACGGGCTGGCCCTCGCCATGGCGGTGGGCGCGCTGTGCAGCCTGCCGCTGGGGGTGGCGACCTCCGGCGGCGCGCTGCTGCAGCCCGTCACGCTGGGGCTCGGGCTGGCGGTCGCCGTGCTCTCCTCGGGGCTGCCCTACACGATGGAGCTGTTCGCGCTGCGCAGGCTGCCGGCGGCGACCTTCGCCGTACTGATGAGCCTGGCGCCGGCGGTCGCCGCGACGGCGGGCTTCCTGGTGCTCGGGCAGGCACTGGGCGCCGCGCAGTACGCGGGGATCGCGCTGGTGGTGGCGGCGAGCGCGGGGGCGGTGCTGGCGGGGCGCCGGTAAGGGCGCCGCGGTGGGCGGCGCGTCTCAGTCCGCGCCGCCCAGCAGCCGGCGCATCGTGGCCAGGTCCGCCTCCTCGGGCGTCGCCCCGGTGACCGGGCCGCCCTCCTCCTCGGCCGCCCCCGCCGCCGAGCGCCGCGCCTGCGGGCCGCACGAGCGCAGCACCCGGGCGAAGTCCGACGCGGCGGCGTCGATGCGCTTGTCCAGCGCGCCGCCGGAGTCCGTGGTGGAGCCGAAGTCGCTGGTGGCGGCGTAGACGGAGCGCGGCGAGACGATCGCGTGCAGGTACGAGAACAGCGGCCGCAGCGCGTGCTCCAGCACCAGCGTGTGCCGCTCGGTGCCGCCCGTCGCCCCGATGAGGACGGGCGTGTCCGCGAGGCTCCCCACCGGCAGCACGTCGAAGAACGACTTGAACAGCCCGCTGTAGCTGGCGTTGAAGGCGGGGGTGACGACGATGAGGCCGTCCGCCTCCGCCACCGCTGTGAACGCCTCCTCCAGCGGCCCGCTCGCGAAGCCGGTCAGCATCGCGTCCATCAGCGGATGCGCCAGCGGGCGCAGCTCCACGATCGCGGACTCGGTGTCCGTACCGTCGCGTGCCAGGTCGCGGACGGTGGCCGCGAGCAGCCGGTCCGCCAGCAGGCGGGTGGAGGAGGGCTCGCGCAGGCCGCCCGAGACGACTGCCAGCTTCATCATGCCTCCGGGGTCTCGTCGGCGCTGCCCGCGCCGGCCTCGGCGTCGCGGGCGGCGTGCAGGGACGCGTGGGTGGGGGCGGCGGGCACGTCGGCCGGCCGGCCGGCGGCGAACTCCCGGCGCAGCACCGGCACCACCTCGGTGCCGAGGATCTCCAGCTGCTCCAGCACGGTCTCCAGGGGCAGCCCCGCGTGGTCGAGGAGGAAGAGCTGGCGCTGGTAGTCGCCGAGGTAGTCGCGGAAGCCGAGCGTCTTGTCGATGACCTCCGCCGGGGAGCCGACGGTCAGCGGGGTACTGGCCATGAAGTCCTCCATCGAGGGGCCGTGCCCGTACACCGGTGCGTTGTCGAAATAGGGGCGGAACTCCGCGATCGCGTCCTGGCTCCGCGGCCGCATGAACACCTGCCCGCCCACCCCGACGACCGCCTGCTCGGGGGTGCCGTGCCCGTAGTGGGCGAAGCGCCGGCGGTAGAGGTCGACCAGCTCCTTGGTGTGGGTGGCGGGCCAGAAGATGTGGTTGGCGAAGAAGCCGTCGCCGAAGTACGCCGCCAGCTCCGCGATCTCCGGCGAGCGGATGGAGGCGTGCCAGACGAAGGGCGGTACGTCGTCCAGCGGGCGCGGCGCGAGCGTGAAGCCCTGCAGGGCGCTGCGGAACTTCCCCTCCCAGTCCACCGACTCCTCCCGCCACAGGCGGCGCAGCAGCCCGTAGTTCTCGACGGTCAGCGGGATGGCCTCGCGGATGTCCTGGCCGAACCAGGGGTAGACGGGTCCGGTGTTGCCCCGGCCCAGCATCACGTCGGTCCGGCCGCCGGACAGGTGCTGGAGCACGCTGAAGTCCTCCGCGATCTTGACCGGGTCGTTGGTCGTGATCAGAGTGGTGGAGGTCGACAGGATGATCCGCTCGGTGTGCGCGGCGATGTAGGCGAGCAGGGTCGTCGGCGAGGACGGCACGAACGGCGGGTTGTGGTGCTCGCCGGTGGCGAAGACGTCGAGCCCGACCTCCTCGGCCTTGCGCGCGATGGCGACGGTGGCCCGGATGCGCTCGGCCTCGGTGGGGGTGCGCCCCGTGACGGGGTCGGGGGTGAGGTCGCCGACCGTGAAGATGCCGAACTGCATCCCCGAGGCGTCGCCGGTGGGCTGGACGTCTGCCATGGGTGCCGCCTCCGGAGGACTGGGTGGGGGTCTCCTCCCAGCGTTCCACGGGCCGGCTGTCCCCGCAGTTCGTACGGAGCCAGCCGCGCCTGCGGAACGCGCGGTGCAGGGTGAAGCAGATGCCGGCGATC
>NZ_JBHSZO010000050.1:0-33428 GCF_042663125.1 Streptomyces polyrhachis | reverse complement strand
GCCCTGGCCTTCGCCTTCCCGCCGTACGGCCTCTGGCCGCTCTCCCTGCTCGCCGGGCCCGGCGCCGGGCCCGGCGGGAGCGGCGGAGTCTGTGTCAGGGCCCGAGTGCACGGTCGCTGGCCTTCCTGCAGGTCGTGGTGATGCAGTGACCGTATACCGGGCAGGCGCCCCAGGTCATCGTGGGCCTGTGGACAACCGTGGGGGCAACGGGTCCCGAATTGCCCCGCGGAAGAAAAAGCGGCGCTCGGTGCCTCCCCAAGCTCTTCGAGCTGGGGTACCCCCTGCTCGAAGAGCTTGGGGGCGCGTGCCGAGCGTCGCGACATGCAGAGCGCGGTCAGGGGCCCGGTGCTCTTCGGTCCGACCCGGGATCCGCCGGCTGCGGATCGGCCGAAGGCCGTTGTCTACTGAGCGTCCGGGCCCCACCCGGGTCACACCTGCCGGCCCGCGGACGGCGTCCCTCGCCGCCGTGCCGGAGACACTGGACCTGGCTCCCTGTGACGGGCAGCCGGTACGGCACCCCGTCCAGACCCGAGGGGCCCAGCGTCCTCACGGCGGCTGCGCGAGGTCTCCGCGGCCGGACGTCCGGTGGTGGACCCGGCCGAAACTACCGGGCCCCTCCCGGCCGGTGTCAACCGCTGCGCGGCCTGGGGTGTCCTCGCAAACCGCCAGGTCAGCACGGTGGCCTCGGAGGGAGGGCGCAAACCTCCGGGGGTGCGTTCGAGCCCATTGGAAGATCACCAATCACCCGTTCGGCCCGATACCGCGCCATTTCGAGCCCCCTGGGGGGAGGCCGTCCGGACGCCGGCGCGCTCAGCCGGCCAGGTACACGGTCCGGCCGGCGACGACCGTACGCAGGCAGCGGGGCAGCGGACTGCCCGGGGTCAGCTCCGGCAGGCCGGGGGTGCCCGAGCGCGGGTCGGTGGACCAGTTGGCGACCCGCTCGTCGGGGACCTGGACGACCAGTTCCCCCGCCGTCCACACCGCGTAGTCGGCCGGGGCGCCGGGCACCAGCACGCCGGCGTCGTCGCGGCCCATGGCGCGCCAGCCGCCGCGGGTGTGCGCGGTGAAGGCGGCCCGTACCGAGACGCGGTGCTCCGGCGTGCGGTGGAAGGCGGCGGCGCGGACGCCTCCCCACGGGTCGAGCGGGGTGACGGGGGCGTCGGAGCCCAGTGCGAGCGGCACGCCGGCGCGCAGCAGGGCGGCGTACGGGTTCAGGGCGGCCGTGCGTGCACCGCCCAGCCGCTCGGCGTACATCCCCTCGCCGCCGCCCCACAGGGCGTCGAAGGCCGGCTGTACGGAGGCGGTGAGCGCGTAGCGGGCGAAGCCCTCGACCGCGGCCGGGGTCAGCATCTCGGCGTGCTCGACGCGGTGGCGCAGGGCGCGCAGCCGCTCCAGGCCCACGCGCTGGGCGGCCAGGGCGGCGCCGGCCACGACGGCCTCGTTGGCGGCGTCGCCGATGGCGTGGAAGCCGCCCTGGATGCCCGCCTCGGTGCAGGCGGCGAGGTGGGCGGCGATCTCCTCCGCGTCGAGGTAGCCGTTGCCGCGGTGCGCGGCGTCCGCGTAGGGCTCGCGCAGGTGGGCGGTGTGCGAGCCGAGGGAGCCGTCGGCGCACAGGTCGCCGGCGGCGCCGTGGGCGCCCAGGTCGCGGCGGATGCGCTCGGCGTCCTTGGCCGAGGTCACCGCCTCGCCCCAGTAGCCGACGACGCGCGGGCCGGGAAGCTCGGCGGCCAGCGCCAGCAGGCCCAGGAAGTCCGCCTCGCCGGTGATGTCGGGGCCGGCGCACTCGTGCACGGAGCCGATGCCCAGTTCGGCGGCGCGGGCCAGCGAGGCGCGCTGGGCCTCCTCGCGCTGGGCGGGCCCGAGGGTGTTGTACGCGGCGGTGCGCACGGCGTGGTGCGCCTCCCGGGCGAGCGGCAGGGCGGGGTGGTGGCCGGGCAGCCCGGCGAGGCCGGCCACGGCGGCCGTGAGGGCGGTGCTGACGGCGGCGGAGTGGACGTCGATCCGGGAGAGGTAGAGCGGACGGCCGCCCGCGGCCTCGTCCAGCTCGGCCCGCGACGGGGGGCGCTGCTCCGGCCAGCGCGTCTCGTCCCAGCCGTGGCCGATGAGCACGGTGTCGGCGGGGCGGGCGGCGGCGTGGGAGCGGATGCGGGCCAGGGCCTCGGCGAGGCTGTCCGCGTCGGTGAGGTCCAGGCCGGTGAGGGCCAGGCCGGTGGCGGTGGTGTGGACGTGGGCGTCGGTGAAGGCGGGGGTGACGAGGGCGCCCTCCAGGTGGACGACCTCGTCGACCCCGTCGGCGAAGGAGTCGGCGGCGCCTTCGGAGCCCACCCAGGCGACGCTGTCGCCCGTCACCACCATCGCCGTGGCGAAGGGGTCGGCGGGGGTGTGGATCTCTCCGCCGCGGAGCAGCACGGTGCGGGCGGTCTCGGTCACGTCGGCAGCCTTCGGGGGTGGTCGGTTCAGATACGCGGCGGGCGCGCCTCGTACGGCGTGGAGAGCACGACGGTGGTACGGGTGGAGACGCCCGCCAGCGAGCGGATGCGCGCGAGCAGCTCCTCCAGCTCGGCGGGGGCGGCCACGCGCACCTTGAGGATGTAGTTCTCGTCGCCAGCGACGCTGTGGCACGCCTCGATCTCGGGGACCTCGCGCAGCCGGTCGGCGATGTCGTCCGGGGCACTGGGGTCGAAGGGCTTGACCGAGATGAACGCCGTTATCGGCAGCCCGACGGCCTCCACGTCGATGAGCGCGGCGTAGCCGCGGATCACGCCGCGCTGTTCGAGCCGCCGTACGCGCTGGTGCACGGCGGAGGTGGACAGGCCGGTGGCCTTGCCCAGGTCGGTGTAGCTCATGCGGCCGTCCGCGACGAGCAGTTCCACGATGCGTCTGTCCAACTCCTCCACGACGGGTCAACTTACCCGTGCCGGGGCGCCGGCGGCACCTCCGGCCCCTCCCGGACCACTGCGGGCGGCTGCGGGCGGCTGCGGGCGGCAAGCCACATGCCGTGCGCATGTGACGAAGGACACAGCCCCGCGGTGCGGGGCGCCGCAGGACAGATGATTAGGCCTTCCTGGTCAGGGGAAATGCTGTGTGTGATCGAGCCCGGCCCCTGCCGGCCCACACCGGCCCACACGGCTCGGCCTTCCCGAGGGGGAGAGAAATGGCGAACGTGAAGCGACTCGGGTCCGTAGCGCAGGTCATGGAGTGCGACATCTGGGACGAGGGCGGTGCGGTCGACGCAGTCGACGACGAGCCCCTCGATACGTACGAGATGTTCCGCGTGACCTGCCCGGACTGCGCCCAGCCCATCGCCCTGCTGGACGGCGAGGGCCAACTGCCCGGGCACGCGCGGCTGGTGACCCCGTGGAATCCCTTCGACCTCACCGTCTGCGAGGGCTCCGGCCGCGCGCTGGCCCAGGTGGAGGCGTGGGGCGATGTCCCGGAGGAGCGGGAGGACCGGGCCGCGGTGGTGCTGACGCTGCCCGAGGAGCTGGACTGGCGCCGCCAGCCCTTCTCGCACGCCGGCGGCCCCGGCTCCCAGCCGATCCGCTTCCACATCCCGGCCATGCGAAACGCGGGCGGCCCCCGCTCCCCGGGTCGGCCGGTCCTCCGCGAGGCCGCGTAGGGCGACGACGGGACCGGGGCGCCCCCTTCACGTGAAGGGGGCGCCCCGGTCCCGGTGCTCCGTCGTCGCGGAGCGCTCTCAGCGCCTGGTCTCGGGACCCGCCAGCTGGCGGGCGATGACCACCCGCTGGATCTGGTTGGTGCCCTCGACGATCTGCAGCACCTTGGCCTCGCGCATGTACCGCTCGGCCGGGAAGTCGACCGTGTAGCCGTAGCCGCCGAGCAGTTGCACCGCGTCGGTGGCGACCTTCATCGCCGCGTCCGTGCAGAACAGCTTCGCCATCGCCGCCTCCTTGGAGAACGGCAGCCCCGCGTCCCGCAGCCGGGCGGCGGCGAGGTAGAGCGCCCGCCCGGCCTCGATGGCGGTGGCCATGTCGGCGAGCATGAACCGCAGCCCCTGGAAGTCGGCGAGCGGCCGGCCGAACTGCTGCCGGTCGGCGGTGAACGCCAGCGCCTCGTCCAGGGCCGCCTGCGCGACGCCGACGGCGCAGGCGGCGATGCCGAGCCGGCCGGAGTCCAGCGCGGCCAGGGCGATGGAGAAGCCCTGGCCCTCCTCCCCCAGCCGGCGGGAGTCGGGGATCCGTACGCCGTCCAGATGGACCTGCGCGGTCGGCGAGCCCTTCATACCCATCTTGCGCTCGGGCGCCGCCGCGGAGAGGCCGGGGGCGTCCCCGGGCACCAGGAAGGCGCTGATGCCGCGCGGGCCCTCGACCCCGGTGCGGGCCAGGACGGTGTAGAAGTCCGCGACGCCGCCGTGGGTGATCCACGCCTTGGTGCCGTCCAGCACCCAGTCCCCGCCGTCGCGTACGGCGCGCGTGCGCATCGCCGCCGCGTCCGAGCCGGAGGCGGGCTCGGAGAGGCAGTACGCGCCGAGCAGCCCGCCGCCGAGCATCGCCGGCAGGTGTTCGGCGCGCTGCTCCTTGCTGCCGAATCCGGCCAGCGCGTGGCAGGCCAGGGTGTGCACGGAGACGCCGAGGCCGACGGTCAGCCGGGCGGCGGCCAGCTCTTCCAGGACCTGGAGGTAGACCTCGTAGGGCTGGTCGCCGCCGCCGAACTCGTCGCTGTAGGGAAGTCCGAGCAGACCGGACTCGGAGAGCAGCCGGAAGAGGTCGCGGGGGAAGTGGCCCGCCTCCTCCTCGACGGCGGCCTTGGGCTTGACCTCCCGCTCGATGACCTCGCGGACCAGCCCGAGCAGATCCCGGGCCTCCTCGGTGGGCAGCCGGCGTTCCACCGGCCGGGGGCCGTATGCGGGAATGGGGTCGGGCATGGCGGCGCACTCCTCCCTGTTCGGGCGCGTCTGCGGCAGGCGCGTCCCTGGGGTGCGGCCGCGCTGCCGATCGGTTTGCGTCGTAGCCGATGCTCGCCCTCCGGGTCGCGGAGGACGCGGCGAATCGGCCCGCGACGCATGGAGTATGCCCGATCGGCGGCTCCCCGTCACCGACGGGTGGCGGGCGTCACCGGTCCGCCGGCCGCGGAGCGCGGCCCGTCCCCCCTGCGCGCCCCCTGGACCGGCCCGGAGCACGGCGAAAGGCCCCGCCCCCCGTCGGGGAGCGGGGCCTTCGCACCTGCCTCAGACGATGCCCACCGAGGCCAGCGCCTCGCGCTGACCTGCGCTGATCTCGCTGCCCCACAGCACGTAGCAGATGCCGCCGGTGCCGGAGCGGACCTCGCCCTTGTCGTTGTAGCGCTTGGTGCGCAGCCAGATGTTCTCCCACTCGCGCCGCCGGTAGACCTTGCGCACGTCCGCGTCGGTGGGCGAGTTGGCCGGGTCGTTGGCGATGACGTCGCCCTCGGCCGTGAAGCCGATGACCGTCATCAGGTGGCCGGAGGTGCCGTAGCCGGCGCCCGTCAGCTCCGACTCCGTGAAGGACTGGGAGGTGATCAGCGGGATGCCCGCGCCGACCAGGGCCTCGGCCTCGGTGAGGGAGTTCAGCCGGGTGACGACGCCGTTCATCTCGCGGTACGTGGCGGCGTAGGCGGTGTTGAACGGCCAGTTGCCGCAGCCCGAGTACTGGTAGTCGAAGGTGAAGCGGGCCGCGTGGTCGACCTGGGGGTCCTGGTGCTTCTTCTTTTTCTGCAGGTCCACCCAGGCCAGGTCCTCGGCGGTGGGTCCGCGGCCCCAGTACTCGACGATCATCTCCGTCGAGCTGGGGCTGCACCAGGCCTCGCCACCGCCGTCGTACTCCTTGTAGTCGCCCTGGTGGATGGTCTGCGAGTAGCGCGGTACGAGCAGCTCGCGTGCCACGCCCGCCGTGGTGGCGGGCACCTCGAAGCGGTCCGGGACGTCCGAGCCCATCGCCCCGACGCGCCACACGGTCGGCGTGGCGCCGCTGCCCGCCCTGCGGTGGAGCGTCAGCCGCAGCTGGTAGGAGGCCAGGCGCAGCCCCGTGGCCGCGTCGTCGACGGCGAGGGTGTCCGTCCAGACGCTGGACCTGCCGTCGCCCTGCCCGTCGAGGCTGGTGCGCTTGATGTCGGCGTCGCCGCCGGCCCAGCGGCCCATGGTGAACCACGGGGTCGCGCTGCCGTCGTTGTACGTACCGCGCAGCTCGACCTGGATCCAGGTGCCGGCGGGGGTGGCGGCGTTCCAGGAGGGGACCACCTCGGTGGCGGGCACGGTGAGGGTGTGGACCGGGGAGGTCCAGGTCGCGTACTCGTAGGCGGCGGTGACCTGGGTGTGCGGGTCGGTGTAGTCGAGGCTTCCCGCCGGGGCGGCGATCTCGATGCCGGCGCGGGTGCCCGCGGCCGCGGCCGTGCCGGCGGCGGTGCCGGCGGCCCAGTCGGCGGCCGAGGAGAAGCCGCGGTAGTCCACGTGCGAGGGCGTGGCGGGCCCGGTGGTACGGGCCGAGGCGAACGCCGGGGCGGCGGCCGGCGGGACGGCCGCGCCGGCGGCTGCCGCGAGCGCGGCGGCGAGCACGGTACGCCGAGAGGGGGCGGAGGGCATACGTATCTCCCAGAGGACGGGCCGGTGGCGGGGCGGTGTACGTGGTGGCAACTATTCACCTCCGGCGCCCTCTTCGGCCAGGTCTTCCAGCCTGCCAACATTGGTCTGAGCCATTGACGTCGCCGCCGCCCGCCGCCGGGGCGCGCCCGTAGGCTGCCCCCGATGAACCCGACGCCCCCTCCCACCCCTCCTGTCCCACCCGTCCCACCCGGCGGCAGGCAGCTGCCCGCGCTGGCTGCCGAGCTGCGCGCACTGCCCCCCTCCTGCGGCCCGGTGCGCCTGGTGGGCGTCGACGGGCACGCCGGTTCCGGGAAGAGCACCTTCGCCGCCCGGCTCGCGGCCGCGCTGGGCGGCGCCCCCGTCGTGCACCTCGACGATCTGGCCACGCACGCCGGGCTGTTCGCGTGGCCGGGGCGGCTGGAGGAGCAGGTGCTGGCGCCGCTGCGCGCCGGCCGTCCGGCGCGGCACGGGGTGTACGACTGGACGCGCCGGGAGTTCACTGCCGTGCGCACCGTGCCGGCCGCCCCGGTCGTCCTGGTGGAGGGGGTGGGCGCGGGCCGAAGCGCGCTGCGGCCGTCCCTGGCACGGCTGTTGTGGATGGAGCTGGACGAGGCGGCGTCCTGGGGGCGCGGCCGGCGGCGCGACGGGCCCGGGCTGGAGGCGTTCTGGGACGGCTGGGTGCGCGCCGAGCGCGAGCACTTCGCCCGCGACCCGTCCCGGCCGTTCGCCGAGGTGCTGGTGCGCCAGGGGGAGTCGGGCTACGAGGTGCGTCCGGGGCCGGGCGCCGAGCGGTGAAATCGCTTGCTTCTCACGCTCCGTGAGGGGGTGTCGACTGCGTGGAAACCACGCCCGCCGACCTGCCCCGGTGATCCGCCGGCCCGGCTTGACCCCGGGGACGTACAGGTCTTACGTTCAGAAGGTACGGCCTTTCGGGGCCGGCACCCCATGACGCGAAGCCCCCGGCCGTTCCCCCGTGGCCGGGGGCTTCGTCCTGCTCCCGCCCCTTTGATGTCACCGACGGTGACCGGCAGCTCGCCCGGTGGACCGCCGCCGGGCCGCCCCGGTGTGCGGGCAGGGGGCCCGTTTCGGGTCGGCTGGGTATCATGCAGGGGTCGGCATCTCAGCAACTCCCCTTCGTTGCACGGCCGTTCGCCCCTCGTGGGGCGGCGGCCCCTCGGGGAAACGGTCGGTGGGGACGTGATGGATCGCGGCACGCAGGGCTCGTATGCCCCGGCGGACCTGGCCTGGCTCCGTGCGGTCGACGCGTACACGATGGGCGCGTACAGCAGGGCCGAGGAGGAGTTTCGCACAGCCGTGCGGCTGGATCCGGAGATGGCCGACGCCTGGCTGGGGCTGCACGCGCTGCGCGCGGACACCGCGACCTCCCTGCTGCGGATGTTCCGCCACCGCGACCGCTTCGGCGAGCAGCGCGAGCGCCACGGGCGCTCCCTCAACTCCTGGTACTGGCTGGGCTGGTGGGTGCAGCCGGTGCTGGACACCGGGCGCGACCTGCTGCTGGCGCACGCCTCGCACTGGCTGGACGGCCGGCACGTCGCGGAGCTGGACCGCGCGCTCGCCGAGTGCCCGCCGGTCGACACCGACGGGCAGGTCCGCTTCCTGCACGCCTGCCGCGCCTACCTGGTCAAGGACTGGGAGCAGCTCCTGCGGCACACCGGCCCCCTGCTCGGCGACCCGCTGCTGGGCGTGGAGGCGAGCCTCTTCGCCGGGATGGCGCGCGTACGGCTGGAGATGTACGGGCAGGCGGCGCCGCTGCTGGCGCGGGCGCTGATGCGCTGCCGCAGCGAGCAGCCGCAGCGCAAGGAGCTGCGCTACTGGCTGGGCCGGGCCTACGAGGGCATGGGCCGCAGCGCCGCGGCCCTGCCGCTGTTCCGGGCGGTGCAGCGCGTCGACCCGGCGTTCATGGACACCACCGCCCGGATCACGGCCATCGCCGACGGCGACGGCATGGACGCGGTGCTGGGGCTGCCGGCCGTCTCCCTCGCCGGCTCGGGGCTGGAGGAGCTGTTCGGCGGCGAGGCCGGCGAGTCCGGCGAGGAGACGGGCGGCGCGGCGGCGTACAGCGAGGACGCCGACCCGCTGTGGGGCGAGGACGCCGAACGGGCCCCGGTGGACTGGGAGGCGGGGCGCCGGCGCGGTGCGCGCCGCCCGCAGCCACCCCCGCCGACCGGTCCGGCCGATCCCGAGCTGCTGGCCCAGGCGCTGGCCGAGCTGGATGCCATGGTGGGCCTGGAGCCGGTGAAGCGGCAGGTGCGCGCGCTCTCGGCGCAGCTGAACATGGCGCGGTTGCGGGCGGGCGAGGAGCTGCCGGTGCAGCCGCCCAAGCGGCACTTCGTCTTCTCCGGCCCGTCCGGCACGGGCAAGACGACGGTGGCGCGGATCCTCGGGCGGGTCTTCTACGCCCTCGGGCTGCTGGGCAGCGACCACCTGGTGGAGGCCGGGCGGGCCGACCTGGTGGGCGAGTACCTCGGGCAGACGGCGGTGAAGGCGAACGAGCTGATCGACTCGGCGCTGGGCGGGGTGCTCTTCATCGACGAGGCGTACAGCCTCGCCGGCGTCGGCTACAGCAAGGGCGACGCCTACGGCGACGAGGCGCTGCAGGTGCTGCTGAAGCGGGCGGAGGACAACCGCGACCGGCTGGTGGTGATCCTCGCCGGCTACCCGGAGGGCATGGACCGCCTGCTGTCCGCCAACCCGGGGCTCGTCTCGCGCTTCACCAGCCGGGTGGACTTCCCCTCCTACCGCCCGCTGGAGCTGACCGCGATCGGCGAGACGATGGCGGCGCAGCACGCCGACGTCTGGGACGAGGAGGCGTTGGAGGAGCTGCGCAGCATCTGCGGCCACGTGGTCGACCAGGGCTGGATCGACGAGCTGGGCAACGGCCGCTTCCTGCGCACCCTGTACGAGAAGACGTGCGCCTACCGCGATCTGCGCCTCTCCGGCTACGCGGCGCTCCCCACCCGGGAGGATCTCGCCACCCTGCGGCTGGCGGACCTGATGCAGGCGTACGGCGAGATCCTCTCGGGCCGCGGACCGCGCGACGGGCCCGCGGCGGTCTGACGGGGATCCAACAGCGATCCGACAGCGATCCGACAGCGATCTGACAGCGATCTGACAGCGATCTGACGGAGGGGGCTGTCCTCAGCGGGCCGCCTCCAGCGGCTGGCGCGCCGGCTCGGCCCCCTCCGCGCTGCGCGGCCGCGGCGCGGTGCGGTGCGCGGGGTCCCTGACCTCGCCCACCAGCATCTCCAGCACGTCCTCCAGCGCCACCAGCCCCCGCACCAGTCCGCCGGGACCGGCGACGGCCGCCAGGTGGGAGCCGGAGCGGCGCATCGTCGTCAGCGCGTCGTCCAGCGGCAGTTCGGCGCTGAGGACGGCCATCCGCCGCCAGATGTGCTGCGGGACCGCGCGCTCCTGCTCCTCCAGCTCCAGCACGTCCTTGACGTGCAGGTACCCCATGAAGGCGCCGCCCGGCCCGCGTACCGGAAAGCGGGAGTAGCCCGTCTGGACGGTCAGCTCCTCGACCTGGCGGGGGGTGACGGAGGGCTCGACGGTGACCAGGGCGGCGGGGTCCAGGAGGACGTCCGTCACCGGTCGGCTGCCCAGCTCCAGCGCGTCCTCCAGCCGCTCCTGCTCGCCCTGGTCCAGCAGCCCGGCCTGGCGGGAGTCGTCGATCAGCTCGGTCAGCTGCTCGCTGGTGTAGACCGCCTCGACCTCGTCCCTGGCCTCCACCCGGAACAGCCGCAGCACCAGCGTGGCGCAGGCGGCGAGGAGGACCGTCACCGGGCGGGTCAGCCGGGCGAAGGCGACGAGCCCCGGCGAGAACCACAGCGCGGTGCGCTCCGGGGCCGCCATGGCGAGGTTCTTGGGCACCATCTCGCCGATCACCAGGTGCAGGCAGACCACGGCGGTCAGCGCGATCAGGAAGCCCAGCGGGTGCACCAGTTGGTGCGGTACGTGCGCGGCCTCGAAGAGCGGCTCCAGCAGCCGCGCCACGGTGGGCTCGGCGACGGCGCCCAGGGTGAGCGAGCAGACGGTGATGCCGAACTGCGCCGCCGCCATCATCTGCGGCAGGTGCTCCAGCCCGTACAGCACCCGGCGGGCACGGGCGGAGCCGGCCGCCGCGCGCGGCTCGATCTGGCTGCGGCGCACGGAGACGAGGGCGAACTCGGCGCCGACGAAGAAGCCGTTGGCGAGCACCAGCAGCACGGCGAAGAGGAGTTGCAGCAGGCTCATGACCGCACTCCCCCGCCCTGGCCGGACCCGCCCGGTACGGACCTGCCCGGCCCGGCGCCGTCCCCGGCGGCTGCGGTACGGACGACGCGGACGGTCTCCGCGCGGTGGTGCTCCACCCGGCGCACCGCCAGCCGCCAGCCGGGGGCGGCGGGCAGGGCCGCGGTGTCGCCCGGCACGGGAATGCGCCCCAGCAGGTCGGCGACGAGGCCGGCCACCGTCTCGTACGGGCCGTCGGGGACGGGCAGCCCGATGCGGCGCAGCGCGTCGACGCGGCAGCCGCCGTCCGCCTCCCAGGCCGAGCCCCCGTCCTCGCAGGCGGGCAGGGGGCGCAGGTCGGGCACCGAGGCGCCCTCGCGGTCGTGCTCGTCGCGGACCTCGCCGACCAGCTCCTCGACGATGTCCTCCAGGGTGACGACGCCGGCGGTGCCGCCGTACTCGTCGACCACCACCGCCATCGGCTGCTCCCCGCGCAGCCGCACCAGCAGCGGCTGGACGGGCAGCGTCTCGGGGACGAGCATCGGCGGTTTGGCGATCCGGCCGACGGGGACGTAGAGCCGCTCGTGCGCCGGGACGGCGAGGGCGTCCTTGAGGTGGACCATGCCGACGACCTCGTCCAGCCGCTCGCGGTAGACGGGGAAGCGGGAGAGCCCGGTGGCCCGGGTCAGGTTGAGCACGTCGGCCGCCGTGGCGTCCGTCTGCAGGGCGCTGACGCGCACCCGCGGTGTCATCACGTGCTGGGCGGTGAGGCCGCCGAGGGACAGGGTCCGTACGAACAGGTCGGCGGTGTCCTCCTCGATGGCGCCCGCCCGTGCGGAGTGGCGGGCGAGGGAGACCAGCTCGCCGGGGGTGCGCGCGGAGGCCAGCTCCTCCGTCGGCTCCACGCCCAGCAGCCGCACCACGCGGTTGGCGACGTTGTTGAGCAGGGTGATCAGCGGGCGGAAGAAGCGGGCGAAGGCGTGCTGGGGGCCGGCCACGAAGCGGGCCACGTCCATCGGGCGCGAGACCGCCCAGTTCTTCGGCACCAGCTCGCCGACGACCATCTGCACCCCGGAGGCGATGAGTACGCCGAGCGCCAGCGCCAGGGCGTGCACGACGCCCTCGGGGAGTCCGGTCGCGGTGAGCGGGCCGTGCAGCAGCCCGCCGAGGGCCGGCTCGGCGAGCATGCCGACGACCAGGGAGGTGATCGTGATGCCCAGCTGGGTGCCGGAGAGTTGGAAGGAGAGTTCACGCAGCGCGGTGACGACCTTGCGGGCGCGCCGGTCGCCGGCCGCGGCGGCCCGTACGGCCTGCGCTCTCTCCACGGTGACGAGCCCGAACTCGGCGGCGACGAAGAAGCCGTTGGCGAGGATCAGGGCGAAGGCTGCGGCGAGCAGCAGCAGCGGGGTGGTCATGTCGCCGCCTCGTGGGGTGAGGCGACGCTGGTACTACCGGACGAACCGTCCATCGGCTTGAGGGAGTCACTCCTCGGGTCGTGGGTGGAAAAGGGGGGGCGGCGTGCGGGACGCCGTTTCGACTACAGGGTAATCAAGGAAGCGGTGCCTGGGGCAGGGGCTCCGGGCGTACGGGGTCGCGGGAGGGGCCGAACGCGCGGTTCTACGCCCCCGCCGCCGCGGTGCCGCGGCTCTGCACCAGCGCGCGCAGGGCGCGGGCGTCGTGGAGCGCGTGCTCGCGGGCGATGCCCGGCTGGATGCCCATCACCGGCAGGCTGGTGCCGTCGGAGAGGTCGAGCGTCACCCACGGGTCGCCGGGGCGCAGGTGGACGGCGACGATCTGCGCCCAGGCCAGCCGGCGGCGGTGGGTCAGGTTGGTGACCGTCACGCCCTCGGCGTCGGCGGTGACGTGCGGGCGGCTGAGCAGCGCCAGTACGCCCAGGATCAGCAGACCGGTGAGGATGAAACTGCTCCGCTCCCCGGGCCCCAGCGGCAGCAGGAAGCTGATCACGCAGATCAGCGCGCAGGCCGCGGCCCCGGCCGTCAGCAGCACGAGGCGGGTGCGGGTGGGGCGGAAGGTGACGGGCAGGGCGGGCGGGCCGCCCGGCGCGGCGGGGTTCGCAGGGGAGTTCGACGGGGGGTTCACGGCGGGGTCCATGGGTGTACGGCTCGCCGGTCAGATCCGGCAGGCGTGGATGTTCGTGGTCAGGATCGCCCGCGCACCCAGCTCGTACAGCTCGTCCATGATCTGCTGCGCCTCCACGGCCGGGACCATCGAGCGCACCGCCACCCAGCCCTCGTGGTGCAGCGGGGAGATGGTCGGCGACTCCAGGCCCGGGGTGAGGGCGACGGCCTTCTCCAGGTGCTCGGCGCGGATGTCGTAGTCCATCATCACGTAGCGGCGGGCGACCAGGACGCCCTGCATCCGGCGCAGGAACTGCTGGACCTTCGGCTCCTCCACGCCCGCCCCGGCGCGGCGGACGACGACTGCCTCGGACTTCAGGATCGGCTCCCCGATGATCTCCAGTCCGGCCTGGCGCAGCGTGGTCCCGGTCTCCACCACGTCGGCGATGATCTCCGCCACGCCCAGCTGGATGGCGGTCTCCACGGCGCCGTCCAGCCGGACGACGGAGGCGTCGACCCCGTGCTCGGCGAGGTGCTTGGCGACCAGGCCGGCGAAGGAGGTGGCGACCGTCATGCCGCCGAACTCCGTGACCTCCTGGGCCGTGCCCGGGCGGGTGGCGTAGCGGAAGGTCGAGCCGCCGAAGCCGAGCTGCATGATCTCCTCGGCGGCGGCGCCGGAGTCCAGGAGCAGGTCGCGGCCGGTGATGCCGATGTCGAGCCGGCCGGAGCCGACGTAGACGGCGATGTCGCGGGGGCGCAGGAAGAAGAACTCGACCTCGTTGGCCGCGTCGACCAGGACGAGTTCGCGGCGGTCCTTGCGCTGGCGGTAGCCGGCCTCATGGAGCATCGCCGACGCGGGGTCGGAGAGGGCACCCTTGTTCGGGACGGCGATGCGCAGCATGGTGTCGGTCCTCTTCTTCCTGGTTCTACCTGGTTCTACCTGGTGCTGCCTGGGGCGCCGGACGGGCCCGGCCGGTCTCGCGGGCGGAGCCGGTCAGAGGTGGGCGTAGACGTCGTCCAGGGAGACGCCGCGGGCCAGCATCATCACCTGGAGGTGGTAGAGGAGCTGCGAGATCTCCTCGGCGGTGCGGTCCGCGCCCTCGTACTCGGCGGCCATCCACACCTCGGCCGCCTCCTCGACGACCTTCTTGCCGATGGCGTGCACGCCCTGCTCGACGAGCTGGGCGGTGCGGGAGGTCGCCGGGTCGCCGGCAGCCGCCTTCTTCTGGAGCTCGGCGAAGAGCTCCTCGAATGTCTTGTTGGCCATGGTGGGGTCAGCTTACGTGGTAGGGGGCGGTGCTCAGCGCCACGGTTCGGATACTGAACGCAGGGTGGTCGCGGTGGCGACGGCCGCCGTCACGGCCTCGTGGCCCTTGTCCTCCACCGACCCCTCCAGCCCCGCACGGGCCAGCGCCTGCGCCTCGTCGTCGCAGGTCAGCACGCCGAAGCCGACGGGCACCCCGGTGTCGACGGAGACCTGGACGAGGCCGGTGGCGACGCCCTGGCAGACGTAGTCGAAGTGGGGGGTGCCGCCGCGGATGACCACACCGAGGGCGACCACCGCGTCGTAGCCGCGGTCCGCCAGCGCCTTGGCCACCACGGGCAGCTCGAAGCTGCCGGGGACGCGCAGCAGGGTCGGCTCGTCGATGCCCAGCTCGTGCAGGGCGCGCAGGGCGCCGCCGACGAGGCCGTCCATCACCTGCTCGTGCCACTGGGCGGCGACCACGGCGACGCGCAGGTCCTGGCAGTTCTTCACGGTCAGTTCGGGGGCACCCTTGCCGCTCACGGCTCTCCTCTGGTCACGCTTGTCGTTCGTGGGTCGGTGGTTCGCTGCGTCGTTCGTGCGGGCTGTTCGTGCGGGCTGTCCGTACGGGCTACTGGCTGCCGCACGCCGAGAGGGGCTCGGCGTCCAGCCAGGGGAGGTCGTGGCCCATCCGGTCCCGCTTGGTGCGCAGGTAGCGCAGGTTGTGCTCGCCGGCGCCCACCGGCATGTGCTCGCGGGCGACGACCCGCAGGCCGTACTCCTCCAGGGCCCGCGCCTTCGCGGGGTTGTTGGTCATCAGCCGCACCCCGCGCACGCCCAGGTCCGCGAGCATCGCGGCGCCGGCCGCGTAGTCGCGGGCGTCGGCGGGCAGGCCGAGCTCCAGGTTGGCGTCGAGGGTGTCACGGCCGCGCTCCTGCAGTTCGTAGGCGCGCAGCTTCGACAGCAGGCCGATGCCGCGCCCCTCGTGGCCGCGCAGGTAGACCACCACGCCGCGGCCGGCCTCGGCGACCAGGCGCAGCGACTCGCGCAGCTGGGGGCCGCAGTCGCAGCGGTGGGAGCCGAAGACGTCGCCCGTCAGGCACTCGGAGTGCATCCGCACCAGTACGTCCTGGCCGCCGGTGACGTCCCCGGCGACCAGGGCGATGTGCTCGACGCCGTCGGCGGCCGAGCGGTAGCCGTACGCCCGGAACTCGCCCTCGGCGGTGGGCAGCCGGGTCTCGGCCTCGCGGTGGACGAGGGGGCCGGGCTCGGGGACGGCGGCCGGCGCGGCGGCGGCCCCGGTGGCGCGGCGGTGGGTGATCAGGTCCTCGATGGAGACGATGGCCAGCTCGTGGCGGCGGGCGAAGGCGACCAGCTCGGGCAGCCGCAGCATCTCGCCCTTCTCCCCCGCGATCTCCACGATCGCCGCGGCCGGCGCCAGGCCGGCCAGGCGCGCCAGGTCCACGCCGGCCTCGGTGTGGCCGGGGCGGGTCAGGACGCCGCCCTCGCGGGCGCGCAGCGGGAAGATGTGGCCCGGTCGGACGAAGTCGCCGGCGACGGCGGCGCGGTCGGCGAGCAGGCCGATGGTGGTGGCGCGGTCGGCGGCGGAGATGCCGGTGCCGACGCCGTGGGCCGGGGAGGCGTCCACGGTGACGGTGAAGGCCGTCTTCATCGACTCGGTGTTCTGGCCGACCATCTGCGGCAGTTCGAGGCGGTCGAGGTCCGCGCCCTCCATCGGCACGCAGATCAGGCCGCCGCACTGGCGCATCATGAACGCCACGATCTCGGGTGTGACCAGCTCGGCGGCGACCACGAGGTCGCCCTCGTTCTCGCGGTTCTCGTCGTCGACGACCACGACGGGGCGGCCGGCGGCGATCTCAGCGATCGCCCGTTCGATGCTGTCCAGCGCCAGGTCCTCGGCCGGCGGGGCGGCGATGCTCATGCGGTGGCTCCTTCCAGACCGGCGGGGCCGGGGGCTGCGCCCTCGGCGGCCCCGGTGGGCGGCTCGGTGGGGGGTGCGGGGCGGCTCTCGGTCCACCAGGTCCGCAGACCCAGCAGGACGAGCACGCCGTAGAGGAGGTAGACGAGGGCGGAGAAGGCGAGGCCGCCGTTGAAGGCCAGGGGGACGCCGACGAGGTCGACGGCCAGCCACGCCAGCCAGAACTCCACCAGGCCGCGGGCCATGGCGACCATCGCCACCACACTGCCCACGAAGATGTACGCGTCGGGCCAGGGGTCCCAGGACATCCCGGGGTTGGCCTCGAAGAACAGGGCGAGGGCCGCGGTGCCCAGCGCGAGGGCCGCGACCATCACGGCGCGCTCGCGCCAGGAGGCGAAGCGGACCTCCACCGTGCCGGAGTCGCGCCGGCCGCGCTGCCACTGCCACCAGCCCCACAGCGCCACGACTATCACCAGCAGCTGCTTGCCCACGCCGCCGCTCAGGTGCGCGTGCCAGTAGGCCGCCACGAGCACCAGCCCGGAGAGCAGCTGGGCGGGCCAGGCCAGGACCGAGCGGCGCCAGCCGAGGGCCAGGGCGCCCAGGCCCAGGACGTTGCCGATCAGGTCGGACCAGATGATCCTCTGGTCGAAGGCGGTGAAGGCGGTGCCGTCCAGCCAGTCCAGAGCGCTCACTTGGCACTCTCCTCGGTAAGGGCCTGCTGGGGGGTACGGGCGCCGAGCATCCGCTCGACGTACTTGGCGATGACGTCGATCTCGAGGTTGACCCGCTCCCCGGGCTGCTTGAAGCCCAGGGTGGTCAGGTCCAGGGTGGTGGGGATGAGGCTGATGGTGAAGAAGTCGTCGCCCGCCTCGACCACGGTGAGGCTGACGCCGTCGACGGTGACGGAGCCCTTCTCCACCACGTAGCGCGCGAGGTGCGGTGGCAGGGAGACGGTGACCACGGTCCAGTTCTCGGAGGGCTCGCGGCGGCGCACCGTACCGGTGGCGTCGACGTGGCCCTGCACCAGGTGGCCGCCGAGTCGGCCGCCCACCTGCGTGGGGCGTTCGAGGTTGACGCGGGAGCCGGGGGTGAGGTCGCCGAGGCTGGAGCGTTTCAGCGTCTCGTCCATCACGTCCGCGGTGAAGGTGCCGCCGCCGGCGGTGACGACGGTCAGGCAGACGCCGTTGACGGCGATGGAGTCGCCGTGCTTGGCGTCCTCGGTGACGACGGGGCCGCGGAGCGTGAAGCGGGCCGAGTCGCCCAGCTCCTCGACGGCGACGACCTCGCCCAGTTCTTCGACGATGCCGGTGAACACGTCAGTTCTCCCCAGAGGTGGTGTGGGTGGCGACCGGGACGGCGGTGATCCGCAGGTCCGGTCCGAGGCGGTCGACGCCGGTCACGTCCAGGCGCAACGCGTCGGCGAGGGTGGCGATGTTGGCGTCGGCGAGGGCGGCGGGGCCCGCGCCGAGCAGGACGGGGGCGAGGTAGCCGACGACCTTGTCGACGGCGCCGGCGGCGAGGAACGCACCGGCGAGGGTGGGTCCGCCCTCCAGCAGTACGGAGCGCACGCCGCGCCCGTAGAGGGCGGTGAGCAGCGCCGGGATGTCCAGGCCGCGGCCGTCCGCGGCGCGCGGCAGGCGCAGTACGTCCGCGGGGGTGTCCGCGAGCGCCGCCGTATCGGCGTCCTGCGCGACGGCGAGCAGGGTGGGGGCCGCGTCGTCGAGGATCCGCGCGCCCGGCCGTACCGCGCTGCCCTCGGTGTCGAGGACGACCCGCAGCGGCTGGCTGATCCCCCCGGTCGCCTCGTGCGGGTCTTGTGGGGCGGGGCCCTCGAAGCCGCGGACGGCGAGGTGGGGGTCGTCGCTGCGGGCGGTGCCCGCGCCCACGACGACGGCGTCCGCCTCGGCGCGCAGCCGGTGCACGTCCGCGCGGGCGGCGGGCGAGGTGATCCAGCGGCTGGTGCCGTCGGCGGCGGCGCTGCGGCCGTCGAGCGTGGCGGCGTACTTCCACAGGACGTAGGGGCGGCGCAGTCGTACGGCGGTGAGCCAGGCCTCGTTGCCGGCGGCGGCCTCGGCGGCGAGCAGCCCGCCCTCGACGTCCATTCCGGCGGCGGCGAGGGTGCGGGCGCCGCCGGTGGCGGTGGGTGTGGGGTCGGGGACGGCGTAGACGACGCGGGCGATACCGGCGTCGATCAGCGCCTGGGCGCAGGGGCCGGTGCGGCCGGTGTGGTTGCAGGGCTCCAGCGTGACGAGCGCGGTGCCGCCGCGGGCGCGCTCCCCCGCGGCGGCGAGGGCGTGGATCTCGGCGTGCGGGCCGCCGGCGCGCCGGTGGTGGCCCTCGCCGGCGATCCGACCGGTGGCGTCGAGGACGACGCAGCCGACGGCGGGGTTGGGGCTGGTGCGGCCCAGGCCCAGGGCGGCCAGGGAGATGGCGCGGCGCATCGCCGCTGCTTCGACGGTGGTGGCCACCGGGTCCTCCTGCCGCTTCGGGCAAGGACTCCGGGGCTGTCGGAAAACCGACGTCTGGAAGCGGAGCGCACAGGGAGACGCCGGGGCACGGCCGTCGGGGGACGGCCTGGGCGGCGGCGCACCCGTGCCATCCGCCGCGCACTGCCTCCCATCCGGACTTTAACCGTCGGTCCAGGAGTTTCACCTGGTCAACCGACCGCTGGCGGCGGACGGGTCGCGGACTGTAACCGCCGGTTCGGACTTTCACCGACCCCGGAGTGCGCTTGCGTTGTCACTGGTACGCGTCCAGTCTGCCACGCCGCCCGGGCGGCCAATCCCCGATGTGTGCCGGATCACGCGCCCGCAGCCGCCTGCGTGCCGCGCCGGACCGCTTCCCCACGCCGCCGCGCGCCGCACCGCGCGCCCGTACGCCCCTGGCTCCGGATGCGCGCCGGAGTCCCCCGAGCGGGTGATGACCGCGGTGGTCACCGTCTGTCATCGTTACTCACATGACGTCACTGGAGCCACTGGAGCAGGCCCCCGCGCTGGACGCGGTGGTGGCGCGGATGCGCGCGCTGGGCGCCGCCCTGCCGCCGGAGGACGGCGTGGCGGTCTTCAACGGCGTGTATCTGCGGGTCACCCGGGAGGTGGGGGAGCAGTTGGCCGCCGGGGGGTTCGCCGACGCCCCGGCCGCCGCCTGGCTGGCGGTGGACTTCGCGGAGCGCTATCTGGCGGCGGTCGCCGACGCCGGCCGGCGGCCGCCCGCCTGCTGGCGGCCGCTGTTCCAGGCCAGGCGGCACGGGGGGATCCATCCGCTGCAGTTCGCGCTGGCCGGGATCAACGCCCATGTCGGCCACGACCTGCCGCTCTCGATGGTCGCGGCCTGCCATCGCGCCGGCCGCGATCCGGAGGCGATGCGCGGCGACTTCGAGCGGGTCGGGGCCGTGCTGGAGCGGCTGGAGGAGCGGATCCGCGAGGAGCTGATGCCGGGCCCCGACCTGCTGGACGTGGCCGATCCGCTGACGCACCTGCTCGGTGCGTGGAGCCTGGAGAAGGGCCGCGACGCCGCCTGGGCGACCTCGTGCGCGCTCTGGCCCCTGCGTGAACTCCCCGGGGTGTACGGGGAGTTCACGCGCCGCCTCGATCAGAGCGTCGGCCTGGTGGGCCGCTGCCTGCTGACCCCGCTGCGCGTGCCGGGGCAGCGCTAGGGCCTGTATCGAGTTGGCCGGCGGACGCAGCCGGCGGTCGTATGGACACACCGGGGCTCGGGGACGAGATGTACGACCTGGCCGAGGAGCACTGGTCCTCCATGGACCGGTTCGCCGACCGGCTGGTCCTGCGCGGGCCCACGCTGTCCGAGGACGGCGAGGAGCACACCGGGAGCGTGCACGTCGTCGAGGCGGCCGACCGCGCCGCCGCGGAGCGCTTCGCGGACGGGGAGCCCTACTGGCGAGCGGGCCTCTACCGGAAGGTCACGGCCTTCCGGGCGGTCGTCCTGCTCGACCGCGCCCTCGGGCGACCCTGACGCGCCGAACGCGCTGGTGACGGGTCAGTGGGACCCGCGCGACACGGGACCGCCCCTCCCGGAGGCCGGTTCAGACAGCCGCGTGGAGTTCGTGGCGGCGCTGGTCGACGACAGCGGAGCCCGTACCACAGGGCTCGTCGCGGTCGTCGGCGCGCCGCCGGCGGAGGCCCTGGGGCCCGTCCAGCCGCTCGCGGACCGGCTCGCGGGCGGACGGACGACGCTCAGCGCGCAGCGGTGGAGCCGGGGCGGGCGGAACTAGGGTCTGCTCCGAGCCCCGCCCCCTTGAACCGCGACAACGGGTCCGGCCCCCGCGGCGGGGGCCGGACCCGCGTGCTCAGTCCTCGGGCAGTTCGACCGGGGCGATCTCGTCGTAGACGTCGCCCGGGCCGGGGTTGGCCGGGTCGGTGGTGCCGCCGAGGTGGTGCATCACGCCCCAGACCGCGTTGACGGCGGTCTGGATGGCGCCCTCGGCCCAGCCGGCCGTCCAGGAGATGTCGTCCCCGGCGAGGAAGAGGCCGCGCTTGTCGGCGGGCAGCCGGTCCTGCATGAAGTGGGTGAACAGCCGCCGCTGGTAGCGGTAGTGACCGGGCAGGTTGGCCTTGAACGCGCCCATGAAGTAGGGCTCGTTCTCCCAGGAGATGGTCACCGGGTCGCCGATGATGTGCTTGCGGATGTCGACCTTGGGATAGATCTCCCGCAGCGACTTCAGCATGACCTCCAGCCGCTCGTTCGCGGAGAGCGGCAGCCACTTCAGGCTGTCGTCGCACCAGGTGTAGGACAGGCAGATCACGGCGGGCCGGTCGGGCCCGTTGTCCAGCAGGTAGGTGCCCCGGGTCATCCGGTCGGTGAGCGTCATCGACATGACGTCGCGCCCCGTCGGCTCCCCCTTGTCGTCGACTGCCTTGTCCAGCCAGAACGGCCGGTCGACAGGGATGAACAGCTTCGAGGACTCCATGTAGTGGGTGCGCTCGACGGCCGTCCAGTGGTCGATCGGCAGCAGCGCGTCATCGCAGTCGATCTTCGACAGCAGCATCCAGGACTGGGCGGTGAAGATCGCCGCCTTGTACGTCCGCACGGAGCCGGAGGCGTCGGTGACGGTGATGCGGTTGCCGGCGGTGCGGGTCAGGCGGGTGACCGCGGGGCGCGGCGTGCGCTCCTCGTGCAGCGCGGCCAGCGAGGTGCCCCGCGCCCAGTGCACGAGCTTGCCGGGCTCGCGCTCCCACAGCCGCAGCGGCAGCTGCTGGCTGCCGCCGACGATGCCGCGGTGGTGGTCGTCGGCCTCGGTGTAGACGACGCGCAGGATCTCCAGGATGGAGTTGGGGAAGTCGGTGTC
Source organism: Streptomyces polyrhachis (assembly GCF_042663125.1). Taxonomy (NCBI): domain Bacteria; kingdom Bacillati; phylum Actinomycetota; class Actinomycetes; order Kitasatosporales; family Streptomycetaceae; genus Streptomyces; species Streptomyces polyrhachis. Next base: position 12,074 of record NZ_JBHSZO010000050.1, on the reverse strand, counting down.
CCAGCCGCCGGTGCCGAAGCCGACCTGGCCGAATATCTCCCGGTGGCGGAAGGACTTGAACGACTCCGACTCGCAGAGGAAGCCGTAGAAGGTCTGGTTGTCGAGCTTCTCCACCAGCCGGCCCCAGATCTCGCGGATGCGCTGGGCGTCGCGCTCGCGGATGGCCTGGTTCATGTCGGAGAAGTCGGCGCCCTCCTCCAGGCAGGCGTTCCACGCGGCGGCCACGTCGCGGTAGACCTGCGGCAGGTCCTCGACGGTCTCGGCGTAGTGCGACTCGCCCTTGAGGTCCACGACGGTGGAGGGGGTGTCGGGGGCCAGCGGGTTGGGGAAGGGCGTCGTCTCCAGGTCCACCAGGTCGATGTAGTACTGCAGCGCGGTGGAGGACGGCGGGAAGCGCATCGCGCCCATCTCGGCGGTCAGCTCGTCGTCGCAGCCGGGGAAACCGACGGTGCGCAGCCGGCCGCCGATCTGGTCGGCCTCGTAGACGACGGGCTTCAGGCCCATCTTCATCAGCTCGTACGCGGCCACGAGGCCGGAGAGGCCACCGCCGATGACGGCGACCTCGGTGCCGTGCTCGGTCGCCGGGATCTGCCCGAGGCCCGCCGGGTGGGCGAGGTGCTCGTCGTAGGCGAAGGGGAAGTCCGGGCCGAACATCGTGATCGGCTTGGCGGGGGCGGCGTCGTCGGTGGCGTGGACGGCCGTGGGCACCGTGGACGTCATGGGGGCGGCTCTCCTTCTTCGGGCAGGCGTGGGGCAGGCTTCTCGGGCAGGCGTGGGCGGCTCTCGTACGAGGAGGCCGGGGAGGTGGTGGGCGCGCGGGGCGGCGCGGCGGTCAGGCCAGGGGCCGGTACAGCTCCGGGCGCCGGTCGCCGAGGTAGGTGTTCTCCGCGCGCGAGGCGGCGAGCAGTCCGGGGTCGACGTCGGCGAGGACGAGGTCCTCGCCGAGTCCGGCGCGGGCCCGGACCGTCCCGTCGGGGGCGGCCAGGCAGCTCAGTCCGGCGAAGTGGAAATCGCCCTCGGGGCCGGAGCGGTTGGCGTAGGCGAGGTAGAGCTGGTTCTCCCAGGCGCGGGCCGGGATGATCGTGTTGGGCACGATCTCGTAGGGCCGCATCAGCGCGGTGGGGGCCAGCAGCAGTTCCGTGCCGGCGAGGGCGTGGGCCCGTACGGCCTCGGGGAACTCCACGTCGTAGCAGACCAGCACGCCGATGCGCAGACCGGCGTAGTCGGCCTGGACGACGAGGTTCCCACCCGGTGTGAAGTGCTTCTTCTCGTAGTCGCCGAAGAGGTGGGTCTTGCGGTAGTTGACCAGCCGGCAGCCGTGCGGGCTGATCAGCTGGACGGAGTTGTGCACCGCGTCCCCGGCGCGCTCCGGGTAGCCGTAGCCGATGGCCAGCCCGTGCTCGGCGGCGATGCCTGCGATGGCGCGGGCGCTGGGGCCCTCCACGTGCTCGGCGCGCTCGGAGACCGTGTCGCCGAGGGCGTAGCCGGTGAGCCACAGCTCGGGGGTGAGGAGCAGCCGGGCGCCGCCGGCGGCGGCGGTGCGGGCGGCCCTGTCGAGGGCGGCGAGGTTCTCCCGGACGCTCCGGGGCACTCCGCCGGGGCCCTGGTAGAGCGCTATGCGCACAGGCATGGGGGACCTCACAAGTGGCGTATGGGTGACCAGATCGACGGTACGCGCCCCGCACCGCGGCGGCCAAGGCCCCTCTCTTGCGTCCCGACCCCGTGTTCGTTGCGTCTTGAGCGCCGGATCCGGTGATTCGTTGCGCCGGACGGGGCGTCCTAGGTGGGCGAACCCGAGCTGTACCGCCTGAGCAAAGGGGAAAGCACCAGTACCGATTTCGTACGCTCCACGAACGACTCCCCCGCGATCTTCTCCAGCACCCGCTCGAAGTGGCGCACATCGGAGGCGAAGACCTGCACCACCGCGTCCGCCTCCCCCGTCACGGTGGATGCGGAGGCCACCTCGGGGTAGCCGATCAGGGCGTCGCGGATGTCCTCCGGGGAGGTCTTGCCGCGGCAGTAGACCTCCACGAACGCCTCCGTGGACCAGCCCAGCGCCGCCGGGTCGACCTTCACGGTGAAGCCCGTGATGGCACCGGAGTCGCGCAGCCGGTCCACGCGCCGCTTCACGGCGGGGGCCGAGAGGCCGACCTCGGCGCCGATGTCGGCGTAGGAGCGTCGGGCGTCCTCGGCGAGGGCGCGTACGATCCGCTCATCGAGATCGTCGAGTCTCATACACGGAAGTAGATCACGGGGGCGAGGGAGGACTTCAAGGATGTCTGTCTACGACATTGGGCTGCGCACACTGTCCGGCGAGGCGGCGTCGCTGGCCGACTACCGGGGCAAGGCGGTGCTGGCGGTCAACGTCGCGTCCAAGTGCGGCCTGACCCCGCAGTACGAGGGGCTGGAGCGGCTGCAGGAGCGCTACGCGGAGCGCGGCTTCACGGTGGCCGGCTTCCCGTGCAACCAGTTCGGCGGCCAGGAGCCCGGGACCGCGGAGGAGATCGCGACCTTCTGCTCGGCGAACTACGGGGTGAGCTTCCCCGTGTTCGAGAAGCTGGAGGTCAACGGCGAGGGCCGCCACCCGCTGTACGAGGTGCTGACGCGGGCCGAGGACGCCGCCGGCGAGGCCGGGGACGTCACCTGGAACTTCGAGAAGTTCCTGATCTCGCCCGAGGGCGAGGTCGTGGCGCGCTTCCGCCCGCGCACCGAGCCGGAGGACGCGGAGCTGCTCAAGGCGCTGGAGTCGGTGCTCCCGCGCTGACGCGCACGGCGTACGGGCGCGGGCCCACCCCTGATCAGGGGTGGGCCCGCGCCCGTACGGTGTCACTGCCAGGAGGCGTGCAGCGGCTTGCCCTCCGCGTAGCCGGCGGCGGACTGCACCCCGACCACGGCCTTGTCGTGGAACTCCTCCAGCGAGGAGGCGCCGGCGTAGGTGCAGGAGCTGCGGACGCCCGCGATGATCGAGTCGATCAGGTCCTCCACGCCCGGCCGCGCGGGGTCGAGGAACATCCGCGAGGTGGAGATGCCCTCCTCGAAGAGCCCCTTGCGGGCCCGGTCGTACGCCGACTCCTCCGAGGTGCGGTTGCGCACCGCGCGGGCGGAGGCCATACCGAAGGACTCCTTGTAGAGCCGTCCGTCGGCGGACTGCTGGAGGTCGCCGGGCGACTCGTGCGTCCCGGCGAACCAGGAGCCGACCATCACGTTGGAGGCGCCGGCGGCCAGCGCCATCGCCACGTCGCGCGGGTGGCGCACCCCGCCGTCGGCCCAGACGTGCTTGCCGAACTTGCGCGCCTCGGCGGCGCATTCGAGCACCGCGGAGAACTGCGGACGGCCCACGCCGGTCATCATGCGGGTGGTGCACATGGCGCCGGGTCCGACGCCGACCTTGATGATGTCCGCGCCGGCCTCGATCAGGTCCCGTACGCCCTCGGCGGCGACGATGTTGCCCGCCACCACCGGCACCTGCGGGTCCAGCGCCCGTACCGCCCGCAGCGCGCTGATCATGGACTCCTGGTGGCCGTGGGCGGTGTCCACCACCAGCGTGTCGACACCGGCGTCGAGCAGCTGCTTGGCGCGCGCGGCCACGTCGCCGTTGATGCCCACGGCGGCGGCGATCCGCAGTCGGCCGGCGGCGTCGACGGCCGGCGTGTAGAGCGTGGCGCGCAGTGCGCCCTTACGGGTGAGGATGCCGGCGAGGCGGCCCTGGGCGTCGACGGCCGGCGCGAGGCGCCGGTGGGCGGCGTCGAGCCTGTTGAACGCCTCGCGCGGGTCGATGTCCGCGTCCAGCAGCAGCAGGTCGCGCGACATGACCTCGGAGAGCTGGGTGAAGCGGTCGACGCCGCTCAGGTCGCTTTCGGTGACGATGCCGACGGGCCGCCCGTCCTGCACCACGACGCCCGCGCCGTGCGCCCGCTTGGGCAGCAGGGAGAGCGCGTCGGCGACGGTGGAGTGGGGGTCGAGCACGATGGGGGTGTCCAGCACCAGGTCGCGCTGCTTGACCCAGGAGACGACCTCGGCGACGACCTCGATCGGGATGTCCTGCGGGATGACGGTGAGACCGCCGCGGCGCGCCATGGTCTCGGCCATCCGGCGGCCGGCGATGGCGGTCATGTTGGCGACGACCAGGGGGATCGTCGTCCCGGTGCCGTCGGCGGCGGACAGGTCCACGGCCTGGCGGGAGCCGACCGCTGAGCGGGACGGCACCATGAAGACGTCGTCGTAGGTCAGGTCGTACGGGGGCTGCTGGTCATTGAGGAAACGCACGTGCCGAACTTCCAGTCGCTTGTAAAGGCGGCCCCCGGGCGATGCGGCCAGGGGGAGGAGCACGTACTTCATTGTCCCATGGCCGCGGCCGGTCGGAAACGGGGCGCGGACCGCGCCGGCTTTCGCCGCCTGTGCGGAGCCCTCAGAGGTCGTCGGGGTCGACACGCTCCAGGGCCGGCCTGGCGGGCGGGCGGGACCTGCTGAGCAGGTAGTCGGCGGCGGCGGTGTCCGTGACGAGGCTGGTGACGAGGCCGGAGCGCAGGACCGCGCCGATCGCCGCCGCCTTGCGCGTGCCCCCCGCGATGGCGACCACCTCGGGGATACGGCGCAGCCGGTCGGCCTCGACCGTGATGCACCGCTCCCCCAGGTCGCGGCCGACGCGGCGGCCGGAGTCGTCGAAGAGGTGCGCGGACATCTCCGCGGTGGCGCCGAGCGAGGCGTACTGCTCGCGCTCCTCGTCGGAGAGCATGTCGTGGACGGTGGAGATGCCCGGCGCCCAGGAGCCGATGGAGACGGCGGCCACCGTGACCTTGTCGAAGTACTCGAAGGCCCGCGCGACGCCGGTCTGGCTGCGCAGGGCGTTCGCCGTGGCGGCGTCGGGCAGCAGCATCGGGGCGTAGATGGGGTGGGCCTCGCCGCCGGCCACGTCGGCGGCGCGGCGGACCGCCTCCACCGAGCCGCGCTCCGCGGTGCCGGCGTCGTAGACCCCGGTGAGCTGGACGACCGTGCAGGGCGGCAGATGGCGCAGGGCCGCCGCCATGTTGATGGTGGAGCGCCCCCAGGCCAGGCCCAGGACGTCGCCCTCGGCCACCAGCTCGCCCAGCAGGTCGGCCGCCACCTCGCCCAGGTTCTCCGGGTCGGGGTGGTCCTCCGTGCCGCCCTGGGCGGCGTCGGCCGGGGACTCCACGACGACGGCGTGCCGCAGTCCGTAGCGGGCGCGCAGGGCGTCGGAGCGCTCCGCGTCCAGCTCGGCCGGCACCCGGATCTCGATCCGGACGAGATCACGCTCCAGTGCCGTCTCCAGCACCCGCGCCACCTTGAAGCGGCTGACGCCGAACTCCTCGGCGATCTGGATCTTCGACTTGCCCTCGAGGTAGAAGCGGCGTGCCATCGCCGCCGCCTGCACCAGCTCAGCGGGCCCCATCCGCGCAGCCGTCCGGCCCGTAGACACCGCGGTCTCCTTACCTTTGCCGAGCGACGTACGTCACAGCACGACGCGTGTGTTCATCCTGTCAGAAGCGCGGGCCGCCGTTCAGCCCGAGGTCCGGGCCCCTGTGCGAAGCCCCGGCGAACTCTGGGGCCGGCGACTGCCGGTGCGCCTCTTCGGTGGTGGCCGGGTGCCGCTTCCAGGGCCGGTGCAGGGCCGGTGCAGTGCCGGTTCAGTGCCCGCAGAACCAGGGAGCCGTCCGGGTGGCCTCGGCCGCCGCCTCGCGCAGCGCGCTCACCGCCTTCGCCGGGTCCTCGGCCCCGAAGACCGCCGAACCCGCGACGAAGACGTCCGCGCCGGCCTCGGCGCAGCGCTCGATGGTCTTCATGGAGATACCGCCGTCGACCTGCAGCCACAGCTCCAGCCCGTGCCTGGCGATCAGCTCGCGGGTGCGGCGGATCTTGGGCAGCGTCAGGTCCAGGAAGTCCTGGCCGCCGAAGCCCGGGTCGACGGTCATGATCAGGAGCATGTCGAGCTCCGGGAGGATCTCCTCGTACGGCTCCACGGCGGTGGCCGGCTTCAGCGCCATCGCGGCCCGCGCGCCCTTGGCCCTGATCTCGCGGGCCAGCCGGAGGGGGGCGCCGGCCGCCTCGGCGTGGAAGGTGACGGAACCGGCGCCGGCCTCGACGTAGGCCGGGGCCCAGCGGTCGGGGTCGTCGATCATCAGATGGCAGTCCAGCGGAATGTCCGTGGCCTTCGCCAGCGACTCCACGACGGGCAGGCCGAGCGTCAGGTTGGGGACGAAGTGGTAGTCCATCACGTCGACGTGGAGCCAGTTGGCGTCCGGGACCCTGGCCGCCTCCTCGGCCAGGCGCGCGAAGTCGGCGGACAGGATGCTGGGGTTGATCTGCGGCATGTCGGGCTGACCTTGATCGTCGGGCGGGACTGCGGACTCCGAGCCTACAGCTCAGATGAGCGAGGTGGCGCGCGGGTGGGCTCGACCGCGAGGGGCGCAGGCGGGGTGCCCCGCAAGCCCTCCGGCGAAGGAGCCGGAGGCGTGCCTGCGGGAGCCGGGGCGGTCGGGGTCAGGACATCCGGCGGATCAGCGCGAGGTACATCGCGTCCGTGCCGTGGACATGCGGCCACAGCTGGACGTCCGGGCCCTCGCCCAGTTCACCCACGCCCGGCATCAGCGGGCGGGCGTCGACTAGTTCGCCGTTGCCGTCCTTCAGTACGTCGTCCACCACGGCGCGGGTCTCCGCCAGGTGCGGGGAGCAGGTCGCGTAGCCCACGACGCCGCCGACGCGGACCGACTGCAGGGCCTCGCGCAGCAGCGCGCGCTGCAGGGGCGCGAAGCCTTCGAGGTCCTCCGGCCGGCGCCGCCAGCGGGCCTCGGGGCGCCGGCGCAGCGCGCCCAGGCCCGTGCACGGCACGTCGACCAGTACGCGGTCGAAGCTGCCCTCCCGCCAGGCGGGGCGGGTGCCGTCGGCGGCGATGACCTGGTAGGGACCCGGGTTGCCGGCGAGGGTGCGCTCCACCAGGCGCGCCCGGTGGGGCTGCTTCTCCGAGGCGACGAGCGCCGCACCGCGCTGGGCCGCGAGCGCGGCGAGCAGCGCGGCCTTGCCGCCCGGGCCGGCGCAGGCGTCGAGCCAGCGCCGGTCCTCGCCCTCCACCGGGGCGTCCGCCAGCGCGCGGGCGACCAGCTGGCTGCCCTCGTCCTGCACCCCGGCCCGGCCCTCGGCGACCGCCGGGATCGCGCCCGGCTCGCCGCCCTCGGCGAGCCGCACGGCGTAGGGCGACCAGCGTCCCGGCAGGGTGTCGGGGGTGGTCAGCTCCTCGACGGTGGCGCGGCCCGGCCGGGCCACCAGCGTCACCTCGGGCCGTTCGTTGTCGGCCTCCAGCAGGTCCTCGATGCCGGCCCGGCCGCCGCCGAGCGCGTCCCACAGCGCGGAGACGATCCACCGCGGGTGCGAGTACACGACGGCCAGATGGTCCTCCGGGTCCTCGTCGTAAGGGGGCGCGACGACGGTGAGCCACTCCTCCAGATCCCTGGCGGCGATCTTCCGCAGCACGGCGTTGACGAACTTCGCCCGCCCGTCGCCGAGCACCACCCGCGCCAGCTCCACCGTGGCGGACACCGCCGCGTGGGTGGGGATGCGCGTACCGAGGAGCTGGTGCGCGCCCAGGCTCAGGACGTCCAGGACCGGCGGGTCCACCTCGCGCAGCGGTCGGTCGACGCACTGGGCGATGATCCGGTCGTACGTGCCCTGCCGCCGCAGCGTGCCGTAGACCAGCTCGGTGGCCAGCGCCGCGTCGCGCGCGTCGAAGCCCTCGCCCTCGCGCGCCTTGCGCAGCAGCGGCGGCAGCACCAGGTTGGCGTAGGCGTCCCGCTCGCCCACCGCACGCAGCGCGTCGAAGGCGAGGATCCGCACCGGGTCCTTCTGGGGCCTGCGGTAGGGCTTGGCGGCGCGGCGGGGGCGTTCACTCACGAAAGGTGCTCCGGGGATACGGGGGCGGGTCTGGGGTCAGAGTACGTCGTACCCGGCAGCCTCACGCCCCGAGCCGCTCCCCGGCCCCGATGCGCGCCCCGCGTGCCCAGTCCGCCGCCTTCATCGGCTTCTTGCCCTGCGGCTGCACCCACAGCAGCTCGACCTCGTGCGAGCCGGTGCCCGCGTACACCGCGTTCTTCGCGGTCTCCAGCAGGCCCGGGGCCGACTCCGTGCGCTCGGGGCGCAGGGCGACGGACATGACCTTCAGCCGCTCACCGCGGAAGAGCGTCCACGCTCCCGGCGCGGGGGCGCAGCCCCGTACGACCCGGTCGACGCGCATCGCGGGGGCCGTCCAGTGCAGTTCGGCGTCCTCGACGTTGATCTTCGGGGCGAGGCTGACCCCGTCGGCGGGCTGGGGCTGCGGGAAGAGCGCGCCGTCCTCGATGCCGTCCATCGTCGCCGAGAGCAGTCCGGCGCCGGCGAAGGCGAGGCGGGTGAGCAGGTCGCCGCTGGTGTCGGTGGGGCGGACCGCCTCGGTGACGACGCCGAACACCGGCCCGGAGTCGAGCCCTTCCTCGATCTGGAAGGTGCTGGCGCCGGTCATCTCGTCGCCCGCGAGGATCGCGTGCTGCACGGGAGCGGCGCCGCGCCAGGCCGGCAGCAGCGAGAAGTGGAGGTTCACCCAGCCGTGCGCGGGAATGTCGAGCGCGGACTTGGGGAGCAGCGCGCCGTAGGCCACCACCGGGCAGCAGTCCGGCGCCAGTTCCCGCAGCCGGGCCTGGAAGTCCGCGTCGCGCGGGTGACGGGGCCTGAGCACCTCGATGCCGGCCTCCGCGGCCCGCTCCGCGACCGGGCTGGCGACCATCCGCCGCCCGCGCCCGGCGGGCGCGTCGGGCCGCGTGACGACGGCCACGACCTCGTGCCGGCCGGAGGCGATCAGAGCGTCCAGGGACGGAACGGCGACCTCGGGAGTACCGGCGAAGACGAGCCTCATGGCGGTCGGCTGACCTTTCGTTGGGCGGCGCGTGAGCGCCCCCCAGTCTAGGCCGTGCTCCCCGCTGTTCCTCGCGACCGCATGCCCCGGTGGCAGCGGTCTGCGGGCGTCGTGGCGTCGTGGCCCCAGGGGCGCACGCCAGGTGCGGGCGCGCGGGAAACAGGAGTGCGTACGCCCCCGCAGCGTGACCGTGTGAGGGCTGTGGCGTTGCTCTAGTGAGATTGACGGAACGGGCCGCCCGCACAGGTGGATCGCCGAGGGGCGGCCCCGCGATTCGACGCCGCTTCGAGAGGCTCTCCTTCATGGCCGACCACGCAACCCATGACGCCCAGGCACGGGCCAGCCTGCAGGTGCTGGTGCGGGATATCGAGCGGGTCCGCCGGCAGGTGGACGCGCTGCGCACCCTCACCGCCCAGTTGGGCAACGTCTACCGGCCGAGGCGTGCGGGCACGCCGGCGGGCTTCGTCGTCTACGGACGCGCGCCCGCCCCCACCGTGCGCCTCGCCCAGGAGCTGCGGGACAGTGTGGAGACGCTGGTGACGGCGTCCGTGGACTTCGACCGCTCACTGGGCTTCTCCTGGGATGCGGTGGGCTCCGCGCTGGGGGTCACCAAGCAGGCGGTGCACCGCCGTTACGGGGCGCGGCGTCCGGCCGTGCAGCAGGGTGAGGGCGCCGCGGAGGGCTCGCGCACGCTGCCTGTCGTGCCCGCCGCCCGGCCCGCTTCCAGTCCCGTGAGTCCGGTGGGCCCGCAGCCGGGGCTGCCCGGACCGGCTCGTGAGTCGCGGGAGTTGAGGGAGCCGCACGGGGAGGAGTCCGCGCAGATGCGTGGCGACGCCCTCCCGGCGCGCGCCTGAGCGCCGCCCGCCCCTCGCCCGATGCCCGCCGCCGTGCGCGGGCATCGGGCGTTTCGGCGGCGGCCGGCAGCGGCCTCACCCCAGATCGAGCGGGTCGATCCGCACCCACACCGGCGCCGCCTCCCGGCGCACCATCCGGGCCGCCTGAGCGGTCTTCAGCGCCGCCGCCAGCTCCGCCCCCTGCCCCGGGCGCACCCGCAGCAGCGCCCGCTCCCACGGGTCGTCGCCCGGCGCGAGCGGCGGCGGCTCGCCGGGGCGGCGCGGCCGGCCGGGCTCGGCGGAGGGCAGCGGGACGGGCCCCAGGATGTCCGTGTCCTGCGGCAGTCGGACGGTGAGCAGGAAGTCCGCCAGCGCCTGGGAGGGCGCGGAGACCGCCGCCATCCGCGCCACCGGCGGGAAGCCCAGCTCCGCCCGGTCGGCCAGCTCCCGCGCCGCGAAGCCGGCCGGGTCCCAGCGCACCAGCGCCTGGACGGGCCGCAGCGCCGGGTCGGCGACGATCACGACCGTGCCGCCCCGGTCGGCGGGGCGTACCAGGGAGGCGGCGTCCAGCCAGCGCCGCAGCGCCTCCTCCCCCGCGTGCAGGTCGGGCCGCGAGAGCATCGCCCAGCCGTCGAGCAGCAGCGCGGCGGCGTAGCCCTGTTCGGCGACGGGCTCGGCGCCCGGTGTGCAGACCACCAGGGCCGGCTGGTCGGGCACCCGGTCGAGGATGTGGTCGCGCCCGGAGGTGCGGACGGGGACGGCGGGGAAGGCGCGGCCCAGCTCCTCGGCGGTGCGCCGGGCTCCCACGATCTGCGCGCGCAGCCGGGTGCCGCCGCACTGCGGGCAGTGCCAGTCGCCCTCCGCCCGCGCGCACCAGCCGCACTGCGGGGGCTCCTGCGCGCCGCGGCTCTCCAGCGGGCCGGCGCAGGACCGGCAGCGGGCGGCCTCGCGGCAGCGCTCGCAGGCCAGCTTCGGCGCGTACCCCCGCCGGGGCACCTGGACCAGCACGGGGCCGGTCTTCAGGCCCTCGCGGGCCGTCTGCCAGGCGAGCGAGGGCAGCCGGGCGGCGCGGGCGGCCGGGTCGCGGGCCTCCTCGGTCTCTCCGACCGTGCGGACCAGGGGCGCGGCCCGGCGGACGCGCTCGCGGCTCGCGGCGAGCGGGCGGGCCCAGCCGGTCTCCACCAGCTGCGCGCCCTCCACGCTGAGACTGTGGCCGCCGAGCAGGAAGGCGGCCTTCTCGTGGGCGGCGCGCAGCAGCAGCACCTCGCGGGCGTGGGGCTGGGGGGCGTGCTGCTCGCTGTGGCTGCTGTCGCCGTCGTCCCAGAGGGCGACGAGGCCGAGGTCGCGCACGGGGGCGAACATGGCCGCGCGGGTGCCGACCACCGCGCGCACGCTGCCGCGGCTGACCGCGAGCCAGCGGCGGTAGCGCTCCTCGGGGCCGGTCTCGGCGGCGAGCAGGACGTGCCGGCCCGGGCCGATCAGCTCGGCGAGGGCCGCGTCCACCCGCGCGGCGGCGCGGCCGTCGGGGACGACGACCAGGGCGCCGCGGCCGGAGGAGAGGGCGGCGGTGGCCGCGTAGGCCAGCTCCTGCGACCAGTGCGGGCCGGGCAGGGCGGTCCAGGCGGCGCGCGGGGTGCCGCGGCGGGCGAGCGCCTGGAGGAACTCCGGCCCCGTCCCGTAGCGCTCCCAGGGGCCGGGGCCGGGCAGCGGGAGGGGCGGGGCGAAGGGGCGGGCGGGGGGCTCCTTCTCCACGCGCGCGCGGCGCGGGGGGACGGCGAGCTGGACGACGTCGGCGAGGGAGCCGGCGTAGCGGTCGGCCACGGCCCGGCACAGGTCGAGCAGCTCGGGGGTGAGGACGGGCTCCGGGGAGAGGACCTGGGCGAGCGGGGCGAGCGGGCCGCGGTAGTCGCTGGCCGCCAGGCGCTCGATGACGAACCCGTCGTGCAGCTCGCCGCCCTCGCGGCGCCCCTTGACGACGCGCGCCCCGAAGCGCACGCGCACGCGCACGCCGGGCTGGGCCTCGGCGTCCATCGCCTCGGGCACGGCGTAGTCGAAATAGCGGTCGAGATGGGTGAGCCCCTTGTCGACCAGCACCCGCGCCACGGGGCGCTCCGCGGCCAGCGGGGCGCCCCGCCAGCTGCGCGGCTTGGCCCGCGGCCGGCTCCCCTCGCGCACGGTCTCGCGAATGAGCACAAGCTGCTCGCCCCCCGGCGGGGCGGGCTCGGGCCGGTCGTCTTCGCTGCTCACGTATCCGTCCTACCAGAGGCCAGTGACATCGCGCGGTCCGCGGGCGCACACCCCCGCGCCCCGGCGCCCCCCGCGCGGGGGGCGCCGGGGCGCGGGGG
>NZ_JBHSZO010000049.1:0-33435 GCF_042663125.1 Streptomyces polyrhachis | reverse complement strand
TGGCCTCCGACTTCGCGCCACCCGGTCCCGTACGAAAGCCCCCGCGACCGACTCCGCGCCCGCCCCCGCCGCCTCCCCCGACCGGAGCCCCCGATGACCCCCGTCTCCCGCCACCTGCGCGAACACGCCGTCAAGGCCGTCGCCCTGGGCTGCTGCCTGGGCGCCCTGGCCCTGGCCTGGCCCGAGGACGTCTCCGCCCGCGACCGCGCCCAGGCGGCGGCGCCCTTCAGCTTCGCGCCGCTGGGCCTCAACGCGCCCACCCGCGCGGGCGACCGCACCGTGCGCCCCGTCGCCCCGGCCTTCCGCGACATCCGCTCGTGGATCTCCTCGGTCGGCGCCGGCGCCGGCGTCTTCGCCGCCGACGGCGGCACGCGCGCCCGCGACATCTGCCTGGTCGACACCCGCACCGACACCGTCACCGTGCGCCCCGCGCCCCGTACGGGCAAGCGCTTCGCGCCCTTCACCCTGCAGGCCACCGGACTGCCGATGCCCTCCTACGCGGCCCCGATGGGCTGCACGCCCGCCGACTTCAACCAGGACGGCTGGCAGGACGTCGCCGTCTACTACTGGGGCCGCTCGCCGGTGCTGTTCATGCGCGTCCCCGGCGCGAAGCCCGGCGCGCGGGCGTACGTGGCGCGGGAGCTGGTCGAGGGCAGCCCGGTGTGGAACACCAACGCCATGACGGTGGGCGACTACGACGGCGACGGCCGCCCCGACCTGGTGGTCGGCAACTACTTCCTCGACGGCGCCCGCGTGCTGGACCCCACCGCCGAGCAGGACTCGCTGCAGATGCCCTCCTCGATGTCCAACGCCGGCAACGGCGGCTCGCTGCGGGTCTTCCGCTTCGCCTCCGGCCGTACGGGCGCCGACCCGCAGGCGAACTTCACCGAGGTCGAGGACGCCTTCGGCGACAAGCCGCTGCACGGCTGGACACTGGCGCTGGCCAGCCAGGACCTCGACGGCGACGGCCGCCCGGAGGTCTACCAGGCCAACGACTTCGCCCCCGACCGGCTGCTGGTCAACAACTCCGAGCCCGGCGCGGTGCGCTTCGCCACCGCCAAGGGCAGCCGGCACTTCACCACCCCCAAGTCCAAGGTGGTGGGCCGCGACTCCTTCAAGGGCATGGGCGTGGCCTTCGCCGACCTGGAGGCCGACGGCAAGGCCGCCATCGTCGTCGGCAACATCACCGAGGACTACGCGCTGCACGAGTCCAACTTCGTCTTCAAGCCCACCGCCTCGCGCAAGGAGCTGGGCCGGGCGCTGCACCGCGGCGAGGCCCCCTACGACGACCACAGCGAGTCGATGGGCATGTCGCGCTCGGGCTGGACCTGGGACGTCGCGGCGGCCGACTTCGACAACTCCGGCTACCCGCAGGTCATGCACGCCACCGGCTTCGTCAAGGGGAAGACCCCCCGCTGGGCGCAGCTGCAGGAGGCCGCGATGGGCAACGACCTCATCCTCAAGCACCCGGGGCTGTGGCCGGACATCAAGCCCGGCGACGACCTCTCCGGCAGCGACCCCAACACCTTCTTCGTACGCACCGCCAAGGGCCGCTACGTCGACGTGGCCAAGGAGGCCGGCGTGGGCTCCACCGCCGTCACCCGCGGCTTCGCGGTGGGGGACGTGGACGCCGACGGGCGGCTGGACTTCGTCGCCGCCAACCAGTGGGGCCAGTCGGTGCTCTACCACAACCGCTCCAAGGCCGGGGACTTCGTGGGCCTGCGCCTGCGCCTGCCCGCCGGCGCCCGCGGCGCGAGCACCCCGGCCACCGGCGCCGTCGCCCGGCTGCACAAGCCCGGCGGCGCCGTCAGCGAGCAGCAGCTCTACCCGGCCGGCGGCCACGGCGGCGTCGCCGCCCCCGAACTGCTCTTCGGCCTGGGCGCCCGCAAGGCCGAGACACCGGTGAAGGTGGACGTCTCCTGGCGCGACACCCGGGGCCGCACCCACCGCGCCACCACCACCCTGCGGCCGGGCTGGCACGACCTGCTCCTGACCGCCGACGGAACGATTCGCGAGGTCCGCGCATGACGACCATCCACACCTGCGCGGCCCCGCAGGCCGCCGCCGGCCCGACGAAACCCGCCGCGCCGTGCGGGCCCTGCCGCCGCAGCAAGGCACTGCGCCGCTTCGCGATGTCCATCACCGCCGCCACCGTCCTGGGCCACACGGTCCTGGGCTTCGAGCAGGCGTACGCCACCCCGCTCATCTCCGTGGCCGCGGCCGTCCTGACCGAACTGCTGCTGGAGACGGTCGAGGCCTGGGGCCAGCGCCGCTCCCCGCGCTACGCCCGCCCCGCCGGCGAGTTCGTCGACTTCCTCCTGCCCGCCTACATCGGCGGTCTGGCCTGCGCGATGCTGCTGTACGCCAACAGCAACCTGTGGCCCACCGTGCTGGCCGCCGTGGTCGGCGTCTCCAGCAAGTACCTGATCCGGGTGAAGGTGCGCGGCGCGGCCCGCCACGTCCTCAACCCCAGCAACTTCGGCATCGTCGTGGTGCTGCTGGCCTTCCCCTGGGTGGGCATCGCCCCGCCCTACCAGTTCGGCGAGTGGCTGACCGGCTGGGTGGACGCCGTTCCGCCGCTGGTGGTGCTGGTGCTGGGCTCCCTGCTCAACGGCAAGCTCACCGGGAAGCTCCCGCTGATCCTGGGCTGGCTGGGCGGCTTCGCCGCGCAGGCCCTGCTGCGCGGCGCCTTCACCGACGTCGCCACCCTCAGCGCGCTGCTGGTGATGACGGGCCCGGCGTTCGTCCTGTTCACCAACTACATGATCACCGACCCCGGCACCTCGCCCTTCCGCAAGCGCAACCAGGTCGTCTTCGGGGTGACGATCGCCGCGGTCTACGGGGTGCTGGTCCACTTCCACATCGTCTTCGGCCTGTTCTTCGCCCTGATCATCGCCTGCGTGCTGCGCGCCGGAGTGCTGCTGGCGGTCAACCTGCGCGACCGGGGCGCCGTCCCCGCCCCGCGCCAGGAGGCCGCCGCGCCCGCCCCCCAGCCCCAGCCCGCCGCTGCCGCCCAGGCCCTGTGAGGGAGCGCTGTTGACTGCCGCCGACCCCGCCCGCACGCCCGCCCACGACGGTATCGCCGTCGTGGGCATGGCCTGCCGCTACCCCGACGCCGACGACCCCGCCCAGCTGTGGGACCTCGTCGTGCGCAAGCGCCGCGCCTTTCGCCGGCTGCCCGCCGAACGCCTCGCCGTCGAGGACTACTTCGACGCCACCCGCACCAGCCCCGACAGCGTCTACGCCACCAAGGCCGCCGTGCTGGAGGGCTGGTCCTTCGACCGCGCCGCCTTCCGCGTGCCCGGCTCCGTGCACCGCTCCACCGACCCCGCGCACTGGCTCGCCCTGGAGACCGCCGCGAAGGCCCTGGCCGACGCGGGCGCGCCCGGCGGCAGCGGACTGGACCGCGAGCGCGTCGCGGTCGTCATCGGCAACACCCTCACCGGCGAGGTCACCCGGGCGCGGAGCATGCGGCTGCGCTGGCCGTACGTGCGCTCCGTACTGGAGGCGACGTTGGAGGAGGAGGGCGTGGCGGGCGCGCTGCGCGAGCAGATCCTCGCCCGCGGCGCGCAGCGCTACCTGGCGCCCTTCCCCGAGCCCGACGACGACTTCCTCGCCGGCGGCCTGGCCAACACCATCGCCGGGCGCATCTGCAACCACTTCGACTTCCACGGCGGCGGCTTCACCGTCGACGGCGCCTGCTCCTCCTCGCTGCTCGCCGTCATCAACGCCTGCTCGCTGCTGCACGAGGGCAGCGCGGACCTGGCCCTGGCCGGCGGCGTGGACATCAGCCTCGACCCCTTCGAGCTGGTCGGCTTCGCCCGTATCGGCGCCCTGGCCGAGGACGCGATGCGCGTCTACGACCGGCGCCCCACCGGCTTCCTGCCCGGCGAGGGCTGCGGCGTCGTCGCCCTGATGCGCAGCGCCGACGCGGCGGCTTCGGGGGTACGCGTCTACGCGGAGATCCGCGGCTGGGGCATGTCCTCCGACGGCGCCGGCGGCATCACCCGCCCCGAGGAGCCCGGCCAGCTCCTCGCCCTGCGCCGCGCCTACGCCCGGGCCGGTATCGACCCGGCGGCGCTGGGACTGCTGGAGGGCCACGGCACGGGTACGGCCGTGGGCGACGCGGTCGAACTGGGCGCCCTCACCACCCTGCGCGCCGGCGCCCGCCACCCCGCCGCCCTGGGCTCGGTCAAGGCCAACATCGGGCACACCAAGGCCGCCGCGGGCGTGGCCGGGCTGCTGAAGGCGGCGCTGAGCGTCCACCACGGCGTCCTGCCCCCCACCACCGGCTGCGAGGACCCCGAGCCGCGCCTGACCGCGCCGGGCGCGGTCCTCAACGTCCTTGACGAGGCCAGGAGTTGGCAGGCGGGGGAGCGGATCGCCGGGGTGAGCGCCTTCGGCTTCGGCGGCATCAACACCCACCTCGTCCTCAGCGGGCCCCGCCGCCCCCTGCGCGCCCGCCCCGCCCCCGCCCCCCTCGTCCCCGCGCGCCGCGCGCAGCCCGCCACCGAGGTCGTCCTCCTCAGCGGCGAGGACCGCGCGGAGCTGGTGGCGCGCCTGGAGCGGCTGGCGCAGGCGGCGCCGCGGCTGTCGGACGCCGAGGTGCACGACCTCGCCTGCGCCTGGGGCCGCGCGCCCCACCCGGGCCCGGTGCGCGCCGCGCTGCTGGCCGCCACCCCCGAGCAGCTCACCGAGCGCGCCCGCAGCGCCGCCCGCGCCCTCGCCGACTGCGCCCCGGGCGCGGTCGCGACGCGCCCCGGCCTGTGGGTCGGCAACGCCGCGCCCGGCCGCGTCACCCTGCTCTTCCCCGGGCAGGGCGCGCCCCTGTACCGCGACCTGGGCGACATCGGCGCCGACCTGGGCGAGACCGCGCGCCCTTCCCCAAGCTCTTCGAGCAGGGGATACCCCATGGCCGCGGCGCCGGGCGCGGACACCGCCACCGCGCAGAGCACCATCCACCACGCCTCCCTGGCCGGCCTGCGCTGGCTGGAGCGGTTGGGCGTACGGGCCGAGGCGGCCCTCGGACACAGCCTGGGCGAGTTCGCCGCCCTCGTCTGGGCCGGCGCCCTCACCCCCCAGCAGAGCACCCAACTCGTCGCACGGCGCGGCGAGTTGATGGCCGAACGCTGCACCCCCCACACCGGGATGCTCGCCCTGGCCACCGACGCGGCCACCGCGCACGCCCTGTGCTCGGGCACCTCCCTGGTCATCGCCGGCTACAACGGCCCCACCGCCCACGTCGCCGCCGGCCCCCTGGACGAACTCGACGCCCTCGCCGCCCGCGCCGCCGAGCGCGGCATCGCCACCGCCGCCCTGGACGTCGCCCACGCCTTCCACTCCCCGGCCGTCGCCGAGGCGGCGAAGAACTTCGCCCCCCACGTGCGCGCCACCGCCTTCGGCGCCCCGCGCCCCGGCCTGTACTCCACCGTCAGCGGCGAGCCCTGCCGCAGCGCCGCCGAGGCCGAGGAGCTGACCTGCGTCCAGATGGCCGCCCCGGTGCGCTTCTGGAACGCCCTCACCCGGGCCGCGCCCACCGCCGACCTCTTCTGCGAGGTCGGCCCCGGCCGCACCCTGGCCCGGCTGGCCGCCCCCACCTCCGTCCCGGCCGTCTCCCTGGACCTGGGCGCCACCGACTCGCGCGCCCGCGCCGAGAGCGCCGCCGCGCTCTTCGCCGCCGGCGCGCTGCACGAGACCGGCGCGCTCTTCGAGGGCCGCGAGGCGCGGCCCGTGGACCCGTGGCGCGAGCGGGTGTTCATCCCCAACCCCTGCGCCACCCCCGAACCGGGCCCCGGCCGCCCCGAACCGGGCCCCGGCCGCGCCCTGGCCGCGCCCGACCCCGTACCCGTACCCGAGCAGGGGCGCGGCGAGCCCGAGCGCGACCTCACCGCGCTGGTGCTGCGGCTGGTCGCGCAGGCAACCGAGCTGGAGCCCGGCGCGATCGGCCCGGACGCGCACCTGCTCAGCGATCTGCACCTGTCCTCGCTGAAGGTGACCCAGCTGCTGGCCGAGGCCGCCCGTCAAGCTCAACTCCAGCCCCCCGCCGCCCCGTTGACGATGGCGGACGCCACCCTCGGCGAGATCGTCGAGGTGCTGCGCGAGCTGCCCGCCGCCGGGGAGAGCGCCCAGCAGCCCCCGGCCGGAGTGGCGCCCTGGCTGCGCTGCTTCACCGAGGAACTGCACCCCGCGCCCGCCCCGTACCCGGCCGACCGCGCCGACCGGCCCGGCCGCGTCACCGTCGTGGCCGCCGAGAGCGACCCGCGCGGCGCCCTGGCCCGCCGGGTGCTCACCGGCACGCCCGACGGGCACGCCGAGCTGCTGTACGTCCCCGACGCCGACAACCCGGCCCTGGCCGGGGCCTTCCTCACCGCCGTCACCTCCGCCGTACGGGGCGGCCGGCTCGTCCTGCTCACCCACGGCTCCGGACTCTCCGGCTTCGCCGGCAGCCTCCACCAGGAGCACCCCGAGCTGGGCATCACCGTCCTGCGCACCCCCGCCGGCGAGCAGGGCCTGACCAACGCGGCCGCCCTGGCCTGCGCCACCCCCGGCGTCCTGACCGAACTCGCCCTCGACGAGGACGGCCGCTGCCACCGCCCCGCCACCACCGCGCTGCCCGAACCCACCGGCGGCGACCGCCTGCTGGGCCCCAACGACGTCCTGCTGGTCAGCGGCGGCGGCAAGGGCCTGGGCTACGCGGCCGCCCTCGCCCTGGCCGTCCGCACCGGCACCCGCCTGGCCCTCCTGGGCCGCAGCGACCCGGCCGCCGACCCGCAGTTGCGCGCCCACCTCGACCGCCTGGCCGAACGGGGCCTGTCGGCCGCCTACCGCAGCGCCGACCTCACCGACGCGGCCGCCACCGCCCGCGCCGTCGCCGACCTGCAGCGCGAACTGGGCCCGGTCACCGCCCTCATCCACGCCTCCGGCGTCAACGACCCGCGCCGCTTCACCGACCTCACCGAAGCCCAGCTGCGCGCCCACCTCGCACCCAAGACCGCCGGACTGCGCCACCTCCTGGGCGCCCTGGACCCCACCAAGCTGCGCCTCCTGGTCGGCTTCGGCTCCGTCATCGGCCGCTACGGGCTGCCCGGCGAGTGCCACTACGCCCTCGCCAACGGCCAACTGCGCCAGCAGTTCGAGCAGTTGGCCCGCGAGCTGCCCGGCTGCCGCAGCCTGGTGCTGGACTGGTCGGTCTGGTCGGGCGTCGGCATGGGCGAACGCCTGGGCGTCCTGGACCAGCTCGCCCGCCTGGACGTCACCCCCATCCCCGCCGACCTGGGCATCGACCTGCTGCTGCGCCTCACCGAGACCCCCGCCCTGCCCACCGCCGTCGCCGTCCACGGCCGCATGGGACTGCCGCCCGCGCCGCTGGACGCCGCGCCCACCGGGCAGGCGCGGCGCTTCCTCGGGCAGCCGCGCGTGCACTACCCCGGCGTGGAACTCGTCGTGGACACCGCCCTGTCGGGGGCCTCGGACCCGTACCTGGCCGACCACCGCATCGACGGGCTGCCCGTGCTGCCCGCCGTGGTCGGACTGGAGGCCATGGCCCAGACCGCCTCCGCGCTCGCCGGCATGCCGCTGCGGCTGGCCCGCGACGTGGCGCTGGAGCGGCCGGTGACGCTGGGCGCGGAGGGGCCGCGCACGGTCCGTATCGCCGCGCTCGTCGAGGACGGCTCGGTGTCGGTGGTGCTGCGCAGTGACGAGAGCGCCTTCGGCGCCGACCACTTCCGCGCCCGCTTCCCCCTCGACGCCGCCCCCGAGCAGGCCGGGGTGACTCCGCCGCAGGACGGGCAACAGCCCGTCCCCGCCGAGGAGTTGTACGGACCGCTGTACTTCCACACCGGCCGCTTCCGCCGCGTCGGCGAGCTGACCGCACTGGCCGCCCGCCACCTCACCGCCCGCCTCCCGCAGGCGCTGGAGGCCGGCTGGTTCGGCGCCGGGGAGGCGCAGGGCCTGCTGCTGGGCAGCCCCGGCCGCAACGACGCCACCATCCACGCCCTCCAGGCATGCGTCCCCCACCGCCGCCTGCTGCCCGTGGGCTGCGAGGAGCTGTGGTGCGCCCCCGGCCCCGTCCCGGGCGCCGAGGGCGAGGTCACCGTCCACGGCCGCGAGCGCCACTTCGGCGCCGGGAACTACGTCTGGGACGTCGACGCCCGCGACGCCCAGGGCCGGCTGCTGCTGCGCTGGCGCGGGCTGCGGCTGCGCGACGTGGGCCCGCTGCACCGGCGCGGGCGCTGGACACGGCGGCTGCTGTCCGTACACCTGGAACGCGGCGCCCTCGCCCTGGGCCTGGACCCGGCGCTGACCCTGCGTATCGAGCCCGGCGGGGAGGCCGCCCGCAGCGTGCCCCCCGTCCGGCCCCCGCACGGCACCTCGCGCAGCCACTGCGCCGGACTGACCCTCACCGCCAGCGCCCCCGCCGGGACGGCCGTCGACTGGCAGCAGGCCGCGCCCGGCGACACCGAGGCGGTGCTCCCAGCCCCCTACCAGGGCCTCTTCGAGCAGCTGCGCGCCGTCCTGGACGAGCCCGCGCACGTCGTCGCCGCCCGGGTGTGGACGGCCGCCGAGTGCCTGGCCAAGGCGGGGCGCGGCCCCACCGCGCCGCTGGTGCTCGACGGGGTCTTCGAGGACGGCTGGGTGCGCCTGCGCAGCGGCGCCGAGCTGCTGGCCGGCACGGTGCTCCCCGCCCACCTCGCACCCGAGGGCGCGCTGCGGGAGACGGGCGCACAGGAGGGGCGGGCGGACGCGGTCATCGCCGTGGCCGTACTGGCCGAAGCGGAACGAGCGGGACGGGCAGGAGAGGCACATGTGGCAGCGCAGGACGTACGACCACCGGCACCTGGTGACGCTGGAGGAGACCAACCTCGTCGGGAACGTGTACTTCAGTAACTACTTCCTCTGGCAGGGCCACTGCCGCGAGCACTTCCTCACCGAGCACGCCCCCGGCGTGATGCGCGCCCTGCGCGAGGACCTGGCGCTGGTCACCGTCTCCAGCCGCTGCGACTTCTTCGCCGAGCTGTACGCCACCGACCAGGTGGAGGTACGCATGTCGCTCGGCGCCCGCGAGGCCAACCGCGTCACCATGCTCTTCGACTACTTCCGCCTGGACGGCGCCGCCGCCCAGCTCGCGGCGCGCGGCGAGCAGACCATCGCCTGCATGCGCCGCACCGCGCACGGCGTGGAGCCGGTGGAGGTCCCCGAGGAGCTCTCGCGCGCCCTGCGCCCCTACGAGCGCGAACCGGCGACCGTCGCGGCGGCCCGCCGTGCCTGAGACGCTGACCGGGGCCGTGTCCGAGGGGCGCGCCGCGCTCCCCGCCCGCACCGCCGTGCTGGGCTGCGGGCGGATGGGCTCCGCCCTGGTGCACGCCGCCCGCAGCCGGGGACTGGACGTCGTCGCGGGGGTACGCACCCCGCGCCTGCGCCGGCCCGGACTCCCCGGCGACGTCGCGCAGCTGTGGCCGCCCGAGGCGGTGGCGGCGGCCGACCTGGTGGTGCTGGCCACCCCGCCGGGGATCCCGCTGCAGCACCTGGCGCTGCACCTGGCGCCGGTGCTGGCGGGCAAGGTCGTCCTGGACGTCTCCAACCCGCTCTTCCGCCGCCCCGCCATGCCGGCGCCGCGCGGCCCGTACGAGACGGGGGGCGAGGCGGGCGGCGAGACGGGCGAGAGCAGCGAGACGGAGCGGCTGGCGTCCTGGCTGCCCGCCGCCCGCGTCGCCAAGGCGTTCAACACCGTCTCCGCCAAGGCGCTGCGCCTGCACGCCGCCGCCGGCGCGGGCGACCCGTACGGCCTCGAACACCTCAGCGTGCCCGTGGTCGCCGACGATCCCGGCGCCCGCGAGACGGTGTGCGCCTGGGTACGGGCGCTGGGCTTCGACCCCGTACCCGCCGGCGGCCTCGCGCACGCCCGCGAACTGGAGCACCTGGCACGGCTGCTCCACCACATCGACACCGCCTCGGGCCGCAGCGGCCTGGTCGGCTGCCGGATCGTGCGGCCCGAGCCGCTGTGACCGGCACGGGACACCTGTGAGACAACGTGAGACAAGGGGACTGAAGACATGTGCGACAGCACCGCCTGCGACCACGCCTCCCCGGAGGCAGTACGGACCATCCCGGTGTGGATGCCCGCCCCCAACGGCCCGCTGCGGGGCGTGCAGATCCGCGAGCGGGGCCTGTTCGGCCCGCACTGGGACGGCACCCGGGTGGCGTTCGTCCCCGGCGTCTCCGGCGCCAAGGAGGACTTCGTGCCGCTGATGGAGGAACTGGTCGCCACCGGCCGCCACCGCCTCTTCGCCCTGGACCAGTGCGGCCAGAACGAGACCCCCGGCGTCGACGACCCCGCCGCCTACACGCTGCCCTCCCTCGCCGACGACCTCGCCGTCGCCATCACCGCCGTGTGCGCGCGCAAGCCCGTCCACCTCGTCGGCCAGGGCGCCGGCGCCCTCGTCGCCGCCAGCGCCGTCGCCCTGAGCGTCGGGCGCCGCGTCGCCCACCCCTCCCGCTACGTCAGCCTCACCCTCCTCTCGCCCGTCTGGGAGGGCGTCGCCAAGGCCGCCGGCCTGGGCTGCTGCGACCGCGAGGGACTGGCCGCCGCCCAGCACCGCGGCGGCGTGCTCGACCCCGCGCGCCGCCAGGTCGTCCAGCAGCGCCTCGCCCGCAGCCACCCCGTCAGCCTGCGCCAGCTCGCCACCGCCACCGCCCACGCGGACCTCGCCGCGCAGGTACGGGCCGCGGGCGTGCCCGTGCTGGTGGTACGCGGCGAGGAGGACCGCCTGGTCGACGACGCCGCCGGGGAGGAGCTGGCCCGCGCACTGGACGCCGAGTACCGGGTCGTACCGGAGGCCGGCCACCTGACGTACCACGACAACCCCGCGCAACTGGGCCGTATGCTGCTCGACTTCTGGGACGGCCTGGGCGAGAACACCGCCCGCAGCGCCGCATGGCTGGCGCACTGACCCGCCCCGCCCGCACCCGTCCGCCCCCACCGGCACCGCCCATCGGGTGAAACCCCCGAACCCGCACATAGCGGGAGCGGGCGGGCGCTGGAATGAACGTAATGATGGGCAGTCGCCCCACCCGGCGGCCGCCGTCTGATTTGGAGTCCATGGTGTTCAACCTGAGCCCGTTCACCCTGGTCGCCCTCGCCCTGATCGCACTGTTCGTCTACGGGCCCGACAAGCTGCCCAAGGCGGTCGGCGAGGCCGCCCGCACGCTGCGCCGGCTGCGCACGATGCTCAGCGGCGCGACCGAGAGCGTCCGCGAGGAGCTGGGCCCGGAGTACAAGGACCTCAGCCTGCGCGACCTCAACCCGCGCGCCTTCATCCACAAGCACCTGCTTGAGGAGGAGAAGCCCTGGGTACGCCCCGAGCCGCCCTTCGAGAAGGGCAGCAAGCCGCAGGGCTGGCCGGCCAACGTGCCCTACCCCTCGGCCGCCTCGATGGGGATGCCGGCCGGGACCGACGCGCTCACCGCGCCCATCCCGCGTATGCCGACGCCGCCGATGCCGCAGACGAACTGGCGCTCGCCCGAGCAGGTGAAGGCCGAGCAGGCGGCGGCCGCGGCTGCTGCTGCCGATACGGCTGCCGCTGACTCGGCCTCCGCTGACTCCGCTTCCGCCGACCAGGGCGACGTCATCCCCGGGCAGGGCGCCCTGTTCGACCAGGTGCCCCCGCAGGCCGGCGAGCAGACGCCCGACCCCGCCGCTGGCGCCGACCCTGCCGCCGCCGAGCCCGTCAGCCTGAGCAAGTCCGGCGCCGAGCACGGCGCCCCGGGGCGCGACTTCTAGGGCCCGCCCCGGCGCCGCGTCCCCCCGTACACCCGCCGGGCGGCCCCCAACCGCTCATCCTCCAGGAGCGATCCCGTGGACACCCAACTCAGAGAACCGCAGTCCCCGGCCCCTTCGGACGGCGGGCAGCCACCCGGTGCGCAAACCTCCGACGGCCGCAGGAAGATGCTGCTGCGCGAGCACCTGCGCGAACTGCGCAACCGGATCGGCAAGGCGATGCTCGGCATCTTCCTCGCCACCATCGTCGGCTGGATCATCCACCCCTGGCTGATCACCCACCTCACCGGCCCCAGCTGCCACATCGAGGGCGTGCAGACGATCGCCAAGGCGACCAAGGAGTGCCCCAACGGCCTGATGGTGATGCAGGGCGTGATGACCCCGCTGATCTTCACCTTCAAGGTCTCCATGGCCGCCGGCCTGGTCATCTCCAGCCCCGTCTGGTCCTACCAGCTGTGGGCCTTCGCCGCCCCCGGACTGCACCGCCACGAGAAGCGCTACACCGTCGGCTTCGTCCTGGCCGCCGTACCGCTCTTCCTCGCCGGGGCCGGACTGGCCTACTGGGTCTTCCCGCAGGCGCTGGAGATCCTGCTCGGCTTCACGCCGGACTCCTTCAGCAACTCCATCCAGGGCGACCAGTTCCTGGACTTCCTGCTGCGGATGATCCTGGTCTTCGGCGTCTCCTTCGTCGTCCCGGTCTTCCTCGTCGCGCTCAACTTCGCCGGCGTCCTCAGCTCCGCCACCCTCAAGGCGCGCTGGCGGGCCATCATCATGACGATCTTCGTCTTCTCCGCGCTGGCCACCCCGACCGGCGACCCGCTGACGATGGTGGTGCTGGCGTTCCCCCTGAGCGTGCTGTTCGGGCTCGCGCTGGGCGTCATCGTCTGGCGCGAGCGCGTCCGCCGGCGCCGGGGCGACGGCGACAGCGCCCTGTCACCGGACGAGGCGGCCCCACTGGAGAAGGCACCCGCGGCGGCCGAGGCCACCGCGCCGCTGGAGGCCGTACAGCGCACGGGGGAGCAGCCGTGACCACCGCCCACTTCCTGCCCCGCCCCACCAGCGCCCCCACGCGCCGGGCGCTCCTCGCCCGCTGCGCCGGCCTCACCGCCGTCCTCGCCCGCGGCGGCGCCGTCCTCGCCGGACACGCTGTCGCGGGCGCCGTACGAGGGGACTTCACCGACCGGCGCGAACGCTGGCTCGTCGACCTCACCACCCGGCTGGGACCCGCGTTCGTGAAGGCCGCGCAACTCCTGGCGACACGTGTGGACGTACTCCCGCCGCGGCTGTGCACGGCGCTGGGCCGCCTGCACGACCGGGTACGGCCCGAGCCCGCCCCCGTCGACCCGCGCCCCTTCGAGGCCCTCGGCATCCACCTGCACCGCGACGCCGACGGCCTCGCCCGCCCCGTCGCCGCCGGCTCCATCGCCTGCGTCCACCGAGCCACCGGCCCCGACGGCGAGCAGCTGGCGGTGAAGATCCAACGCCCCCGCGTCGCCGAACGCCTGACGGTCGACCTGGAGCTGATGCGCCGCGCCACCCGCCTGGCCGCCCGCCTCCCGCACCTGCGCGACCTCCCCGCCACCGACATCGTCGACCAGCTCACCTGGGCCATCCACGGCCAGCTCGACACCGCCCGCGAGGCGGCCAACCTGCGCGAGATCCGCACCAACCTCGCCGAGGAGCCGGCCGTACACGTCCCGCGCGTCCACCCCGAACTGGGCGGCGACCGAGCCCTGGTGATGGAGTACGTCGAGGACCTGCGCCGCCTGGCGCCCGAGGAACTCACCCCCGCCCAGCGCACCCGGGCGGTGCGCGCCACCCTGCACGCCGTCTACCGGATGCTCTTCCTCGACGGCCTCGTCCACTGCGACCTGCACCCGGGCAACCTGTACTTCCGCCCCGGCGGCGACGTCGTCCTGGTCGACGTCGGCTTCACGGTGCGCCTGGACGACCGCACGCGCCGCGCCTTCGCCCGCTTCTTCTTCCAGATGTCGCAGGGCGACGGCGAACGCTGCGCCCGCACCGTCCTGTCCACCGCCACCCCCGGCCCCCTCGCCGACACCGACGGCTTCCTGCGCGACCTGGCCGCGCTGGTGCACGCCAACAGCAAGGCGAGGGCCGCCGACTTCGACCTGGTCTCCTTCGCCGCCGCCCTCTTCGACATCCAGCGCCGCCACGGCCTGTACGCGGCCCCCGAGTTCGTCTTCCCCCTGCTGTCCCTGCTGGTCCTGGAGGGCACGGTGCGCGCCTTCGCCCCCGACGTCGACTTCCAGGCGGAAGCGGGCCCGTACCTGATGCGCGCCCTCTTCGGCGCGACGTACACCCCGGCTCCGGAGCCGGAGCCGGCGCCGGAGCCGGTGGAGGCGCGGCCGGCGGGCTGAGGGGGAACCCGGGCGCGGCGCCCAGCCGGAAACGCAGCCCACCGACCAGAACGGATGACGATGCTCCAGGAACGCAGGGACCGCCGCAACGCCAACCGCGCCTTCGAGCAGGGCGCGGGGGTAAGTCGCTACCGACTGCAGCAGAAGATGATCGCCGTCGGCGACGACTACTGGATCGACGACGAGGCCGGCGAGCACCGCTACAAGGTCGACGGCAAGGTGCTGCGGGCTCGGCGCACGTACCACCTGGAGGAGCCGGACGGCCAGCGCGTCGCCACCGTGCGGAGCTGCCCGCTGCGGCTCAGGGACTCGATGGCGATCGAGGACGCGGACGGCAACCGCACGGCCCTCGTCAAGAAGGCCCTCATCGACCTCCTGCGCGACCGCTGGCGGATCACCCTGGCGGACGGCACCGACCTGCGGGTGCACGGCAGGATCCTCGACCACGAGTACGCGATCGAACGCGACGGCTACAAACTGGCCCAGGTCTCGAAGAAGTGGTTCCGCCTACGCGACACCTACGGCCTGGACATCGGCCCGGACACGGACCCGGTCCTCATGCTGGCCGCGGTGGTGGCACTCGACGCGATGACGCACCCGGGGACGTGAGTATGTGCTTTCGATCAAGCCCTGCTGAGCTGTTGCCCTCCCCGTCCGCTACGCGGACTCCGCGAGGGACTGCTGGATTGGGCCGCTGAACAGCCACTTCGGTGAAGTCTGCTCGACCGGCACATGCCTTTGACGGGGGGACCGTGCCGCCAGGGCAGAGTCAGCAGCCGGGGCCGACCGGCGGAGACGAGGTCAGGGCAAGCGCGGCAGTCCGCAGCTCGGCCGTCCACGTCCGCTGGTCAAGCCCCAACGTGTACTCCATGCAGCACCCGCATTGCGGGATCAGCGATACGAACGATCGCTCCTCAACGGTTTCGGTCTCCGTCTCCCACCAGTCGTCCATCGTCAGGTCGGCGGCAGCGATTTCCCCGTGGATCAGCCTTGCCGCCAGCCGACGTAGCGCGTGGCGCCGTGCCAACCCCCGATCAGGCAACTCGACTCCGGCCTCGGAGAGTGCTTGCTCGAACGCGTCGCGGATATCGCGGGCATCCGCGTTGCGAGGCAAACCGGCGAGTTCGCACAACGTCGGGGTGTCCAGCCCGGCTGCGAGTGCCTCGGCGGCAACCATCGGCAGGTCCTCCGGGGGGATCTCATCCGCCTGATAGCGGCACGCCGCCTCACCCAGCGACGCGAGACCACTTCGTGTTGAGGGTTCCGGTTCCGGTGCCGTTCCTGCTGCTCGCATGACTCGTACGATGCCAGCATCAATCCCCGGGAGGGTTGCCGGGGTGCCGTGGCTGGGGGTGGTGCTTCCTCAGGCAGCAGGCTTTGGCCGGGGTGCGCCGTGGGGAACGTGGCGATCTCATCCGCATCGGTGGATTCCGCAGGCGGGGTCGTCCGGCTGGGGTCGTGCGAATCATTGGCTCAGCTCGGCGGAGCGCTGTCAGTCGGTTCGGGGACGTAGCCGCAAAACTGCGGTGCGCATTCGGACTCGTGGTCTCGACCCCAAAGGTAGGTGTCTCGCTCGATGGAGCGGACGCGGTGGACGAGTCGCAACTGGTCCTTCCGGGGCAAAGTCGAGGGCAACGCTGCGAAGATCTCCGGGAGTACGGCGACCATGCCGCTGACCTGCTCTCCGTTGCACATCTGCAGCAGCGTGGCGCACTGCCACCAGTCGATTCTGCCGTCGTGACTGTTCGGCGTGCCGGGCCAGTAGTAGTGCGCCGGGTCCGGAAGCAGGTAGTGGACGCCGTCGGTGGCCAGGTGGGCCCGGAGCCATGCTGTGTTTCCACCCAGGCCGAGCCGGAGCCGTCGGGCCTCGTCGTGCAGGGTGCAGATCTCCTCGATGTCGAGGGCCTTGAGAACGTTCGCTTCCGGAGGCAGGGGCTGGCGCCCTGCGGGGGTCTTGACGGGCCAGCGCCTGAGCAGAAGGCTGCCCCGTTGCTGCGGCGTCATCGGAGACGGGTCCTTGCGGGGCGCCGGCAGGGGCGGGGGTTGCGTCCAGGTTCGCCCTGCCTGCTCGATGTGCCGCAGCATCCATGCTCGCGCCTCCGGGCCGGCGGTGTTCCAGACCCAGCTCATCGGTCGTTCGTTGATTGCTTGATCGAAGCTCCTGGGGGGCTTGCCCCGACGGGAGGGCTTCCTGGGACGTGGCCGTGCGACGCCTGGAAGATTGTGGCCCAGGTCGGCCAGGAACCTGATGCGGTCCAGAGTCTCGTCAGGGGAGCTGTCCTGCCCTACGCGCTGCGCGTCTCCGGTCAGATGGCGGATCTCGGTGAACGCCCTGGCTGCCAGAAGCGCGGCTATGTCCCGATCGAGCTCGGCCTCCTGGCTCTTCATGCCGAACTGCCTTCCTGAGAGCGGTTCGTGCGGGCCTGGGTACGCGACAAGGCGATGCGACGGTGTGCAAGATCAACTTCGATGATCTTCACGGTGAGGGTGTCGCCAACCCCGATGTCGTTCTCCGACGATTCATCCAGCTCGTTGGTGTGCACCAGCCCCTCGAAGCCGTCCTCCCGGTCTTCGATACGGACGAAGACGCCGAACGGCACGATCCTGGTGACCGGTCCGGTGACCACCTGCCCGACCTGCCGGGCCACCTGCGGCCACGGGTCTTCCTGTACCGCCCGGAGTGACAGCGGTACCCGCTCCCTGGTCATGTCGACGTCGAGGACTTCGGCTGTGATCTCCTGGCCGACGCTGACGACGTCGGACGGGTGGTTGAAGGGACGCCAGGACAGCTCCGGGATGTTGATCATCGCGGTGAAGCCGCCGATGTCCACGAAGGTGACGCCGAAGCCGGCGATGGTCGTCACCGTGCCGGTGACGACCTGGCCGCGGTGCAGGGTCTTCAGGAACGCCCAGTTCCGGTCGCTGGGTGTCGGCTCGGTCTGCCAGCGAGCGCGCAGGACACCGTCGCTGTCCGGCAGTACAGCGGTGAACAGGGGGAGATCCTCACCGGCGTACATGGAGATGACGCCGACAGCACGCGCGCCGGCGAGCTGGGAGATCACTGCCTCGAACTCGGTCTCGTCCACGACCGTGCTGGTGATCCGCCCGTCCTCGTCCTCCCGGAGGATTTCCACCAGGCCCTCGTCGGGCATAGAGGCCACGGCCGTGTCGATGTCGGTGAGCAGGTCCGGCCAGACCGCCAACCGGGAGCGTGGGGCGAGGCGGGAGCGCACGGTCTCGATGGTGTCGTAGGTCAGGCGGTGCCATTGCGAAGCGTTCCCGGCGAAGACCTCCTCCAGGAACACGGCGCTGTGGTTGGCGACCGTCCAGCGCAGGCGTTCCCAGAAGTCGGCATCGGCCGGACGCTGCACGTACGCAGGGTCATCGGGGGCGAAGTCGTACGGCGATGAGTCCAGGCGTTCGGGGAACAGCCCGAGCGAGCGGGTGTGGGCCAGCGCTCCTTCGCAGGGCCGACTGCTGCCCAGGTAGAGGTACTGGTCCCAGCCGACGTGCACCGCGAATACTCCCTCCACCTCCAGACGGCACCAGGCCCCGTTGTCGCGGAGCATCGCCCGGGCGAGTTCCAGGCCGACACCGATCGACACCAGTGCACCGTCGTGGAACCCGGAGAGGCCGGCGGGGAACAGGTCGGCCAGACCGTAGCCGTCGACCGGTGGCTCCAGGCCGAAGTGGACGAAGCCTCCGATCTGCGGCTCGCGGATGGCCAGTTGATTGATACTGGTTTCCTCGGCGAAGGCGGCAACGGCCTGCAGATAGGCGGCTTCGACCGGCCCGTGGTCGCTGGTCGAAGGCTCGGCGCCGGTGTAGTGGCCGTGCTCATCGCAGTCGGCGGGGTCGTACTTGGTGACCTTGTAGACGTAGGGCAGCACGTCACTGCCCCCAGAGGTCGAAGGCACAGGTGCTGTACTGACCATCCGTCTCACCCTCCCGCCTGCCTCCGGACGCTCGGAGTGCTGCCGGTGGCACAGTCTGGCAGAGGGCGCCGGCAGCTTGCCGAGGGAGTCCCTGCGCTGTGATCAGAGCGCCAGCAGGCCCAGCACCTCCGGCAGTTCCGAGATCAGCCCCGTGGCGCCGGCCGCCGTGAGCTTCGCGGGGGTGGTGAGGGCCGTGAAGCCGTAGACGTCCATGGTGGCCGCTCGGGCGGCCAGGACGCCGTTGGGGCTGTCCTCGATGACGAGGCAGCGTTCGGGAGCGACGCCCATGGTTGTGGCCGCGTGGCGGAAGAGGTCGGGGGCCGGCTTTCCGACGCCGACGTCCTGGGCGCTGAAGACACGGTCCTCGGGCAGGTACGCGCGCAGGCCGGCCAGGTCGAGGGCGACGCGGATCCATTCGTGGCTGGACGAGGACGCCAGGCAGTAGAGGGTGCCCTGCTGCCGAAGGGCCTTCAGCAGCTCCTCCGCGCCCGCCGATGCCGTGAGCTCGCTGCGGAAGGCGGCGAAGACCCGTTCGTGGCAGCGGGCCTCGAAGTCCGCCGGCAGGCTGCCCCGGTAGCGCTTCATGACGACGTCGTGCACGTTGCGCCCGGCGTTGCCGAGGAAGTCGCGGTACGACTCCTCGCGGGTCGTCGGATAGCCGAGTTCGGTCAGGTATTCGGACAGCACGCGGTGGGCGATCGGCTCGCTGTCCACGAGCACGCCGTCGTTGTCGAATATCACCAAGTCGTATCGCATGGTGGGAGGTTATGGGGCCCGGTGGACCGACCCTCACCCCTCCGCCTCGAACGCCTCCACCAGCGCCTTCACCGCCCCCCTCGCCCCGCCCCGTGCGTACGCCTCCCGCTGCAGCGCCGCCCCCGTCGCCGGTGGCGGCTTCAGGTCCGCCGCCTCCCGTACGTGCTCCAGCAGCGCCCGTACCCGCTCGGACGCCGGCAGCAGCCGTCCGCTCAGCGGGTCGATCGCCCCGCCGTCGAGGCCGTCGCGCGCCGCCTGCCAGTACGCGGCGCGCAGCAGTTCCGCCGAGACCGGGGGGCCGGGGTCGCCGTCGCGGACGCGGGCCAGGGACACCGTCACCAGGGCCCGTACCAGGCGGGCGAACCACGCGCTGGCGGCGGCCGTGGGCGGCACGTCCGCCACCCGCACCTCCAGCGTGGGGACGCGCACCGAGGGGCGTACGTCCCAGAAGATCGTGCCGGGGTCGACCAGCACCCGCGCCTCGGTCAGCTGCGCCACGATGCGCTCGTAGTCGGCGTAGCAGGTGAAGTACGGCGGCGGCCCGGCGACCGGCCACTTGGCCCAGGCCAGCACGCGCCGGCTGGCGTAGCCGGTGTCGCGGCCCTGCCAGAAGGGCGAGTTGGCGGTCAGCGCGATCAACGTCGGCAGCCAGGGCCGCAGATGGTTGCCGACCAGCACCGCCTCCTCGCGGTCGGGCAGGTGGACGTGCACGTGGACGGCGCAGATGCACTGCTCGTCGTGGAGCGTGCGGTACGTGGCGGTGCCGACGGCGTAGCGGGGGTGCTCGTTGAGGGCCGGGGGCACGGTGTCGCCGAGGATCGCGGTGCCGGAGGCGATCACCGCGAGCCCCTCGGCCCGTGCGGCGGCGGCGACCTGGGCGCGCAGCGCCGCCAGTTCGGGGGCGGCGTCGGTGCAGGGGGCGGTCTTCGCCTCGATCTGGAAGCGGGTGATCTCCGTGGTGATCTGCGGGGAGGCGCAGCGGGCGACGAGCTCCGCCGCGCGCGGCACGGCATGTCCGGTTTGTGGGTTTACGACCAGATATTCTTCTTCCACTCCCATTAATGGTTCTTGCATCTCAGATACCTCTGCCCGTCGTCGTGTCCGCAGTCAGGTCCGCGGCCGTACGTGCCGCCGCGCCGCTTCCCGCCGATCACGCTAACGACACCGCCACCGGACCCGGGCGGAAAAGGAGTTTTTCCGTGAACCTCACTATCCCCGCCCCCACCGCCGAACTCCCCACCGCCCAAGCCCGCACCCGCGTCGAGGAGTTCAGGACCTCCCTCGCCGCCCGGCGCAGCATCCGCGACTTCTCCGACCGCCCCGTCCACCCCGACCTCATCCGCACCGCCCTGGCCTGCGCGGCGACCGCCCCCAGCGGGGCGAACATGCAGCCCTGGCACTTCGTCGTCGTCACCGACCCCGAACGCAAGCGCGCCCTGCGCACCGCGGCCGAGGCGGAGGAGCGCGAGTTCTACGAGCGCCGCGCCTCCGAAGAGTGGCTGGCGGCGCTCTCCCCGCTGGGCACGGACTGGCGCAAGCCCTTCCTCCAGACCGCGCCGGCGGTCATCGTGGTCTTCGAGGTGCACCGCCCCAAGCCGTACTACGCCAAGGAGTCGGTCGGCATCGCGGTCGGCTTCCTGCTCGCCGCGCTGCAGCGGGCCGGCCTGGCGACCCTCACGCACACGCCCAGCCCGATGCGCTTCCTCAACACGATCCTGGACCGCCCCGCGCAGGAGCGCCCCCACCTGGTGATCCCGGTGGGCTATCCGGCGCCCGGCGCCCGTGTTCCGGACCTGGAACGCAAGGGGCTGGACGAGGTCACCACCTGGCTCTGAGCGCTCCGATTCGTCCTGTTATGGCGCCTGTTGCGCGTCATACGATACGGAGAGCTGACCGACTGCTACCGTCCGGAACGATCGGATCGGACCAGGAGGTTGGCGTGGGCAAGCGCAGGCAGCCGGCAGGGTGGCGGACACGCGTGGGCCGGTGGCTCGCGGTAGGCGCGGCGGCGGCGCCGCTGCTCGCGGGGGCCGCGGCAGTGCCGGCGGCGGCAGCGGGGCAGAGCGCGACAGGACCGGGCGCGACAGGGCCGGGCGCGACGCCGGCCGCCGTCGCACCGGCCACCGCCAAGTGCACCGCCGGCACCGGCCCGTACCAGCGCGAGATGGAGCGCTACCTCAAACGCCCCGCCGACGGCCACCAGTCGGCGGCCGACTGCGAGGCCATCCGCGCCTTCCAGGTACGCAACAAGGTCGCCCCCGCCACCGGATACGCCAGCCTGGCCACGTACCGCATGATGCTCGTGGAGGTCGCCCGCAAGAACCCCAACGCGGCCGGCAACTGCCCCGTACGCAGCTACCGCGTCGCCTGCGTCGACCTGACCCGCCAGATCATGTGGGTGCAGCGCGGCTCGGCGGTCGTCTTCAGCCCCGTCCCGGTGCGCACCGGCAAGGACGACTTCGAAACCCGCCTGGGCTGGCACACGGTCTACTGGCGCAACCGCGACCACTACTCGTCGATCTACGACAACGCCCCCATGCCGTACGCCCAGTTCTTCAACGGCGGCCAGGCCTTCCACGGCGTCTACGGCGACCTCTTCAAGGGCGGCTCCCACGGCTGCGTCAACCTCCGCTACGAGGACGCCGCACGCCTGTGGAACGTCCTGCGCGAGGGCGACCCCGTCTACGTCTGGGGCGTCAAGCCGGGCACGAACCGCAGCATCCCGCGAAACCACTCCGGGAAGTAGCACCAAGCCACCCGGGCCGCGCGAGGCGAACGCCCGCGCGGCCCGGTGCCGTAGCCGCTCAGTGGACCGAGAAGCCCCCGTCCACGAACACCGACTGCCCCGTGACGTAGCCCGAGGCCCGCGAGGCGAGGAAGACCGCCGCGCCCGCGAAGTCCTCCGCCAGGCCGTTGCGGCCTACCATCGTGCGCGCGGCCAGCGCCTCGACCTTCGCCGGATCGGCGGACAGGGCCGCGTTGAGCGGCGTCATCACGAAGCCCGGGACCAGGGTGTTGGCGGTGACACCGCGGGGCGACCACGCCTCCGCCTGCGAGCGGGCCAGCGACTCCAGGGCGCCCTTGGAGACGCCGTAGGCGCCGCTGCGGACGAACGCCCGGTGCGCCTGCTGCGACGTGACGTGGATGAGCCGCCCGAAGCCCCGCTCGGCCATCCCTGGCCCGAAGCGCTGCCCGAGCAGGAAGGGCGCGTCCAGGTTCACGGCCATGGTGGTGTCCCAGACGTCCTCGTCCAACTCCGCCATGGGGGGCCGGATGTTGACCCCGGCGCAGTTGACGAGGATGTCGGGCTCCCCGAAGGCCGCCGCGGCCTCCTCGGCCGCCGCGCGCACCCCCTCGCGCGTACGAAGATCGCCGCTGACCCACGCGGCCCGGCAGCCCAGGGCTGCCAGCTCCCCGGCCGTCTCCGCCAGCCGCTCGGGCCCGCGCGCCACCACCACGACGGAGGCGCCGGCCTGCGCCAGCGCGCCGGCGATCCCCCGCCCGATGCCCGAACTGCCGCCGGTGACAACGGCGTTGAGCCCGTCGAGGGAGAAGAGCCCGGAGAGGTAGTCCTTGGAGATCATGCCGCAACCCTAGAGGCCGGGGACCTGCCGGCCGCCCGCGCCCCGGTGGGAACGCAGACGACCCGTGGGCCTGGTCCCGTCCGCTCGAGTTCGGACGGGAGCCGGCCGGACGTACCGGCGGCCCACGGGTCGGGTGACTGCGTTGGTTTTCGGCAGAGGACCTGCCGAGGCGCACAGAGTGCGACAGCAGGCGTCAGCCCGCAGTCACCTCACGAATCCGAAAAGAAACCATGTTCTCGGATCACCTCCTTTCAGCGTGTGCCCATACCGTACGGGTGCGCCACCGGCGCCTCAAGTGATTTATCCACGCGCCGGAAACCGCTCACCGGTACACCCGCACATACTCCGCCCCGAACGTGATCGGCTCCTGCGAGGCGGGCGCCGCGTGGTGCGTGCCGTCGGAGACCGACAGGCTCAGGACCGGGTAGGCCGTCCAGTCCTTGCCGACGCCGGTGTCGTCGGCGAGGACGCGGTGGCCGTTGACGTACCACTCCACCGACTCCGCGCCGTAGTACGTGCCCACCGTCACCCAGCCTCCCGGCTTGATCGCGGCGCGGTCGGTGTGCTGCTTCATCGCCCGGTTGACGTGGTTGGTCAGCTCCAGCGCGTGCGGGTGGGCGGGGTGGAACTCGAAGCTGTCGACCTCGTTGCCCCCCTCCTTCCACGTCCACAGCGCCGGCCACGCGCCCATCTCGCGCGGCAGCCGCACCCGCGCCTCCAGGTAGTCGCCGGTGCGCACCTTGAAGTCCGACGGGGTGTACTCCGTCGTGAGCAGCCCGGTCTCCCAGGCGGTGCGCCCGTTCTCCAGTACGTACGAGGTGGGCCGGGCGGTGAACGTCGCCACCCCGCCGGCGACCGTCACCGCGCCGGGCCGCAGCAGGTCCAGTTTGAACCAGTGCGGATTGCGGTCCTGGAAGGCGTACGCGCTGGTCCGGTCGCCCGTCCACGTCTCCCCCCAGGCGATCGGCCCGTCGAACTCGTCGCCCCACACCACCGACTTCCCCTTTGTCGGGTCCTTCTCCTCATCCATCAGGTACGTCAGCAGTCCGACGACGCACAGCGCCGCCACCGCCACCCACCACCAGCGCAGCAGCACGTCCCCCCGGCGGGCGGTGGGCTTGGCGGGGGAGCGGGGCGGGGCGGTCTGGATGCTCACGGCAGGGTCCCTCGTCTGCGCTGTCCGGCGCGGCACGCCGGGCAGCGGTCGGCGGCGACCCATCACGCCGTGATGGGTCCAAACCCCCACCCTGCGCCACGAGATGCGCCCGATGCGGGAAACACGCCCTCAGTGCCCGTAGACATGCCGAAGCAGCGAGCGCTGGTTCTCCTCGTTGTGCGCGGAGAACAACTCCACCAGCGGTCGACCCTCCTCCGCCCCGCCCCGCAGCAACTCGACTGCTGCGGCGGCGAGTTGGGCCGGTGTCTCGACCAGTCCGGGGACGCCCAGCGACTGCAGCGCCGGGATGCGCCGCGCCACCGCCGGCAGTCCGAGCGCCGCCGCCTCCAGCAGGGTCATGGGCGCGCCCTCCCAGCTGGCGGTGTGGGCGTAGACGCGGGCCTGGGACAGGGTGCGGTGGACCTCGCGCCGGTCCAGCCAGCCGGTGACGCGTACTCCGGCGCGCTCCAGGCGTTCGCGGTAGGCGTCCTCGCCGCCGCCGAGCCAGACCCAGTTGCTGGCGGGCAGCAGCTGGCGCCCGGCGCGGGCGGCCTCGGCGAAGAAGTCGGGGTCCTTCTGCGCGCACAGGCGGCCCACCGCCGCCACCGTCAGCTCCGGCAGGTCGCCGGGTCCGCGCCGGGGAGCGGGCGCGGGGGCGTCCTGGCGGGGGACCAGGTTGGGTACGTGGACGGCCCGCTGGCGCCGGCGCAGCAGCCGCGCGAGTTCCGCCTCGCGCGGGCTGACGGCCGCGACCGTGCCCGTACGCCAGGCCAGGGCGCGTTCGGCGGCCCAGACGGCGGCCATCGCGGGGCGCGGGAGGTCGGCGCGCTCCATGGCGTAGCAGTGGGGGGTGTAGACGATGCGGTGCGCGGGGATCGGCGCGGCCAGGCGCACGTACCCCCCGGCGAGGGAGGAGTGGGCGTGGACGACGTCGGGGCGCAGCTGGCGGAAGAGCCGCGCGACGCAGCCGACGCGGGCCAGGTGGCCGGGCGGCATGCGCCACACGCCGGCGAAGGCGGCCTCGGCGTCGGCGGTGATGCGCAGGCCCTCGCGTTCGGCCATGAGCAGCAGGTGCTGGGCCTCGGGCAGGGCCCGTACGTAGTCGAGGATCACCGCCTGGACTCCGCCGCCCCAGGCTTCCGCGACGTGCAGGATGCTGCGCGGACGGCCGCGCGGCGCTCTCGGACCGACGTACGCCACTGTGAACCCCGACCTTTCGAACCGTACTGAATGGACTGGACAGGACCGGACTGAATGGACTGGACAGGACCGGACTGACTGGACTGGACCGGACCGGGCTGCGCCGGACCGGGCAAGGCAGGACAGAAGAAGCGCGCGGCGCAGCCGACAGCGCGGCGCCGCGCAAGGGGGGTGAGGTGGTGCGTGTCCGGCCGTCCCCTCGGGAAGGCCGGCCGGACACGCGGCAGGGGCGGACAGTCGTGGACGGGTGTCAACGCCCTGGCCGGGAAAGGCGGTTCGCTACGGCCGTACGGTCGCGCGCCCCACGCCCATCACCGTGAAGCCGCGCTCCGCCAGCGTCCGGGCGTCGAGCAGTCCGCGCCCGTCCAGGAGCAGCGGCCGGCGCATGGCGTCGCCCGCGGCGGCCCAGTCGACCTCCGTCAGCTGCGGCCACTCGGTGGCGATGATCGCCGCGTCGGCGCCGGCGACGGCCTCGACGGGGGTGGGCAGCCGGCGGGCCGAGCTCCAGGGCTGGGCCTCGGGGTCGGGGCGGCCCATCGGGTCCCAGCAGTGCACCTCGGCGCCCTCGGCGAGGAGGCGGGCGGCGATGACGGTGGCGGGGGCCTCGCGCATGTCGTCGGTGTGCGCCTTGAAGGTCATGCCCAGGACGGCGATGCGCCGGCCCTTCAGGCTGCCGCCCAGTTCGGCCTTCAGGCGCTGGACGGCGCGGCGCGGCTGGAGTTCGTTGACGGCGATGACCGAGCCCAGCAGCTGGAAGGGGTAGCCGGAGTTGCTGGCCAGGGCGCGCAGGGCGCGGGAGTCCTTGGGGAAGCAGGAGCCGCCGTAGCCCAGGCCGGCGGCGAGGAAGTGCGGGCCCAGGCGGTGGTCCATGCCGACCGCGCGGGCGACCTGGCGGATGTCGGCGCCGGTGGCCTCGCAGACGGTGGCGATCTCGTTGATGAAGGAGATCTTCGTGGCGAGCAGCGCGTTGGAGGCGAGCTTGACCATCTCCGCGGAGTGCACGTCCATCGTCTCCACGGGGCCGTCGACGCCGTGGTGCAGCTCGCCCAGCAGGCGCGCGGTGGCGGGGTCGTCGGTGCCGATGACGACGCGGTCGGGGCGCATGAAGTCGCGCACCGCGGTGCCCTCGGCGGTGAACTCCGGGTTGGAGGCGTAGGCGACGTGGCCCAGGCCCGCCTCGTCCAGGGCGGCGCGCACCCGGGTGCCCGTGCCGACGGGGACGGTGCTCTTGACCACGACGGCCTTCAGGTGCGCGGCGTCGCGCAGGGTGTCGACCACGTCCCAGACGCGCGAGAGGTCCGCGTCGCCGGAGGGGGTGGGCGGGGTGTCGACGCACACGTAGGCGACCTCGGCCTCGTGGATGGCCTCGGCGCTGTCGAGGGTGAAGGTGAGGCGCTCCTTGTTCTGGGCGATGAGGTCGCCCAGGCCGGGCTCGTAGATGGGGACGTCGCCGGATCGGAGAATGCGGACTTTCTCGGGATCGATGTCGCGGACCACGACCCGGTGACCCAGCTCTGCGAAGCAGGCGCCCGTCACCAAGCCGATGTATCCCCCGCCGAAGATGGCGATCCCACGCTTCGTCAACTCAGTCATTGCGTCATTCCGTTCGAACGCGCGGTAACCCGACCGGAATTCACTCTGCGTCGGGCGCCCTACGAAGATTGTCGCGGACGTGTTCGGACATTAGCACTCCGGCGAAAAGCTGGGCATATGAGTGCGGTGTCGCTTTCCCTGTGTCGCCCGTGAGCCGTACGCGCGTTGCTCTACCTGCCTGTTGAAGGAGGTCAGGGCGAAGGACACGCGTGGCGGCGATGTTTGTGGAAAGGTCCGGAGCATGCTTACTGTCGTGGATCGATCGTCCCCGCCTAGAGATTGAGGACGTAATTCAGGATGAAGACGTTTTTCACCAGGTCCCTGGGCGCTGCGGCCCTCGCCGCCGTCCTCGCGGCGGCCGGTACGGGAACTGCCGGAGCGGTTGTCAATTCCCCTGCGGATACGGCCGCGAGCCCCGTGGTTAATCCGATTCCGATCGGTGCCGACGACCCTGTCAGCGATGTGCTGGGCAAGGTCCTCCAGGCCACCGGTATGCCGGGGGTCGTGCCGAATCTGGGTGCCTCCAGCCTCGGCCTGCCGGTCCCCTCCACGCTGCTGCCCTGGCACGGCTACTGCTTCAAGGGTGTGGGGATGGCGAAGAAGTTCTGCCTGCCGGTGAACGGCATGTACTGATCCGCGCCGGCCGCGCGCGCCGCCCGGCGTGCTCACCCCTGCGGCCCGCGTGGTTTCGGCCCGGTGCGGCGGTCTTGAGGACCGCGGCACCGGGCCGAAGCTTTCGTACGCGACCGGCTTTCGTACGCGACCGCGCGGGGGTGTGCGCGGCCCCGCGTTCAGCCCTGGCGCAGCCGCTCGGCGAACCAGGCGATCGTCCAGCGCAGCCCCTCCGCGACGGGGGTGCGCGGCTCCCAGTCCAGCTTGGACTGGGCCAGGGAGATGTCCGGGCGGCGGCGCTTGGGGTCGTCCTGCGGCAGCGGCAGGTGCGTGATGGGGGATGAGGACCCGGTCAACTCCCGGATCCACTCGGCCAGTTCCAGCATCGACAGCTCGTGCGGGTTGCCGAGGTTGACCGGCCCGGGGACGTCGGTGTGCAGCATCCGCAGCACGCCGTCGACCAGGTCGTCGACGTAGCACAGCGAACGGGTCTGCGAGCCGTCGCCGGTGACGGTCATCGGCTCGCCGGCCAGGGCCTGGGTGATGAGGTTGGGCACCACGCGCCCGTCGCCGGCGCGCATCCGCGGGCCGAAGGTGTTGAAGATCCGCACGATGCCGGTGTCGGCGCCCAGGGTGCGGTGGTAGGCCATCGTGGTCGCCTCGGCGAAGCGCTTGGCCTCGTCGTAGCAGCCGCGCGGGCCCACCGGGTTGACGTTGCCCCAGTAGTCCTCGGTCTGCGGGTGGACCAGCGGGTCGCCGTACGCCTCGGAGGTGGAGGCCAGGACGAAGCGGGCGCCGTGGGTGACCGCCAGCTCCAGCGAGTGGCGGGTGCCCTCCGAGCCCACGCGCAGCGTGGGGATCGGGTGGCGCAGGTAGTCGGCGGGGGAGGCGGGTGAGGCGAAGTGCAGCACCGCGTCCACCTTCGCGGTGAGCGAGAAGCCGTGGACGATGTCGCCCTGGATCAGCTTGAAGCCCTTGCGCCCCGTCAGGTGGGCGACGTTCTCCGGGCTGCCGGTGAGGAAGTTGTCGAGGCAGATCACCTCGTCGAAGCCGGTGTCGAGCAGGCGTTCGCACAGGTGCGAGCCGATGAAGCCCGCACCGCCGGTCACTACGGCACGCATCCGCAGCCGTCCTTCCGACCCGGCCGGACGCCACGGGTCGATTCCCGGGTCCGGCGAGTCACTCATGAGAAAGT
The DNA here is from genome assembly GCF_042663125.1 of Streptomyces polyrhachis. NCBI lineage: Bacteria > Bacillati > Actinomycetota > Actinomycetes > Kitasatosporales > Streptomycetaceae > Streptomyces > Streptomyces polyrhachis. The sequence goes on along the minus strand of NZ_JBHSZO010000049.1, from coordinate 5,247 downwards.
GCAATTCGGGCAAAAGTGATCTCTTGCCACAACGGGTACAAAATAACCACGGAGGATAACGAACATGTGGAAGCAGGCCGCGCGCGTCGCCAAGCGGCAGATCGACATCATCGGTTCGCTGGTGCTGCTGCTCCTCGCCGCCCCGCTCCTCGCAGTCCTCGCCCTGGCCGTCGCGACCACGTCGCCCGGCGGCGTCCTCTACCGCCAACAGCGGGCCGGACGCCGCGGCAGGCCCTTCGAGATGCTGAAGTTCCGCACCATGTACGCGGGCGCGGACGCCGCCCGCGCCGCCCTGGCCGCCAGCAACGAGTCCGACGGCCACCTCTTCAAGCTCCGCAACGACCCCCGCGTCACCCGCGTCGGCCGCGTCCTGCGCCGCCTCTCCCTGGACGAACTCCCGCAGCTCGTCAACGTCCTGAAAGGGGAGATGTCCCTCGTCGGCCCCCGCCCCCTGCCCATGGAGGACTCCGGCTACCAGGGCCGCGCCCGCCACCGCCTCGCCGTACGCCCCGGCATCACCGGCCTGTGGCAGGTCAGCGGCCGCTCCGACCTCTCCTGGGAGGACATGGTCTGCCTCGACCTCGACTACGTGCACAACTGGACACTGCGCCGCGACGTCGTGATCCTCGCCCGCACGCTCCCCGCGGTCGCCAAGGCCCGCGGCGCGCACTGACACAGCGCGACGAGACGACCCGGGCCCGGTGGGCCCGGCCGGCGACACGGGGCCGGAGGCGCGGTACGACACCGCCCCTCCGGCCCCGCGCCACGTCCCCCCGTCCGCGATGCGTGTTTCGTACCCTCAACCCCCGGGCAGAATGCGGCGGTCTGTCATGCTCGGCGCCACGCCCCGCACGCCCCCGTACGCCCCGGCCGGACAACGACGTCAGCCCGGGCCCGGCCATGCTGATCGAAGAGCCAGCCGACCGAAGAGCCAGCCGACCCCATCCCCCACAGGGAGGCCCGCCCGTGTCAGCCCCCACACGTCCCCACGCCAAGCCCTCGACCGGCTTGCTGGACACCCTCAACACCCGCCACCACAAAGTGGCGTTGACCGCCTTCGGGCTGCTCGTCGTGGCCCACTGGGCCGAGCACCTCGCCCAGGCCGTCCAGATCTACATCTACCACTGGCCGCTGCCCGAGGCCCGCGGCGTCCTGGGCATCCCCTTCCCCTGGCTGGTGAAGTCCGAGTGGATGCACTACGGCTACGCCCTGCTGATGCTCGCCGGCTTCCTCCTGCTGCGCCCCGGCTTCACCGGCCGCGCCCGCACCTGGTGGGACGTGGCCCTGGGCATCCAGATCTGGCACCACCTCGAACACCTGCTCCTGCTCGTCCAGGCCCAGAGCGGCACCTTCCTGCTGGACCGCACCGTCCCCACCAGCATCGTCCAACTCGCCTTCCCCCGCGTGGAGTTGCACCTCTTCTACAACGCCCTGGTCACCATCCCCATGCTGGTGGCGATGGCCCTGCACCGCCGCCCCCACCCCGAAGGCGCCCCCGCCCCGCGCTGCGACTGCGCCGCCCCCCGCGCCCTGGCGACCCAGCCCGCGTGAGCGAGCGCCCGCCCCGCCGCCCCGCCCCGTCGCGCCTGACCACCTGCGCCCTGCTGGCCGCCGCCGCACTGCTGCTGTACGTGGCGCTGCCCAACATCGGCGCGGCGATCCGCGCCGCCCGGGCCGACGGGGTCCGGGGCACCTTCACCGCCGCGCAACTGGAGTGCGTACGCCACCCCGGCCACGAGAGCTGCGAGTGGTCGGGGACCTTCCGCCCCGCCCCGCGCGGCCAGGCCCGTACCGCCACCTTCCACGGCGGCGGCGACATGAAACCCGGCCAGAGTCGCCCCGCGGTCGACATCGGCCTGCCCGGCCGGGTGTACGACCCGCAGGGCTCGGCCGAGTGGATCCTCACCGCCGCCCTGCTCCTGGCCGGCTACGCGATCCTCGCCCACCTCGCCCGCGTCCACCTGATGCCCCCCTCGAAGCCGAAACCGCACACGTCCCTCGGTCGGGTGGAAGGAGACCCTCCACCGCTGCGCCACCCCGCCGCCTCCGCAACCGCCCGCTAGCTTCCGCCCCATGAACCCCCACGCACAGCCCCTCCCGGACCGCCGCCGCTTCCTCGCCGGCGCCGCCGCCCTCGCAGCCGGCGCCGCCTGGTGGGCCGCCCCCCGCGAGGCCCGGGCCGCCGCGCCGGCCCACACCCCCGGCCCCCTCCTGCCCGCCCCCGGCACGGAGATCCGCTGCGCCAGCACGGCCCGCGACGTCGTCCTGCGCACCCTGACCGGCACCGGCACCGCGGACATCGACTGCGAGATCCGCCTGCACGTCGCCGCCGACCCCCGCGACCGCACCGGCCGCACCCGCCGCCTGCACGTACGCGGCCACCACATGCACGGCCGCAGCGCCGCCTTCGGCGACATCGAGATCGCCGAGGACCTGGAGCACCGCTTCACCCCCGCCAGCACCCTGCGCCTGGCCGCCCGCAGCCCCCGCCGCTACGAACTGCGCCTGGTCTGCCCCCGCCTGACGGTCCGCGTGGAACGCCTGCACGTGGCCCCCCTGCGCGGCCGCGCCGAACTCCCCCCGAAGCTCGCCTCGGCCCTGACCGCGGGCCGCCCGATCACCCTGACCACGGTGGAGCCCCTGATCCTGGAGAACACCAACCTCCCCACCTGGCACCTCCACCACCACGAACTCTTCTCCCCCAACCCGGTCCGCCTGGCCCTCCCCACACTCCCCACCCTCCCGATCGCCACGCTCGAACCCTTCACGATCGAGGCGTCGAACAGCCACTGACCCACGGGGCCCGAAGGCCACGCCATCGCTGATCCGCCGCCCACCCCGCAGCTCGGGGTGGGCGGCGCCGGTTGATCAGAACAAGGGAGCGACTGGTTAGGGGTTCACGCGGTTTCGGTCAGTGTGAAGGGCCCGCGCTTACGCCGTGCGGAGGGCGGCGAAGGGTGGGTTACGTCAGTCCCTGCGCGCGTCAGAGCACGGGGCGGTCGGTGTTGCCATGCGAAACGGGCGGTGCGCAGTCCGGGTGCGGACCGGACAGCGCGGCCTCGGCGTCCTTGCAGCTGTCGGCGACGGATCGGTGTCGGGCCAGGGAACGGTAGAGGTGCTGCGCGAAGACTTGCGCCTGGGGGTCGTTGAGCGTGCCAGGCCAGCCGATCACCGCGCCGACGGACCGGGACATCTCGGCGGCAAGCCCCAAGGAGTCGCAGATGTTGAGGATGACGAGTCGCGGCGGGAAGCGGACGCGGGCGATCTCGCGGCACAAGTCCTCGTAGCCGATGCACAGATCGTTCCCGTCCTGGCTCAGATGAACGCCGCTGAAGGAGCTGTGCGCCGCGATGTGAAGGATCGCAGGGGTGTGCTCGTCCACCACTGGGCAGAGTTCGGCGAGTCCGACCATCGCCAGTTCCCGGACATGGACGAGACCGCCGACAAGGACTTGGCGAATACATGCGGCCTCAGCGCCGAACTCGTTACGCCCGGGACGTGGGTGACCGGAGAGAAACAGCACGCGGAGTGCCACGCCCGTGGGAGTTAGAGCGTCCTGGCCGATGGGGCGCGTTATGAAACTGGCCGAGGAGTAGGCGTGTTGGGATATCAGGCTGGAGATCGATCCCGAGACGCGCTGGTCCTGTGAAATGCCCGTTTCTGGGGCGGGTGTGATGGCGTGGCCTTGCCTGCCGCTGATGCTGGAGGGCGGAGGGGACGGCGTGTGTGGCTCATGTGGCTTGCTTGTGGTTTCCCGCATGCGATGTCGGATTTCCGACTCGGGCACTCCGAGTGCTCGGACGACGGCGGTCCAGCTCGCGCCCTCCAGCCGATATCGGATTGCCGCTCTGATCGCGGCGTCCAGGGCGTCCTGAGCAGCCCGGTAGCCGGGCGCGGAGCGAACACAGGTGCCGAGATTTGCGAGGTGGGCCATGTCTTCCACCGACAGTGGGTGAGTAGCTGGGTCGGCGGGTAGGGGGTCATCCGGCATCGGAAGTAGCGGTCTCTTCCGGATTGTCCTGGGAGGGCGCGGTGAGGGCGTCGGCAAGAGCGTGCAAGACGCCGGCATGACCCGGGCGGTGACGTGCGAGTTCCTGAAGGCGCTTTGCCCCTGCCCCGCGCTGGATTTCGGAGCCCTCAGTGACGGCCTGTTTAATGAGTTCGTTCGTATCGTGTGTGGCGTTCTGGTCTTCGTCGGCAGGCGCGAACAGCTGGTGTACGGCTATCAGGTAGGGCGCGACGAACGGCAGGCGGCTGAGGACGGGAACGGCGAGTAGGAGGGGGATGATGCCTTCTGGATGACCCTGCTTGATGAAGGCCATGGCTGTATCGACTGCCGTGGTGGGATCGGTTATCGCGTCGTAGATATCAGGGATCGCAAGGCGGTCGGCGAGTTCGAGGATGCCCAGATGCTGTCGCGATGAAGGGTCGTCGGAGTTCGCGATGAGCAGGTTCCGGACGAGGGGATCGTTCAGGAGTGCTGAGTTACTGCGCAGAAACTCCAAGTCCTCGGGCCATGTGGGGGTGGCAAGCCACTTGGTGAGCAGATCGGAGGCGGTGTGCCAGGCGCGGCGTTCGTCCAAAACCTGGGGCAGCCCGCGTGCTTCGGCCTCCTGTAGAAGCTCCGCGAGGTTGTTGAGGCCCATAGCTTCGGGATACAAGGCTCGGACGATGTCGAGGATGGCCAGTCCCTCCGGTGTCGTGAGGACGGCGTGTGTTTGTCTCAGGAAGTCCTCCCGTTCAGACCAGTCCTGAGCCGACAGCCAGCGGTTGAAGCGCTCGATGCACTCGTCCAGAAGCTTGACGACAGCCCAGTCGGGGAGTTTGGCCGTTGCTTGATCCATCAGTGCCCTGGGGATGGAACTCTGGCGCATCGTCTCGACAAGGTCTCGGACGCTGCGGCGGGCACGTCCGGCCCACATGGGATCTGCCGCCTCGTCGGCATACCGGGCCGCGGAGACGAGATTCGTGATTGCTTCGGCGTGTTCGTCCTGCGTGAAGAGCCAGTGCGCGCGGGAAACGAGGAGTTCGGCACGGGGGCCCGGAGGGAAGCTGGCGAGCAACTGGTTGGTGATCAGGTGACTGCTGTGCCGGTCCCCGGCGTTGCTCTGCTGGTTGGAGAGGTTGTTGAGTGAGCCGGCGAGGTTGGGGAGGAAGGCGGCGGGGTTGGCCTCGGCCAGGGCGCGGTAGTGGGTGACGGCCTCGGTGATGGAGTCCAGTGCGGCCTGCCGGTCCCCGGCGTCGCTC
>NZ_JBHSZO010000048.1:0-34756 GCF_042663125.1 Streptomyces polyrhachis | reverse complement strand
CTACTTCCCCGGCCTGACCCGGATGCCGATGCACGCGCGGCGGTGCGCCGCGGCGGAGGCGGTCCTCGGCTGAGCGTCTCGGCTGAGCACCCCCTGCGGTCCGCCCGCGGCGCCCCTACCGGGGGCGGGAGTTGTCGGTGGGGGCTGCCAGACTGGCCCCATGCGACGCATTGTGGTTCTGGCCGGCGGTATCGGTGGTGCCCGCTTCCTGCGCGGCCTGAAGCAGGCCGCGCCCGACGCGGAGATCACCGTCATCGGGAACACCGGCGACGACATCCACCTCTTCGGCCTCAAGGTCTGCCCCGACCTGGACACCGTGATGTACACCCTGGGCGGCGGCATCCACGAGGAGCAGGGCTGGGGCCGGGCGGGCGAGTCCTTCGCGGTGAAGGAGGAGCTGGCGGCCTACGGGGTCGGGCCGGAGTGGTTCAGGCTCGGCGACCGGGACTTCGCCACGCACATCGTGCGCACCCAGATGCTGGGCGCGGGCTATCCGCTCAGCGCGGTGACCGAGGCGCTGTGCGAGCGCTGGCAGCCCGGGGTGCGGCTGCTGCCGATGAGCGACGACCGCGTGGAGACGCACGTGGTGGTGGAGGACGAGGACGGCGGGCGCCGGGCCGTGCACTTCCAGGAGTACTGGGTGCGCCACCGCGCCGCCCTGCCCGCGCACGCCGTCGTCCCCGTCGGCGCCGAGCAGGCCAAGCCCGCGCCCGGCGTGCTGGAGGCGATCGCCGAGGCCGACGTGATCCTCTTCCCCCCGTCGAACCCGGTGGTCAGCGTCGGCACGATCCTGGCCGTGCCCGGCATCCGCGAGGCCGTCGCCGAGGCCGGGGTGCCGGTCGTGGGGCTCTCGCCCCTCATCGGGGGCGCCCCCGTGCGGGGCATGGCCGACAAGGTGCTCGCCGCGGTGGGCGTGGAGTCGACCGCCGCCGCGGTGGCGCTGCACTACGGCTCGGGGCTGATCGACGGCTGGCTGGTGGACGGGGCCGACGCCGGCGAGGTGGCGGCCGTGGAGGAGGCGGGGATCCGCTGCCGGGCGGTGCCGCTGCTGATGACCGACGTCGACGCCACCGCCGCGATGGCCGCCGCCGCGCTGGAGCTGGCCGAGGAGGTCCGGGCGTGAGCACCCCCTCGTACCGCGTGTGGGCGCTGTCCGGCATCCCGGAGGTGCGGCCCGGCGACGATCTCGCCAAGCTCGTCGCGGGCGCGGGCCCCGAGCTGGCCGACGGCGACGTGCTGGTCGTCACCTCGAAGATCGTCAGCAAGGCGGAGGGCCGGATCGTCCGCGCCGACGACCGCGAGGCGGCGATCGACGCCGAAAGCGTGCGCCTGGTGGCGCGGCGCGGCGCCACCCGGATCGTCGAGACGCGCCACGGGCTGGTCATGGCGGCGGCCGGGGTGGACGCCTCCAACACCGAGGCGGGGACCGTCCTGCTGCTGCCCGAGGACCCCGACGCCTCCGCCCGCGCCCTGCGCGCCGGGCTGCGCGAGGCGCTGGGCGTGGAGGTGGGCGTGCTCGTCACGGACACCTTCGGCCGCCCCTGGCGCAACGGCGTGACGGATGTCTCGATCGGCGCCGCGGGGGTGCGCGTACTGGACGATCTGCGCGGCTCGCACGACACCCACGGCAACGAGCTGGAGGCGACGGTCGTCGCCACCGCCGACGAGCTGGCGGCCGCCGGCGAGCTGGTGAAGGGCAAGGCGGACGGGCTGCCGGTGGCGGTGGTGCGCGGGCTGGGGCACCTGGTGTCGGGCGGGGACGGGGCGGGGGCGCGGGCGCTGGTGCGCGACGCCGCCCAGGACATGTTCCGGCTGGGGACCTCCGAGGCGATCCGCGAGGCGGTCACGCGGCGGCGCACGGTGCGGGAGTTCACCGCCGAGCCGGTGGACCCGGCGGCGGTGCGCCGGGCGGTGGGCGCTGCGGTGACGGCGCCGGCGCCGCACCACACGACGCCGTGGCGGTTCGTCCTGCTGGAGAGCGCCGGGGCGCGCATCGGGCTGCTGGACGCGATGCGCGGGGCGTGGGAGCGGGATCTGCGGGAGCTGTCGGGCTTCACCCAGGAGTCGATCGCCAAGCGGGTCCGGCGCGGCGACGTGCTCTACCGGGCGCCCTATCTGGCCGTCCCCTGCCTGGAGACCTCCGGGGCGCATGACTACCCGGACGCGGGGCGGGCCGCCGCCGAGCGGGAGATGTTCGTGGTCGCGATGGGCGCCGGCGTGCAGAACTTCCTGGTCGCGCTGGCGGCGGAGGGGCTGGGTTCGGCGTGGGTGTCCTCGACGATGTTCTGCCGCGAGGTCGTCCGCGAGGTGCTCGGCCTGCCGGCCGGCTGGGACCCGATGGGCTGCGTCGCGATCGGGCATCCGGCCACCGAGCCCGGGGTGCGGGCCGCGCGGGCTCCGGAGGGGTTCGTCGAGGTGCGGTGAGGCGCCCGTACGGCAGGGGTACGCGAGCGGCCCCGCGGCCCGGGCGGGCTGCGGGGCCGACGGCTCGGCAGGCTGGTGCGGCGGGGGCTCAGTCGCCCTTGACCGTGACCTTCTCGTCGTTGTTGAGCTGCTGGACCAGCTGCTTGACCTTGGGCATGTCCCACTTCAGGGAGCCCTGCGGGGCGGAGCCGGCGAGCGGCATGTTCATCGAGACGCCCTCGCCGCCGGTGACGCCCTTCATCGTCCAGAACATCCGGGCCAGCTCGTAGGGGCCCATGTCCTTGTCGACGATCAGGGAGTCCAGGCCCGCGCCCATCAGCGGGTAGAGCGTGAAGGGGTTGAGGACCGTGGTCGGCGTCGCGGCCTGGTTGGCCAGCGCGGCCAGGAACTTCTGCTGGTTCTTCGTGCGGTCCAGGTCGCTGCGGGCGAAGGCGTAGCGGGTACGGACGAAGGCCAGCGCCTCGCGGCCGTCCAGCGTCTGCCTGCCGGCCTGGAAGTCGGCGCCTGAGTTGCGGTCCTTGAACGCCTTGGGGATGTCCATCTCCACACCGCCGACCGCGTCGACGATGTCGGCGAAGCCCGAGAAGCCGATCTCCACGTAGTGGTCGATGCGCAGGCCGGTGTTGAACTCGACCGTGCGCGTCAGCAGCTCCGGCCCGTCCATCGCGTAGGCGGCGTTGAGCTTGGAGCCGCCGCGCGCCGGGTAGCTCTTGCCGGACTCCGAGCCGACGAAGTTCGGGATGGTCACCCAGGAGTCGCGGGGCAGCGAGATCAGCGTGGGGCCGTTGCCGCCGCGGTGCAGGATCATCATCGAGTCGGTCCGCTTGCCCGCGGCGGAGCCGGTGTGCAGGTTCTTCTTCTCCTCGGCCGACATGCCCTCGCGGCTGTCGGAGCCGACGATCAGGTACGTGGTGCCGTCGCCCTCTGCCGGCCGGTCGATGACCTTGGCGAGGTCGACGTCCTTGCGGAGCTTGGAGTCGGCCCAGAAGTAGGTGGCGACGCCCGTCACGAGGAGCAGGACCATGAGGATGACCAGGCCCCTGGTGATGCGCCGGCGCCAGTCGGGGCGCGGGCGGGCGTAGCCCTCGCCGCCGTGGCCGCTTCCGCCGTGGCCACTGCCGCCGTAGCCGTCCGCGTCGCTGCGGCCGTCGCGGCCGTAGACGCGGCCGTCGTTGTAGCCGTCGTCCCCGTAGCCGCGCCCGCCGTCCCCGCCGTAACCGCCGTGCGAGGGCTGGCGCGGGACATGGGGCATGGTGCGCGTCGGCTCCGCGTGCGGGCCTCCGCCGCCCCGTGCGCCGCGTGCGTTGCCTTCGCTCCACCCGTTTGGCCAGTCGTCCATGCGGAGAGTCTGCCCTGCCGGGGCGGGTCGCCGACAGGGGGGTGCGGAATCGGGCCCGAGCTGTTGCGGGTTTGTCGCACAGGCGGCCCGGGAGGTCACGGTGCGGGGTGGGACATACGCTTACGGGCATGACTGAAGCCGTACCCGAGGGCAAGGCGACCTCCGCCTCCCGTACCACCCTGTCCAGCATCATGACCGCCGCCGAGACCAACCTCCTCGGCACGGTGCACGGTGGCGTGATCATGAAACTGGTGGACGACGCGGCGGGCGCGGTCGCCGGGCGGCACTCCGGGGGGCCGGCGGTGACCGCCTCCATGGACGAGATGGTCTTCCTTGAGCCGGTGCACGTGGGCGATCTGGTCCACGTGAAGGCGCAGTGCAACTGGACGGGGCGGACGTCGATGGAGATCGGCGTGCGGGTGCTGGCCGAGCGGTGGAACGAGTCGACGCCGGCCACGCAGGTCGGGTCGGCGTACCTGGTGTTCGCGGCGGTGGACGATGCCGGCAAGCCGCGGATGGTGCCTCCGGTGGTGCCGGAGAGTGATCGGGATCGGCGGCGGTTCCAGGAGGCGGAGATTCGGCGGACGCATCGGTTGGCGCGGAGGCGGGCGATTCGGGAGCTTCGTGAGCGGAGGCTCTCCGAGGGGTACGAGGACTGAGGTCGCGTCTCGCTGCGGGGGCTGCGCCCCCGGCCCCCCGGATCGCTGCTTCGCAGCTCTGGCCTCAAACGCCGGCCGGGCTTGATTGGCGCTGCGCGCCTCGTCCTCAAACGCCGGACGGGCTGGGGGTGGTGCTTTCCCGCCATGGCCTCAGGCGCCGGACAGGCTGGGGGTGGTGCTTTCCCGCCATGGCCTCAAGCGCTGGACAGGCTGGGAGTGGTGCTTTCGCGTCTCGACCTCAGGCGCCGGGCGGGCTGGGGGTGGTGCTTTCGCGCCTTGGCCTCAAGCGCTGGACGGGCTGGGTCGGCTACGCGCACTCCGCCTCGTCGCCCGTTTTGGTGGCGAAGGCGCTCCAGACTTCCGCGCCGTCCAGGATCGGGTCCGCCGCGCGGACCTTGTGGATCTGCTGCGGGGTGAAGTCCGCGGCCAGGGTGAGCTTCATCACCGGGCCGTGGTCGCGGGCGGGGACGAGTTTTGCGCGGGGGAGGGCCGTGTGCAGGGCGTGGGCCGAGCGGTCCCACTTCGGGTCGTAGGTGATCGTGGTGCGGTGCGGGCGGGTGGTGGGCGGGGCGTTGCGGGGGGTGGCGGTCGTCGCGAAGCCGCTGCGGGCCAGGGCGGCGTCCGCGCGGGCGCCCAGGCCCTTCTCGCCGGTGGCGTTGAGCACCTGGACGCGGATCTCCGAGGGCGGGATCTCCACGGGGACCGCCTTGGCCGTGTACTTGTGCTTCACCCGCAGCGGCTTGTCCTCCCGCAGCCGGGTGAAGAGCTCGCGGGCCTTCCTCTCGTTCCACAGGACCGTCGCGCCGATCCCGGGCACCTCGTGGTCCATCGAGGCGATCGGCACCGTGGTGAATTCCGAGGAGCGGGGCGAGAAGTGCCGCATCGCCCGGCCCAGTGCGAACATCTCGCCGCTGCCGAAGCCCTCGTCGGCCCGCACCGACCCCAGCACCGTGCCGCTGACCTCGCGCAGCCGCGCCGGGTTGAGCAGCGTCTCCGTACCGGCGACCTCGTGCATCACGGCCGCCAGGAACTGCTGCTGGCGGCGCATCCGGCTGAGGTCGGAGGTGGCGTCCACGTGGCGGGCGCGGACGTAGCTCAGCGCCTCGCCGCCGCGCAGTCGGCTGGTGCCGGCCGGGAGGTCCAGGCCGGAGTAGCTGTCCTTCAGCGGGCGGGCGGAGCAGATCTCCACGCCGCCGATCGCGTCGACCGTCTTCATGAAGCTGGAGAAGTCGATCTCCAGGTAGTGGTCGACGTGCACGCCGGTCATCTTCTCCACGGCCCGTACCGTCAGCGGCGGACCGCCGTGCGCGTACGCGGAGTTGATCTTCCCGGCGTGCACGGCCAGTTCCTCGCCCAGGCCGCGGTTGGTGTGCGGGGGGAACTCCACGTACGAGTCGCGCGGGATGCTCACCACGCTCGCCCGCTCGCGGTCGCCGGAGAGGTGCACCAGCATGATCGTGTCGGTGCAGTTGCAGGGCGCGCCGCCCAGCTTGTAGCGGGCGCGCTGGGCCGCGGAGATCCCCTCGCGCCGGTCGGTGCCCACGACCAGGAAGTTCAGCCCCCGGCCGTCCGCGCGGGGGCGCTCGTCCAGCCCCGCGAAGGCGTCGACCCGCCTGATGTCGCCGCCGATGCGCGACAGCAGCAGATGGCCGCCGCCCGCCGCGGTCAGCAGCAGCAGCGAGACGAGGGCGGTGATCCGCAGGCCCCAGCGCGGGCTCCTGCGGCGTGACGAAGCGACCACGCGGTTCCTCCCCATCCCCGGGCCGTCCCCTGGCCCGTTGCCCGACGGCAGACCGCCCAAGCTAGGCCGCCGCCCTCCCCGCTCCGAAACCGGCGCACGCCGCGTTCCCCCGTTCGCGGTACCGTGATCCCCGATATGAGTACGCGAAACCAGCCCCCCGCCGTGTCCGTGATCATGCCCGTCCTCAACGAGGAGCGGCATCTGCGCCATGCCGTCGAGGCGATCCTGCGCCAGGAGTACGCCGGCGAGATGGAGGTGGTGATCGCGCTGGGGCCGTCCACGGACCGTACCGACGAGATCGCCGCGGAGCTGGTGGCCCAGGACTACCGCGTGCACACCGTGCCCAACCCCACCGGCCGCACCCCCGCCGCGCTCAACGCCGCCATCGGCGCCTCCCGCCACCCCGTCGTCGTACGGGTCGACGGCCACGGCATGCTCTCCCCCGGCTACGTCGCCACCGCGGTGCGGCTGCTGGAGGAGACCGGCGCGGTCAACGTCGGCGGCGTGATGCACGCCGAGGGCGAGAACGACTGGGAGCACGCGGTCGCCGCCGCGATGACCTCGAAGATCGGCGTCGGCAACGCCGCCTTCCACACGGGCGGCCAGGCGGGCCCGGCCGAGACGGTCTACCTGGGCGTCTTCCGCCGCGAGGCGCTGGAGCGCCAGGGCGGCTACAACGAGGAGTTCGTCCGCGCCCAGGACTGGGAGCTGAACTACCGGCTGCGCGAGGCCGGCGGCCTGATCTGGTTCTCGCCCGAGCTGCGCGTCTCCTACCGGCCCCGGCCGAGCGTGCGGGCGCTGGCCAAGCAGTACAAGGACTACGGCAAGTGGCGCCATGTGGTGGCGCGTTACCACTCCGGCTCGATCAACCTGCGCTACCTCGCCCCGCCGGCCGCGGTGCTCGCCATCGCCGGCGGTGTGCTCCTCGGCGCGCTGGCCACCCCGCTGGGGTGGCTCGTCCCGGGCGGCTACCTCGCGGCCGTCGCGGCGGGCTCGCTGCCGGCCGGGCGCGGCCTGCCCCGGGCCGCCCGCCTGCGGATCCCCCTCGCGCTGGCGACGATGCACATGTCGTGGGGCTTCGGCTTCCTGACGAGCCCCCGCGCCCTGGCCCGTAAGGTGATCGCCTCGCGGCGGGCGGTCGTACGGGCGCAGGACGCGACGCCGGTGGACTGAGCACGGCGCATGACGCGCGAAGGGCCGGCCCCGCGGGGTCGGCCCTTCGTCGTGCCCCCGCTACCAGCGGTAGGGGGCGTAGACCTCCATGCACTCGCCCGCGTCGTCCTCGGCGTTGAGCAGGTCCGCGCTGTCGGGCGCCTTCTCGGGGGTCTCGGCGGCCTTCGCGGCCTCGGGCGGGTAGCCGTCGCCCTGGCGCCAGTCCGCTCCGACGACCAGGGTCAGCCCCGTGGCGCCCTTGGACTCCTTGACCCGGCTCTCCGGCAGCCCCACCGACTTCGCCAGCGCCAGCGCGTCCGCCCGGTCCTGCGGGGTGCCGTAGGTGAGGGTGGTGTCCGCCTGGGGCTTGGGCGCGGTGTTCGTGGCGGCCTTGCCGTACCCGAGTGCGCCGAGCCGGTCCGCGACCGCTGCCGCCCGCCCGCTCACCGGGCCCTCGGAGCTGAAGCCGGTGCCGTTGTACACGGTGACCGCGACCTCGGCCGGCGGGTGCGCGGGGCCGGTGGGCGCCGGGGTCTTCGCCGGCTTCTTCTTGTCCTTGCCGTCGAACGCCGCGTCGTCGCGCAGCATCTTCCAGAGCTTCGCCGCCTCGGCCTTGTTCTCGACGAGGGTGGCCTTCCGGTTTCGCGGGTCCTCCAGCACCGGCATGGTCGTCATGTTGATCCGGCCGCTGGGCACCTTCTTCAACTCCCCCGCGAGGTCGAGGAGTTTGTTGATGCTGCCGAGCCCCTCCTTGTCGACGGTCAGGGCGTTGGTCCCCGCCTCCGCGAGCCGGCGCAGCTTCAGGGGGTCGGTGAGCTTGGTGCCCTTCTTCAGCTCCCGCACCATGGCGTTGAGGTACATGTGCTGGGCCTTGGCGCGCATGATGTCGCTGCCCCAGGCGTAGCGGGTGCGCAGCCACTGGAGCGCCGGGATCCCCTTCACCACGTGGGTGCCGTGGGTCAGCCTCAGGCCCGACTTCTCGTCGTAGACGTTCTGCCGTACGCACACGGGCACGCCGCCGACCGCGTCGGCCATGTCGACCACTCCGGCGAAGTCGACCATCATGAAGTGGTCGATGTGCACCCCGGTGATCTCGGTCCAGGTGGCCACCGTGCAGCCGGGACCGCCGTGCTGGAGGGACTCGTTGATGCGCCGGTAGGGCGTCGCCGGGTAGACCTGGCCGCTGTCGGGGTCCTTGCACTCCGGGATGTCGACCATCGTGTCGCGGGGGATGCTGACGACCGACATGTTGCTGCGGTCCGCGGAGACGTGCAGCAGCATCTGGACGTCGGCGCGGGGCTTCTCGTCCGCGGTGTCGCGCGCGCCGCCGAGCTTCTGGTTCTCGGCGCCCTTGCGGCTGTCGGAGCCCAGCAGCAGGATGTTCAGCTCCGACTGGCCCGCCGCGTTCGGCGGCTTCTTGTCGACCTTGGAGTTCGTGCCGATGTTGAGGGGCTTCTTGTCGAGGTTCGCGTTCAGGTGCCGGTAGTACAGCCAGCCCGCGCCGGCCGTGCCGAGTATCAGGAACGCCAGTGCCGCGCCGAGCCAGCGCAGCCAGCGGCGCCGCCGGCGGCGGGACGGGGGGGCCGGTAGGTCCCCGTAGCCGCCGTCTCCGTCGTAGTCGTCATCGCCGGCGGCATAGCCCCGCTGGCGCGGCACCGTCCGGCGCGGCCGACCCCCCTCGTAGAGACTGTCGTCCCAGCCGAGGTCGGACGCGCGGTCGCGGTGCCTTCCCGCACCTCCACCGCGGACGCTGCTGCGACCCATGGGCCCCTCCCGGTCGATGCCGTTGCGTGTACGTCCGTACACGTCTTGGACGTTCTCGGCGCTGAAGTCGTGTCACCGCGCGGTCATTTGACGCATTTCTTCTCGTCGGCGTTGGCGCTCTGCACGCCCTCGGGCGCCTTGTCGGGCGCCGCGACCGGCGTGCCCGACGCGGTGAAGTCCGCACCCAGGACGAGGGACATGGGCACGCCCGGCTGCGCCGCCGCGTCCTTCTTGAGCGCGCTCTTGGGCAGGCCCATCAACTCCGCGACCGTGTTGGCCTGCGCCTGCTGGTCGGGAGCGTACGTGAGGGTTGTTTTCGGGGCTGCTTCGGGGGCGTTTCCGTTCGCCGCCGCGTTGCCGACGCCCTTGCCCGCGAGCCACTCGGCGGTCGCCGAGGCCGCGCCGGCGATCCCGCCGCCGTTGGCGACCTGGACGTCCACCTCGGCCGGGTCCGCCTTCTTCGCGGCGGCCTCCTTCTGCTTCTTCTTCACCTCGGTGAAGGAGACGTCCGACTGCATCATCTTCAGTACGGGCGCGGCCTTGACCTCGTCTATCACGACAGTGGCCTTCGCGCCCTCCGGCTCCTCGGGGTTGTCCTTCACCGGGAGCGTGAGGAAGGTGATGTTCTTCTGCGGGACCTTGCTGAGGTCCTTGGCGAGCGACATCAGGCTGGGAATGCTCTTGATCCCGCTGTCCACCGTGAGGGAGTTGGTCGCCGCGTTGGCGAGCTTCCACAGCTTCTTCGGGTTGGTCAGGGTGTCGCCGGACTTCATCTTGCGGATCAGCGAGCCGAGGAACTGCTGCTGCAGCTCGATGCGGCTGAGGTCGCTGCCGAAGCCGACGGCGTGGCGGGTGCGGACGAAGGCGAGGGCGTCCTCGCCCGCCACGGTGTTCTCGCCCTGGGGGAGGTCGAGCTTGGAGTCCTTGTCCTTTATCGGCTTGGCCAGGCAGACGTCGACCCCGCCGACCGCCGAGGACAGCTCCTTGACGGCGTTGAAGTCGGCGAGCATGAAGTGGCTGACCTCCAGCCCGGTGATCTTCTCGACCGTCTTCCAGGTGCAGCCCGGGTCGCGGCCGCTCTGGCCGAGGCTCTCGTTGAAGCGGGGCGTGGAGCCGGCGAGATTCGCCTCGGTGCCGGGGACGTCCTTCCAGTCCCCGCTCTCCTCGTCCTTGGTCTTGCAGTCCGGGATGCTCGTTATCATGTCGCGCGGAATGCTCAGCACCGTCGCGTTGGAGCGGTCCTCCGCGACGTGGAAGAGGAGCGTGGTGTCGGCGTGGCCGACGCTGTTGCGGTCGCCGTAGCTGGTGTTGCCCTTGCCGCTGCGCTTGTCGGTGCCGATCACCAGGATGTTGACCGGTCCCTTGGTGACGGCGGCGTTCTTCTCGCCGTACACCTCGGTGCTGCCGATGTTCCCGCTGAGCTTCTGGTACGCCCAGTAGGCGCCGCCCGTGCCGGCCACCAGCAGGAAGCCCAGCACCCCGCCGGTGATCATCAGCGCCTTGCGCCGGTTGCGCCTGGGGGGCGCGCCCCGGCGGCGGCTGGGGCGCGGCGGTCCGCCCGGCTGCAGTCCCTCGGGGTCGCGGGGGCCCGGCAGCCTCGTCTGGCGGGGGCGCTGGCGGGGCACGGTGGTGGCGGAGTCCGCGCCGTAGGACGCCTGGCCGCGCGGGTCGTACTCGGGCACGGATGGCTGGAGGCTCAGCTCGTAGCTGCCGGTGCTCGGGTTGAACACCCACTGATCGGCAGGGTCGACCCCGCCCGCCCGCCCACGGCCACGCGTATCCACGATCGCTCGGGTCCTCACTTCGAAGACGGAAGGCGCCTCCCCCGGGGGCGCTCACTGAAGGTCGTACGTGCAGTGCAGGCCGCCCCTGCGTCGGAGCGGCCAGATCGCACACCTTATCCGGCCACTTCAGCGTCTAGCGACGCCCGTGACAAATTCCACTGCCGTACAACCCTCCGCCGTTTCCCCACCTCGCACGCCCCACACCCCCCCCATCGCGTCGCCTCAGCGGCACCTCAGCGGCAGATGTCATCCGCCGGTGTCGTCCCGTTGTACGTGGGTTCATCTCCCGGGTCGGCCGCCCGTACCGGGCCCGGCTCCCCCACGTACGCCGCCGTCCGCAGCAGCGGCACCGCTCCCTCGGCGCGGTTGTCGGCCTTCGAGCCGAAAGGAACCGGTTCGTCCTCGCGCAGTGCCTGGAAGAGCCGGGAGGCGTCGGGCTGCACCAGCTCGTCGCGGTTGGTGTTCAGCCGGTAGGGGCGGCGCGGCACCGTCAGGAAGTGCACCTCCTCCATCGGTACGTCGCGTACCCCGCGTACCAGCTCGTACAACGCGGTCAGGTCCGACAGTCCCTTGTCGGTCGTCAGCGACTTGGTGGCCGAGTCCAGCAGGGGGGCCAGGCGCAGCGGGTTGAACAGCACGCCGTCGCTCTTGACCTTGCTGACCAGCGAGGCGAGGAACTCCTGCTGGCGGCGCATCCGGTCGGTGTCGCTGCCGTCGCCCAGCGTCTTGCGGGCGCGCACCCAGCCCAGCGCCTGCTCGCCGTCGAGCGTCTGGCGGCCGGCCTTCAGCCGCAGTCTGGCCGCCTTGTCGTCGACCGGCTTCGGCACGCACACCTCCACCCCGTCCACGGCGTCGACCATCTCCTTGAAGCCGGTGAAGTCCAGGATCAGGTGGTGGTCGACGCGGATGCCGGTCATCGTCTCCACGACGCGGATGGTGCAGGCCGCGCCGCCGAAGGAGTAGGCGAAGTTGAACTGGTTGAGCTGGCTGCCGCTGTGCCGGCCGTCCTTCGCGCGACAGCGCGGGATCTGCACCATCAGGTCGCGCGGCAGGCTGATGGCGGTGACCGACTTCCGGTCGCCCGCGAGGTGCAGCAGGATCACCGTGTCCGAGCGCTCGCCGGAGGTGGGGCGGCCGTACTTGCGGTTGCCGCCGGAGCGGTCGTCGGAGCCGATGAGCAGGATGTTCTGCGCGCCGGTGGCGGCGGGGCGCGGGCGGCCCTCCTCGTAGCGCCGCAGCTCGTCGGCGGTCGCGGCGTCGATGCTGATGTTGCCGTCGAGGCGCTGGTAGAAGTACCAGCCCAGGCCGGCGATCAGCAGGATCGACAGGGACAGGCAGAACACCGTCCGGCGCAGCCACAGCGGTGTGCGCGGCGGCCGCGACGGTGCGGCGCCACGAGGAGAACCGCCCCGGCGGCGCTGCCCCGGCTGCTGGGGGGAGGTGGCCATCTGCTCTCATCCCTCACGGTCGGGCAGCCGTCGGCGACTGCCCTCGTGGTGGCAGACCGCCGAGACCGGTACATGGTTGTACGTCCGCGTGCACGTCGGTACGTACAACGTATAGACGGAACATCCGATCATGCCGGACATCAGTGCGGCGGCGCGCGAACCGGTGCGCCGCGCGTCCGCTCACAGCGTGTGGGTGACCCGCTCGTCCGTACGGCGCTTGACGAGGCCGCCCTCGTCCAGCCGGTCCAGATGGCGGCAGAGCACCGTGGAGCCCCCCGTCGCCAGCGGCGCCAGCAGGCCGCCCGCCAGGCCCTCCCAGCTCTCGAAGTCCCGCCCGCTGAGCACCCGCGCTCCGCTCCCCAGGCCCAGTTCGCCGGCCGTCGCGCGCGCCCGGCGCACCACCTCCGCCCCGCTCAGCTCCTCGCCGCCGGTGACCAGCGCCGGGGCGAGCGGGTCGACCGGGGCGTAGGGGGTGAAGCGGTCGCCCTGGCCGGGGACCTCCACCGCGTAGTCGGCGAAGCCCTCCGGCGGGGTGGGGAAGCGCCCGCCCAGGGGGCGCAGGGCGAGCGCGACACGCGGGCCCGTACAGGCACGCGCCGCCTCCAGGGTGTCGGGGCCGGCGACCACCAGGTCGGCCTTCGCCGCGTCCCCGCCGACCTCCACCACCAGACCGGTGGAGAAGGCGGCGAGCAGCCAGACCGCCGACTGCCAGTGCGCCGGCAGCAGCAGCGCCAGGCGCTCGCCGGGCTCGGCGGCCAGCTCGTCCTGGATCAGATTGGCCGTCTTGGCCACCCAGTTGGCGAAGGTCGCCACCGACAGTTCCACCCGCTCCCCCGTGGCCTCGTCGTAGTACGTGACCAGCGGCCGGGCGGGGTCGGCGGCCAGGGCGTCGCGGAGCAGGGCGTCGGGTGTCGTCACGGGCGGCAGCCTACCGCCGCCGAAATCCGGCCGGTTCACGCCCGATCCCCCGCGGGCCGGGCCGCCCCCCATGCGGAACAACCCGAATAGACAGGTATGTCCGGTAAGTCGAGGATCGGAGCATGCGACCTCTGACTGTCTCCTCCATAGGGGCCCTGGCGGCGGCGGCCCTCGCCTCCCTGGCGCTCGTGCCCACCGCCGCCACCGCCGACACCTCCCCCCGTACCGCACTCGCGGCCTCCGCCGCGGCAGCCGAGACCCCCGGCGCCACCCAGTCGCTGCCGCTGCTGCCGCTGCCCGGCACGCGCGCCGACCAGTCGCCCGCCGCCGCCTCCTCCGTGGGGCTGCCGCCGCGCGAGGTGCACCCCTTCTCCATGATCGGCATCGTCTGGCGCGACCCCTCCGTCGAGCTGCACGGCACCGTGCAGGTACGCACCCGCGCCCGCGGCGGCGACCGCTGGTCGGACTGGCAGACCCTGGCCACCCACGGCGACCACGCCCCCGACCTCGGCTCGCAGGAGGCCGCCGGCCCGGCCCGCGGCGGCACCGCGCCGCTGTGGGTGGGCGACTGCGACGGCGTGCAGGTACGGGTCACCGCGGCGCCCACCAGCAACAAGGCGCGCCCCTCGCTGCCCTCGGGACTGCGCGTGGAACTGGTCGACCCCGGCGCGGACGACGAGTCCCCCGACCCGGCAGCCGACGAGGACCGCACCACCGTCGCCACGGCGGCCGACGAGGCCGGCGCGCAGGCCGCCGCGGTCAACGCCGGGCTCACCACCTCCGACGGCCTGGAGGTCAAAGCGCTCTCCAAGCGGGCCTCGGAGCTGGAGGCCACCCAGTTCAACCCCGCCCTCGCCCCCGCCAAACGGCCCTTCGTCGGCCCGCGCCCCGGCATCGTCACCCGGCGCGGCTGGGGCGCGGACGAGCGGCTGCGGGAGAAGAAGCTGCACTACACCAGGACCGTCAGGGCCGCCTTCGTCCACCACTCGGCCACCGGCAACGGCTACCGCTGCGCCCAGAGCGCCTCGGTCCTGCGCGGCATCTACCGCTACCACGTCCAGAGCCTGGGCTGGGCGGACCTCGGCTACAACTTCGCCATCGACAAGTGCGGACGCATCTTCGAGGGGCGGGCCGGCGGGGTGGCCAAGCCCGTCCTGGGGGCGCACACCTTCGGCTTCAACCAGAACTCGATGGGCATCGTCGTCCTGGGCACCTTCGACACCAGCGCGCCCTCCGCGGCCGCGGTGCGCTCGGTGTCCCGGCTCACCGCCTGGAAGCTCGGGCTCTACGGGGGCAACCCCGGCTCGTCCGTCACGATGGTCTCGGCCGGCGGCAAGTACGCCCCCGGCAAGCGGGTGCGCCTGCGGGTGATCTCCGGCCACCGCGACGGCTTCACCACCGCCTGCCCGGGGGCGCGGCTGTACGGCAAACTGCCGACGGCGCGCACCGGTTCGGCGCAGCTGCAGGGGCGCTGACCCCGGCCCCGGGCCCGTCCGGGGATCGCCCCCGTCCGCCCGGCGCTCGGCCGGTAGCCTTCCCTGGTCATGACTTCCGCACTGCGCCGCTGGACTCCCGAGGGCCCGTACGACCTGGCCCGCTCCCTGCGCGTCCTGCCGCGCGGCGGCCTCGACCCCACCTGCCGCATCAGCGCCGACACGGCCTGGCGCGCCTGCCGCACCCCCGACGGGCCGGGGACGCTGCGCGTCACCCGCACCGGGGCGGCGCTGGAGGGCGAGGCGTGGGGGCCGGGCGCGCAGTGGCTGCTGGCGCGGATGCCGGAGCTGCTGGGCGCCCAAGACGAGCCGGCGGCCTTCACCCCGCGCCACCGCCTGGTGTACGAGGCGGTGCGCCGCCATCCCGGGATACGGCTGCTGCGCACCGGCCGCGTACTGGAGTCGCTGGTGCCGGCGGTCCTGGAGCAGAAGGTCACCACCGCCGAGGCGTTCGCCTCCTACCGGACGCTGGTGCGCCGCTTCGGGGAGCCCGCGCCGGGCCCCGCCCCCCGCTCCTCCGACGGGGGGCGGCCCGTCCCCCTGTACGTACCGCCGACCCCGCGCGAGTGGGCGCTCATCCCCTCCTGGGAGTGGCACCGCGCCAACGTCGACTCCAAGCGCGCCGCCACGGTCGTACGGGCCGCGCGGGTTGCCCCCCGGCTGGAGGAGGCGGCGGCCATGGACCTGCCGGCGGCCATGCACCGCCTGCAGCTGGTCCCCGGCATCGGCCCCTGGACGGCCGCCGAGACCCTGCAGCGCAGCAACGGCTTCCCCGACGCGGTCACGGTCGGCGACCTGCACCTGCCCCGCATCGTCGGCTGGTCGCTGGCCCGCGACCGCGGCGCGGACGACGCCCGCATGCTGGAACTCCTGTCCCCCTACCCGGGCCAGCGCCACCGCGCCACGCGCTACATCTGCCTCGCGGGCGCGAAGCCCCCGCGCCGCGAACCGAAGCGGCCGGTGGGGAACATCGTGGGGCTGTAGGGCCCCGGACATGGGAAACGGCCCTCCACCGAAGCGAAGGGCCGTTTCCCATAAGGGACTTACGGCAGATTGCGGGCCATAACGATCCGCTGGACCTGGTTCGTGCCTTCGTAGATCTGGGTGATCTTGGCATCCCGCATCATCCGCTCCAGCGGGTAGTCGCGGGTGTAGCCGTAGCCGCCCAGGAGCTGGACCGCGTCCGTGGTGACCTCCATGGCGACGTCCGAGGCGAAGCACTTGGCCGCGGCGCCGAAGAAGGTGAGGTCCTCGTGGGCGCCGCCCGCGGAGACGCGCTCGGACTTGGCGGCGGCGGCGTAGGTGAGCTGGCGGGCCGCCTCGATCTTCATGCCCATGTCGGCGAGCATGAACTGCACGCCCTGGAAGTCGCCGATCGGCTTGCCGAACTGCTTGCGCTCCTGGACGTAGCCCTTGGCGTAGTCCAGGGCGCCCTGGGCGACGCCGAGGGCCTGGGCGGCGATGGTGATGCGGGTGTGGTCCAGGGTCTTCATCGCGGTGGCGAAGCCCGTGCCCTCCGCGCCGATCATGCGGTCGGCGGGGATGCGGACGTTGTCGAGGTAGACCTCGCGGGTCGGGGAGCCCTTGATGCCGAGCTTCTTCTCCGGGGCGCCGAAGGAGACGCCGGGGTCGGACTTCTCCACGACGAAGGCGGAGATGCCCTTGGAGCGCTTCTCCGGGTCGGTGACGGCCATCACCGTGTAGTACTCCGAGACGCCGGCGTTGGTGATCCAGCGCTTGACGCCGTTGAGCACCCAGTAGTCGCCGTCGCGCACCGCGCGGGTCTTCATGCCCGCCGCGTCGGAGCCGGCGTCCGGCTCGGAGAGGCAGTACGAGAACATCGCGTCGCCCTTGGCCAGCGGCGTCATGTACGTCGCCTTCAGCTCCTCGGAGCCGGCGAGCAGCACCGGCAGCGAGCCGAGCTTGTTGACCGCGGGGATCAGGGAGGAGGAGCAGCACACGCGTGCCACCTCCTCGATCACGATGACCGTGGCGAGGGCGTCCGCGCCGGCGCCCCCGTAGGACTCGGGGACGTGCACGGCGTGCAGGTCGCCCGCGACGAGGGCGTCGAGGGCCTCCTGCGGGAAGCGGGCCTCCTCGTCGACCTCGGCGGCGAACGGGGCGATCTTCGCCTCGGCCAGCGAGCGGACCGCCTCGCGGAGCATGCCGTGCTCCTCGGCCGGGCGGTACAGGTCGAATTCGGGCGCTCCTGCTGCCAAAGCTCCACTCCCAGCACTGGATGCTAACTACCGTTAAGTAATGTCGATGGTAGAGGCGGCCGGGGGCCGGCACCACGTGAGCTTCCTTACGGGCGGGCGGTGACGGCGCCCGGGGAGCCGGGGCGGTGTCAGCGGGCGGTGTCGCCGAGGCGGTCGACGGGGTACTTGGCGGTGTAGACGTCCATGGTGTCGTTGCGCATGGCCTCCCAGAGCGGCTGCATCGCGCCGCGGTCCAGGACGACGACGGACTGCCGGTCGATGGTGTCGAAGCCGGCGACGGGCGCGTTCATGAAGACCATGTGCCGGGTGCGCACGCCGCGCATGTCCCACATGAGGTCGCGCAGCGCGGAGTCGGTGAGGCGGTCGTCGACGCTGACGGTGGCGGTGACGGTGTCGAGGAGCTTCTTGGCCTTCAGCGGGTTGGCGAGGTTGCCGGAGCTGAGGGTCTTGTCGAGGACCCGCTTGAGGAACTCCTGCTGGCGCTGGGTGCGGTCGAGGTCGCCGCGCGGGAGGCCGTGGCGCTCGCGTACGTAGTCGAGTGCCTCCTCGCCGTCCATGTGGTGGGTGCCGGCGGTCCACTGCCTGCCGCCGTTGCGGCGGGGGGTGGTCGTGGGGATGGTGATGTCGACGCCGCCGACGGCGTCGGTGAGCTTCTTGAAGCCGCTCCAGTCGATGACGGCGAGGTGGTCGACCTTGACCTTGGTGAGGCGCTGGACGGTGTCGATGAGCAGCGGGGGGCCGCCCCAGGAGAAGGCGGCGTTGAGCTTGGCGCTGCCGTGGCCGGGGACGGGGACCCAGGAGTCGCGGGGCAGGGAGACGACGTAGGCGTTGTCGCGGTCCTGGGGTATGTGGACGAGCATCATGGTGTCGCTGCGCTGGGCGCCGGGCTTCCACTGGACGGCGCCCCCCGCGTCGGCGCCGGTGGTGGGGAGGTCGGAGCGGCGGTCGATGCCGACGAGGAGGTACGTCTGGCCGCCGGCGCTCTCCTGGGGGCGGGCGCTCTCGGGGACGTTGGTGGGGAAGGCGCCGGGGATGCGGTCGACGCGGCCGGTGTAGTGCTCGTAGGCCCACCAGCTGCTGCCGAGGACCAGGGCGAGGCCCAGGCCGAGGAGGGTGAGGGCGGTGAGGAGGACGAGGCGGGTGCGGCGGGTGCGGCGGCGGGCGGGCTTGGTGCTCCCGGGTCCGTCGGGCTCTTCGGACCCGGTGCCGCCGGGCTCGGGGGTGCTGCCGTCGGGGGGCAGGATGCCCCGGTCGGTTTCGTCTGTCCGCTGCCGCTGTCGCACGTCGCGCCTCTTCCCCACCGTCGTGGGCCGGGTCGGCCCGTATGGGAGACACCGCAGGCGGGGGGATGGTTGCGTACGTGGTTATGCTCGGGTGCTCCGAAGCGACCCCCTGCGAAAGGATCCAGCCGATGGCACCCAGGATCACGGTGATCGGTACCGGCTATCTCGGGGCGACGCACGCCGCGGCGATGGCGGAGCTGGGCTTCGAGGTGCTGGGGCTGGACGTGGTCCCGGAGAAGGTGGAGCTGCTCTCCTCGGGCCGGGTGCCGATGTACGAGCCGGGTCTTGAGGAGTTGCTCGCCCGGCATGTGGCGGGGCTGGAGGGTTCGACCGGGCGGCTGCGCTTCACGATGGACTGGGCGGAGGTCGCCGAGTTCGGTGATGTGCACTTCGTCTGCGTCAACACCCCGCAGAAGCACGGGGAGTACGCCTGCGACATGTCCTATGTGGACTCCGCGATGGAGTCCCTGGCCAAGCACCTGGACCGGCCGGCGCTGGTGGTCGGCAAGTCGACGGTGCCGGTGGGCAGCGCGGAGCGGCTGGCGGCGCGGATCGTGGAGCTGGCGCCGGCGGGCGACGGGGTGGAGCTGGCGTGGAACCCGGAGTTCCTGCGCGAGGGCTTCGCGGTCCAGGACACCCTGCGTCCGGACCGGATCGTGGTGGGGGTGCGCGGTGAGCGGGCCGAGGCGCTGCTGCGGGAGGTGTACGCGACGCCGATCGCGGCGGGGACGCCGTTCGTGGTGACGGACTTCCCCACGGCGGAGCTGGTGAAGACCTCCGCGAACTCCTTCCTGGCCACGAAGATCTCCTTCATCAACGCGATGGCGGAGGTCTGCGAGGCGGCGGGCGGTGATGTGGCGAAGCTGGCGGAGGCGCTGGGGCACGACGAGCGCATCGGTGCGAAGTTCCTGCGGGCGGGTGTCGGCTTCGGCGGGGGGTGCCTGCCCAAGGACATCCGGGCGTTCATGGCGCGAGCCGGTGAGCTGGGGGTGAACCAGGCGCTGACGTTCCTGCGCGAGGTGGACTCCATCAACATGCGCCAGCGGGCGCAGGCGGTGGAGCTGGCGCGCGAGGCGTGCGGCGGGGACTTCCTGGGCAAGCGGGTGGCGGTGCTGGGGGCGGCGTTCAAGCCGGACTCCGACGATGTGCGGGACTCGCCGGCGTTGAACGTGGCGGGGCAGATCCATCTGCAGGGCGGGCAGGTCACGGTGTACGACCCGAAGGCGATGGCCAATGCGCGGCGGCTGTTTCCGACGCTGGGGTACGCGGACTCCGCGGTGGAGGCGGTGCGGGGGGCGGATGTGGTGCTGCATCTGACGGAGTGGCGTGAGTTCCGTGAGTTGGATCCTGCGGAGTTGGGGGCGGTTGCCTCTCGGCGGGTTGTTATTGACGGGCGGGGGGCGTTGGATTCTGCGGTGTGGCGCTCGGCGGGATGGGTGTTCCGGGCGATGGGTCGACCGCGGGCCTAGTTTTTCGGGGGTGGCTGGTCACGTCGCGCTGCGGGGGCTTCGCCCCCGGCCCCCGGATCGCTGCTTCGCAGCTCTGGCCTCAAACGCCGGCCGGGCTGTATTGGCGCTGCGCGCCTCGTCCTCAAACGCCGGACGGGCTGGGAGTGGTGCTTTCGCGCCTCGACCTCAGGCGCCGGACAGGCTGGGGGTGGTGCTTTCGCGCCATGGCCTCAAGCGCCGGACAGGCTGAGTTGCGGCTTCGTGCGGGCCCTTGCGGGGGCTGGGGGGTGGGGTCGTTAGGGTCGGGCGTATGAACGAGCTTCTTGCGCATGCCGTGAATCTGCTGGCCGAGTATCCGATCGTGGACGGGCACAACGATCTGCCGTGGGCCTTGCGGGAGCAGGTGGCGTACGACCTGGAGCTGCTGGATATCTCGCAGGACCAGCGGGCGCGGTTGCACACCGATCTGCGGCGGTTGCGGGCCGGTGGGGTGGGGGCGCAGTTCTGGTCGGTGTACGTGCCCTCGTCGCTGGTCGGCGGGGCGGCGCTGACCGCGACGCTGGAGCAGGTCGACGCGGTGCGGCTGCTGGCCGCGCGCTATCCGCGCGAGCTGCGGCTGTCGTTCACGGCGGCCGACATGGAGACGGCGCGTTCCGAGGGGCGGATCGCCTCGCTGATGGGTGCGGAGGGCGGGCACTCCATCGACAACTCCCTCGGTGCGCTGCGGGGGTTGTACGAGCTGGGGGTGCGCTACATGACGCTCACCCACAACGACAGCAACGACTGGGCGGACTCCGCCACCGACGAGCCGCGCCACGACGGGCTGGCCCCGTTCGGCGAGGAGGTCGTGCGGGAGATGAACCGGCTCGGGATGCTCGTCGACCTCTCCCACACCGCCCCGGCGACGATGCGCGACGCGCTGCGGGTGAGCGAGGCGCCGGTGATCTTCTCGCACTCCTCGGCGCGGGCGGTCTGCGACCATCCGCGCAACATCCCCGACGACGTGCTGGAGCGGCTGGCGGTGAACGGGGGCGTGGCGATGGCGACGTTCGTACCGAAGTTCGTCCTGCCCGCGGCCATCGAGTGGACCCTCTCCGCGGACGCGAACATGCGCGCGCACGGGCTGGATCCGCTCGATCTGAGCGAGGAGGGCAAGCGGGTCCAGCTCGCCTTCGAGGCGGCCAATCCGCGCCCGGTGGCGACGGTTTCGGTGGTTGCGGACCATCTTGACCACATGCGCGAGGTTGCCGGAGTCAACCATATTGGTATCGGTGGGGACTACGACGGCACCGCTTTCACTCCGGCCGGGCTGGAGGACGTGGCGGGATATCCGAATCTCATCGCCGAGCTTTTGCGCCGCAACTGGTCTGATTCAGACATTTCCCAGCTGACATGGCGCAATGCCGTGCGCGTGCTGGCGGATGCCGAATCGGTCGCAACGGACATCTCGGGGCGTCGCGGACCTTCTGTCGTCACGCTCGGTTCGGTAGTGGCCTAAGTCACGGATAAATGCGCCCACATTGATCCACTCGGCGGCCGGTTCGCCGCGGCGTCCCCATCTGCCCTTCCCAGGGCCGGGATTGGGGGCATGCGGGCGAACCGGCCGCCCACTGGGCGATCTTGGACGCTTGGTCCGTAGCGTCGCTTAGGTCCGTTTTGAGGTGGCGAAATGATGTTTAGACCTCTGCGGAGAGCTTGTTAAGGGACAACCCTTATGCCTACGGTGCTCGCCATGTTCCGTATGTGACCCGGGAGCATCTCGCAGCCGGTACGCCTAGTTCTGCCGCCGGTTCGCGTGCAAACGACTTATGTCACCAGGCAGAAGCGGGGGACCCACAGGTAAGCCGCCCGTCCGTGCGCCCATGCGCGGAGGGGCTTGGGGTGAAGTCGCGCCTCGAATCGGAATCCATGATTCCGCTTCAGGCCGGCCGGGCGATTCTCCAGCCCGAACCCGACAGCTCACCTCGCAGGCGTCGGAGAGGAGCACCACCATGTCCGCACGCGCACGTCATCGTCGCCTCGGCCGCATAGCGCGTTCCCGTACGACCCTCGTCGTCGCCGCCTCCGGCGCCGGCGTCGCCCTGCCGCTGCTGGCGGGCGCCGGCAGCGCACAGGCCGCCTCCGTCGACACCTGGGACGCCGTCGCCCAGTGCGAGGCCACCGGCAACTGGGCCATCAACACCGGCAACGGCTTCTACGGCGGCCTGCAGTTCGTGCAGAGCACCTGGGACGCCTACGGCGGCGGGGCGTACGCCTCGCGCGCCGACCTCGCCACCAAGGAGCAGCAGATCGCGGTCGCCGAGAAGGTGCTCGCCGACCAGGGCCCCGGCGCCTGGCCGCACTGCTCGCAGGTGGCCGGCCTGACCCAGGGCGGCCCCGCCCCGGAGCTGGGCGGCTCCGACGAGGAGTCCGCCGAGCAGTCGGCCGCGAAGCCCGCCGAACAGCCTGCCGAACAGCAGGAGAGCGCCCCGGCCGCCCCGGCCGAGAAGCCTGCTACGAAGCCCGCTGAGCAGGTCGCCGCCCCGCAGACCACCACCAAGCCGGGCACCTACCACGTGGTCAAGGGCGACACCCTCTGGGACATCGCCCAGCGCCACGAGGTCAAGGGCGGCTGGAAGTCCGTCTACGCGGCCAACAAGGCCGTCATCGGCGGCGACCCGGACCTGATCTTCCCCGGCCAGCGCTACGAGCTGGGCGCGAAGTCCCAGGTCACCTTCGAGGCCCCCAAGACCTCGCAGGCTCCCCGGGCCCAGCAGTCCTCCGCGCGCACCGCCACCACCGAGGCGCCCAAGGCCGCCACGCAGGAGCAGGGCGGCGCCGAGGAGGCTCCTGCCGACTCCACCGGCGCCAGCACCACCAGCGGCTACGTCCGCCCGGTCCCGTCCGGCATCTCCACCCCGTACCACCAGGCGGGCGGCTCCTGGGCCTCCGGCTACCACACCGGTGTGGACTTCTCCGCCGCCAGCGGCACCTCCGTGCACGCCATAGCGGCCGGCACCGTGGTCTCCGCGGGCTGGTCCGGCTCGTACGGCAACGAGGTCGTCCTCAAGCACGCCGACGGCCGCTACAGCCAGTACGCCCACCTCTCCTCGCTGTCGGTCTCGGCCGGTCAGACGGTCGGCGCGGGCACCCAGCTGGGCCTGTCGGGCTCCACGGGCAACTCCACGGGCCCGCACCTGCACTTCGAGGTGCGCACCACCCCGAACTACGGCTCGGACATAGACCCGCTCGCGTACCTGCGCGCGCACGGCGTCAACGTCTGATCCGCGCCCCACGCGCACGGCAGTGCACGGCAGTGCACAGCAATAGACGGCAGAGCCCCCCGGTTCCGGCGGACCGGGGGGCTCTGCCGTGCGCTCAGCAGGCGCAGAGGCAGAACGGGTGGCCGGCCGGGTCCGCGTAGACCCGCCAGCCGCGCTCGCCGTCGCCGGCGTCCAGCAGCGTCGCGCCCAGGGCGAGGACCCGCTCCTGCGCCGAGTCCAGCTCCGCGCGCGGCACTTCGAGGTCGAGGTGGAGCTGCTGGGCGCCGGTGGTGCCGGGCCACTGCGGCGCCACGTGCCCGGGCACGTGCTGGAAGGCGAGGCGGGCGCCGCCCTCCAGGGTGAGCTCGATCCAGTCCTCGTGGACCTGCTTGACCGTGCCGCCGAGGACCTGGGCGTAGAACTCCGCGAGCGCGCGGGGGTCGCGGCAGTCGAGGGCGGTCGGGCCGAGTACGGCGATGGGCATGGGGGCTCCTCCGTGCGGGTGGCGGGTACGGGTAACGAACCCCGCCACCGCATCATTCCCCCAACGGGGCGCGCCCGCGCGGAGGTTCAGCCCTCAAGCTTCGCCCGCAGCCGGCGGCCCTTCTCCGTCGCCTGCGCGTTCAGGTCCTCCTGGAACGCCTCCATGCGCGCGCGCACCTCCGGCTCGTACGCGCCGATGATCCGCGCGGCGAGCAGGCCCGCGTTGCGCGCGCCGCCGACCGAGACCGTGGCGACGGGGACGCCGGCCGGCATCTGCACGATGGACAGCAGGGAGTCCATGCCGTCGAGGTACTTCAGCGGGACCGGCACCCCGATCACCGGCAGCGGGGTCACCGAGGCGAGCATGCCGGGCAGGTGCGCCGCGCCGCCCGCGCCGGCGACGATCGCCTTCAGGCCGCGGCCCGCGGCGGCCTCCCCGTACGCGATCATCTCGCGGGGCATCCGGTGCGCGGACAGGACGTCGACCTCGTAGGGGATCTCGAACTCGTCCAGCGCGACCGCCGCGGCCTCCATCACCGGCCAGTCGGAGTCGGAGCCCATCACGATGCCGACCTGGGGCTGCGTGCTCATTCGGTGATCGTCCCTCGCAGGTAGCCGGCCGCGTGCCGGGCGCGGTCGCGGACGTCCGCGAGCTCGTCGCCGTAGGTGTTGACGTGGCCGACCTTGCGGCCGGGCTTCACGTCCTTGCCGTACATGTGGATCTTCAGGCCGGGGTCGCGGGCCATGCAGTGCAGGTACGCCTGGTACATGTCGGGGTAGTCGCCGCCCAGGACGTTCGCCATGACCGTCCACCTCGCGCGCGGGCGCGGGTCGCCCAGCGGGAGGTCGAGGACCGCGCGGACGTGGTTGGCGAACTGGGAGGTGACGGCGCCGTCCTGGGTCCAGTGGCCGGAGTTGTGCGGGCGCATGGCCAGCTCGTTGACGAGGATCGCGGGCTCGCCGTCCGCGCCGGCGACCTCGAACAGCTCCACCGCGAGATGGCCCACCACGTCCAGCTCGCGGGCCACCCGCAGCGCCAACTCCTGGGCACGCAGGGCCAGTTCGGGCGCCAGGTCGGGGGCGGGGGCGATGACCGTGTCGCAGACCCCGGCCACCTGGACGGACTCCACCACCGGGTAGGCGACCGCCTGGCCGCTGGGCGAGCGCACCACGTTGGCGGCCAGCTCGCGCCGGAAGTCGACCTTCTCCTCCGCCAGTACGGGCACGCCGGCGCGGAAGGGCTCGGCGGCGTCGGCCTCGGAGCGGACGAACCAGACGCCCTTGCCGTCGTAGCCGCCGCGCACCGTCTTGAGGATGACGGGGTAGCCGTCGCCCTCCTGCGCGAAGCGCGTCACGTCGGCGGGGTCGGCGACCAGCCGGTGGCGCGGGCAGGGGACGCCCAATTCAGTGAGGCGGGCGCGCATGACGCCCTTGTCCTGGGCGTGCGCCAGCGCCTCGGGCCCGGGGCGCACGGCGACGCCCTCCGCCCGCAGCGCGCGCAGGTGCTCCAGGGGGACGTGCTCGTGGTCGAAGGTGATCACGTCGCAGCCGCGGGCGAACTCGCGCAGGGTGTCCAGGTCTCGGTGGTCGCCCACCACCACCTCGCCCGCGACGAGGGCGGCGGAGTCCCTGGGGGTGTCGCTGAGCAGCTTGAACCTGACGCCGAGCGGGATGCCGGCCTCGTGCGTCATACGGGCGAGCTGGCCACCGCCGACCATGCCGACTACGGGGAATGTCACGTGGTCAAGGGTACGTCAAGGGAAATCGCCGAAGCCGGTGACACTTTCCACACCCCGGCCCGTGTCCGGGCCCGGCGGTTAGCATGAGGGACGAATGCGACCGGCGAGGCGATTCGTCCCGGGGCGGCGAACCCGTACCGGAACGGACCGCGACACACAGGGGAACTCATGAGGGCACAACCCGCCATATCGGCACGGCTGGGTGCCCTCGCCCGCGAGCTGGTGAAGTTCGCCGTCGTCGGCGGGGCCGGCGTCGCGGTCAACTTCGCCGTCTTCAACCTGCTGCACCTGGGCTTCGACGTACGCGTCGGCCGGGCGAACGTGGCCGCGATCAGCGTGGCGGTCTTCTTCAACTACCTGGGCTTCCGCCACTTCACCTACCGCGATCGCGAGCGGCTGGCGCGGCGGCGGGAGTTGGGGCTCTTCCTGCTCTTCTCGCTGGTCGGCCTGGTGATCGAGACGGGTCTGGTCTACGCGACGACGTACGTCTTCCACTGGGACAGCGCGGTGGAGGTGAACGTCTTCAAGGTGGTGGGGATCGGGGTGGCGTCGGTCTTCCGCTTCCTCTCCTATCGGATGTGGGTGTTCCGGGTGGCGCCTCCGCAGGCGCGGGCAGCGGGGGACAGAGAGGCCGAGCACGCAGGGATCTGAGGGGGACGGGTCGTTTTCCGGTCGTCCCCGGCCCTGCACTTTCCCTTCCGGGCCGCGTCAGTTCGTCCCGGTGCGCCTCGGCTGGTGCTGGTCGGCTCGCGGCCCGGACCGGGCTAGTGCTGGTCCGCTTCTCTTCCCAGGAACAGCGCGAACACCGGCGGCTTCTGCTGGACCAGTTCCAGGCGGCCGCCGTCCGCCTCCGCCAGGTCGCGGGCCACCGCCAGGCCCAGGCCCGTGGAGTTGCGGCCGCTCACCGTGCGTTCGAAGACGCGTGAGCCCAGGTCGGGGGAGACGCCCGGGCCCTCGTCGGTCACCTCGACCACCACCTGCGTGCCCGTGACGCGGGTACGGATCGCGACCCGGCCCTCCCCGTGCATCAGGGAGTTCTCGATCAGCGTGGCCAGCACCTGCGCCACCGCGCCCGGCGTCGCGACCGCGCGCAGGCCGCGTTTTCCCGAGCGTACGATCGCGCGGCCGGCCTGGCGGCAGGCGGGGCGCCACTCCTCGATCTGCTGCTTGACGACCTCGTCCACGTCCATCCCCACCGCCAGTCCGGTGCGCGGGTCGCGGGAGTTGGTGAGCAGCCGCTGCACCACGTCCGTCAGCCGCTCGACCTGGGTGAGGGCGATGGCGGCCTCCTCCCGCAGCGTCTCCGGCTCCCCGGTCGCGGCGGTCGCCGCGATCTCCTCCAGCCGCATGGAGAGCGCCGTCAGCGGGGTGCGCAGCTGGTGGGAGGCGTCGGCGGCGAGGCGGCGCTCGGCGGTGAGCATCTTGGAGATCCGCTCGGCGCTGACGTCCAGCACGTCGGCCACCCGGTCCAGCTCCGCGACGCCGTAGCGGCGGTGCTTGCCGCGGTGGTCGCCGGAGCCCAGGCGCTCGGCGGTCTCGGCGAGGTCGGTGAGGGGGGCGGTGAGCCGGTTGGCCTGGCGGACGGCGAGGAGGACGGCGGCGGCGACGGCGAGCAGGGCGACGCCGGCGATGACGGCGAGGTTGCGGCCGATCTCGGAGTTCACGCCGGCGCGCGACTGGTAGACGGTGGCACTCGCCCCCGCGTCGTTCTCCACGGTGGCGGTGATCCGGCCGCCGCCGGGCAGCGCGCCCAGCCGTACGGGCGCGCTGCCGGGTCCGGTACGGACCACCGCGGCGCCCTCGTCCAGCTGCCCGGCCAGCGAGGCGGCGGTGACGGGGACCCCGGCGGCGAGCTTGGTCTCGGCCGCCGACAGGAGGCGCACCGCCTCGGCGTGCACCCGGTCGTGGGCGGCGTTCTCGATGGTGCGCGACTCCACAGCGACGAGCGAGACGCCGAAGACGGCGATGACGACGAGCACCACGGCGAGCGTGGAGTTGATCAGGCGGCGGCGCATCCCCGGCGGTCAGCTCTTTTCGAAGCGGAAGCCCACACCGCGCACGGTGGCGATGTAGCGCGGGTTGGCCGCGTCGTCGCCGAGCTTCTTGCGCAGCCAGGAGATGTGCATGTCGAGGGTCTTGGTGGAGGACCACCAGGTGGTGTCCCAGACCTCGCGCATCAGCTGGTCGCGGGTGACGACCCGGCCGGCGTCGCGCACCAGCACCCGCAGCAGGTCGAACTCCTTGGCGGTGAGCTGCAGCTCCTCCTCGCCGATCCAGGCCCGGTGCGACTCGGTGTCGATACGCACCCCGTGCACCCCCGAGACGGCCGGCGTCTGGGGCTCGCCCACACCCCGGCGCAGCAGGGCCCGTACCCGCGCGAGCAGCTCGGCGAGGCGGAAGGGCTTGGTGACGTAGTCGTCGGCGCCCGCGTCCAGGCCCACCACCGTGTCGACCTCGTCGGCGCGGGCGGTGAGGACGAGGACGGGGAAGCCGTGGCCGTCGGCGCGCAGCCGGCGGCAGACCTCCAGGCCGTCCATCCCGGGCAGGCCCAGGTCCAGCACGAGCAGGTCGATGCCGCCGCGCAGCCCCGCCTCCAGCGCGGCGGGGCCGTCCTCCCGTACGTCCACGTCGTAGCCCTCACGGCGCAGGGCGCGGGCGAGCGGCTCCGAGATCGCCTCGTCGTCCTCGGCGAGCAGTACACGGGTCATGGGCCGATCGTAGTGCGCCGGGTGGGGGAGCGGGTCCGGGGCGTCCGAGCCGGTTCCCTGCACGCTGTGTGAGACACCTTACAAAACGACCTAAAGCGTCAACTCCTCGCATACGGTGTCCGAACGTCACGTTGGCTCGGGACCCATGCCCTGCCCCACGCAGGGCCGTTGGTCTCTGTCACGTGCTCCGCTGTACATCGCAGACTGGACAGTGCCGACCCGTATCACCACACGGTCGGCTTCCGGGCCGCAGCGGCTGCCGGCACGCGCCGCCGCCCGCGCCCGAGTCCGGCTGGCGGCGGGACCCCGTCCCCACACGGCCCCGCCCCCGACAGAGCAAGGAACCACCATGGCGACAAGCCTGACAAAGGCATCTGCCGCGCAGTCCCCCACCGGCGGTAAGACCTTCTTCGGCCACCCGCGGGGTCTGGCGACCCTCTTCATGACCGAGATGTGGGAGCGCTTCAGCTGGTACGGGATGCGCGCCATCCTCGTGCTGTACCTGACGGCCGCGGTCGCCGACGGCGGCATCGGCATGAAGGAGAGCACGGCCGTCGCTCTCTACGGCATCTACAACGCCCTGGTCTACATGCTGGCGATGCCCGGCGGCTGGATAGCCGACCGCCTGTGGGGCACCCGCAAGGCGGTGCTCGTCGGCGGCTCCGTCATCGCCGCCGGCCACTTCGTCCTCGCGATCCCGGTGGAGTGGACCTTCTACTGCGGCCTCGTCCTGATCGCGCTGGGCACCGGCCTGCTGAAGCCCAACGTCTCCGCGATGGTCGGCGCCCTGTACAAGGACAGCGACAGCAGCCGCCGCGACGCCGCCTTCACGCTCTTCTACATGGGCATCAACATCGGTGCCTTCGCCGCCCCGCTGGTCGTCGGCACCGTCGGCGAGAAGGTCGACTGGCACCTCGGCTTCGGTATCGCCGGCGTGGGTATGGCCCTGGCGCTGATCCAGTACGTGCTGGGCTCGCGCCACCTGGGCGACATCGGCAGGGTGCCGGCCCAGCCCGCGAGCGAGGACGAGAAGCGCGCGGTGCTGCGCAAGACGCTGCTGTGGGCCTCCGTCGCCGCCGTCGCGCTCCTCGCCGACGTCTTCTCCGGCGCCTTCACCATCGACCACCTGGTCAACGTGATGCCGATCCTGGGCGTGGCCATCCCGGCCGTCTACTTCGTGAAGATGTTCCGCACGCCGGACCTCACCTCCGGGGAGCGTTCCCGGATCAGCGCCTTCGTCTGGTTCTTCGTCACGGCCGTGCTGTTCTGGATGATCTACGACCAGTCCGGCTCGCTGCTGACGATCTTCGCGGACGACAAGACCGACCGGGGTATCGGCGGCTGGGAGTTCCCGGCGAGCTGGTTCTCCTCCGTCAACCCCGTCTACGTCATCATCCTGGCGCCGCTCTTCGCGAGCGTGTGGGTGGCCCTGGCCCGCCGCAGCCGCGAGCCCAGCACCGTGACGAAGTTCGCCCTGGCGATGCTGCTCATCGGCGGCTCCTTCGGCATCATGGCGCTGGCCGGCGCCGCCGCCGCGAACAGCGACACCGGCAAGGTCACCGTCTTCTGGCTGCTCTCCGTCTACCTGGTGCAGACCCTGGGCGAGATGTGCCTGTCCCCGGTGGGCCTGTCCCTCTCGGCGAAGCTCGCACCGACCCGGCTCGTCGGCCAGATGATGGGCCTGTGGTTCATGGCCAGCGCGACGGGCAACGCCATCAACGGCTGGGCGACCAAGCTCAACGAGCCGATGGGCGACGCGGCGTACTACACGCTGTGGGCCGTGACGGCGGTCGCGGCGAGCGGCGTGATGATGGCCGCCTCGAAGAAGATCCGCGCGGCGATGGACGCCGGCGACTGACACACCCGTACCGGCACCTCGGGCCCGGCCCCTCGTATCAGGGGCCGGGCCCGAGGTGCCGTACGCCGCACCCGCCTCACCGCGACGCGCCCAGCTCCGCCCACACCGTCTTGCCCGGGGTGTCCTGCGCGCGTTCCACGCCCCAGCGCAGGCAGAGGCGCTGGACGATGAACATGCCGTGGCCGCCGGGGCGCGCCGCGCGGTGCGGGGTGCGGGGGGCCGGGTCGCCGGCGCCCAGGTCGCTGACCTCGACGCGGACCAGCTCCGCCGCCAGGCGCAGCCGCAGCTCGTCGGGGCCGCCCGCGTGCAGGCAGGCGTTGGTGACCAGCTCCGAGACGACCAGCAGCACGTCCTCCGCCGCCGCCCGCTGCCCGGCGGTGTACGCCGGCAGCCAGCCCCAGTCGCCCAGCGCGGTGCGCGCGAAGTCCCGGGCCCGGGGCACCGCGCCGCCCGCTCCGGTCAGCCGCAGCCGCCGCACCTGCCCTATCGGCGGCTCACCGGGGCCCGGCGCATAGGGCCGGGCGGTGCTCATCGGGCCACCCCACCGCTGTCTCGGCCCACCTCGCGCCCGCCCGCCGGCGCCCGCCGCATCAGCCTGTCCACGTCATCCCTGCCTGTCATGAAGTTACGCCGGGTCTCCTGCCCTGCGTAGTCGCGTGAACACCCGCAACCCGCGCCTGATCCGCCGCCGCCCGCCCGGGCCGGCGGCGCGCTCACTCCTGGAGCGCCGCGGCGAGCGTGTCGTGGAGGGTGAAGACCGCGCCGGCGCCGGTGATCTCGAAGACCCGGGCCACCTGCGGGAGCATCGCCGCCAGGTGGACGCCGCCGCCGGCGGCCTCGGCCCGCAGCCGGGCGCCGAGCAGCACGTTGAGTCCGGTGGAGTCGCAGAACTCCAGCCCGGAGCAGTCCACGACGAGCCGGACGACCCCTTCGTCGAGGGCCTGCTCCAGCGGCAGGCGCAGCAGCTCCGCGGTGTGGAAGTCCAGCTCTCCGATGGGCGTCAGCACGGCGGAGCCGCCCGCGCGCCGCACTTCGACGCCGAGCCGTGGGCTGCTCGCGTCGCCGAGTGTCCCGCGGTCCATGCCGGCCCTCCTGGTGTTCGTCCTCGTGCTGTCCCGGATCATTATCCGCCGTCCGAGTCGTGTATATGTCCTCACGTTCACCCCCCGAACAACCCCACATTTACGAGCAAATGCGGACATCGCTCGCTTGCGCTGGAGGGTTGAGAGCGGGTAGGGCTAGAAGAGGAACCACTTTCCGAGCACCTGTCCGATGACCAGGAGGACGCCGCAGAGCGAAGCACGACGAGATGGCTTCGGCAGCCACATGCCGAAAAACGATGGAGGACACCATGTCACCCCGGCTCGACGAGGGAACCGCTTCGTCGGCGATCACCGACCCCCCGACCACCCCGACAGCAGTCCCGGAGACGGCGGCCGTCTCCCCCGGCAGCGGCATACCGCTCGCGGACCTCACCGAGGAACTCGCGCAGCTGCCCCCCTTCGACGAGGTCGCCCCGCAGGACGCGCGGGCCCTCTCCCGGACCCTCTTCGCCCGGCTCCAGGAGCTGGACGAGGGCACCCACGAGTACGCGTACGTACGCAACACCCTGGTCGAACTCAACCTCGCGCTGGTGAAGTTCGCCGCCTCCCGCTTCCGCTCCCGCAGCGAGCCGATGGAGGACATCGTCCAGGTCGGCACGATCGGCCTGATCAAGGCGATAGACCGCTTCGAGCTGGCGCGCGGGGTGGAGTTCCCCACCTTCGCGATGCCGACGATCGTCGGCGAGATCAAGCGCTTCTTCCGCGACACCTCCTGGTCGGTACGCGTCCCGCGCCGCCTGCAGGAGCTGCGCCTGGACCTGGCCAAGGCCGGCGACGAGCTGGCCCAGCAGCTGGACCGGGCGCCCACCGTGGGCGAGTTGGCCGCGCGGCTGGACCTCAGCCGCGAGGAGGTCGTCGAGGGGATGGCGGCGAGCAACGCCTACACCGCCAGCTCCCTGGACGCCCAGCCCGAGGAGGACGAGTCCGAGGGCGCGCTCGCGGACCGCATCGGCTACGAGGACCAGGGACTTGAGGGCATCGAGTACGTCGAGTCGCTCAAGCCCCTGATCGCCGGGCTGCCGCCGCGCGACCGCCGCATCCTCTCCCTGCGCTTCGTCGCCAACATGACGCAGTCGGAGATCGGCGAGGAGCTGGGCATCTCGCAGATGCACGTCTCACGGCTGCTGTCGCGGACACTGTCGCGGCTGCGGCAGGGGCTGATGGTCGAGGACTGAGCGCACCGACCGCACTGATCGGACAGCCGCACCGACGCACGGTCAACTGCCCTCCCCCACCCGGTAGTTGACTTACAGGGGGTGGCCCTTCCGCACGGAAGGGCCACCCCCTCGCGTCATGCCTCAGACCCCGAACGGCACCGCTGCGGGCACCAGTTCGCCGCGCGCCCACACCGCCGCCACCAGCGGCACCCCGGGCCGGTAGGCCAGGTGTACGTGGCTGGG
Organism: Streptomyces polyrhachis; assembly: GCF_042663125.1. Lineage (NCBI taxonomy): Bacteria > Bacillati > Actinomycetota > Actinomycetes > Kitasatosporales > Streptomycetaceae > Streptomyces > Streptomyces polyrhachis. The sequence continues at coordinate 2,551 of NZ_JBHSZO010000048.1, read as the reverse complement.
CGCGTCCAGCAGCACCACGTCCGCGCGGGCGCCGGGGGTGAGGCGGCCGACGTCGGTGCGCCGCAGCGCCGCCGCGCCGCCGGCGGTGGCCGACCAGAGGGCCTCGTCGGGGGTCATGCCCATCTCCCGTACCGCCACGGCGATGCAGAACGGCATCGAACTCGTGAAGGACGAGCCGGGGTTGCAGTCGGTGGACAGCGCCACCGTCACGCCCGCGTCCAGCAGCCGGCGCGCATCGGGGTAGACGGCGCGGGTGGAGAACTCGCAGCCCGGCAGCAGCGTGCCCACCGTCGTGCCCGAGGCCAGGGCGTCGACGTCCGCCTCGGTGAGGTGGGTGAGGTGGTCGGCGGAGGCGGCCCCCAGCTCCACCGCGAGCCGCACCCCGGGCCCGTACGAGAGCTGATTGGCGTGCACGCGCGGGATCAGCCCGCGCGCCGCGCCGGCGGTGAGGATCGCGCGCGCCTGGTCGCCGTCGAAGGCGCCCTGCTCGCAGAAGACGTCGACCCAGCGGGCGTACGGGGCGCAGGCATCCAGCATCGGGCCGGTGACCAGGTCCACGTAGCCGGCCACGTCGTCGGCGAACTCGGCGGGGACGACGTGCGCGCCCAGGTAGGTGACCTCCTCCAGGTGCGCCGCCGCGACGGCCAGTGCGCGGGCCTCGTCCTCGACGGTGAGCCCGTAGCCGGACTTGGTCTCCACCGTGGTGGTGCCCTGGCGGTGCAGCTCGGCGAGGTGGCGGCGCAGGTTGGCATCAAGGGTGTTGTCGGAGGCGGCGCGGGTCGCCGCGACCGTCGTACGGATCCCGCCCGCCGCGTAAGGCCGCCCCGACATACGGGCGTTGAACTCCTCGGTGCGGTCACCGGCGAAGACCAGGTGCGAGTGGGAGTCGACGAATCCGGGGATGACGGCCCGCCCGCCCGCGTCCACGCGGTTGTCGGCGGGCGGCGCCCCGGCCGCGCTCCCCGCGTACACCACGCGCTCGCCCTCGATGACCAGCGCGGCGTCGCGGACCAGCCCGAGCGGGCCCTCCCCGAGCGTCGGATCACAGGTCGCGAGGGTGGAGATGTGGGTAATGACCGTGGAGGGGCTCATGCGTCGATCACCTGCCGGATGGCCGCGGACAGCGCCGCGGGAACGTCTTCGATGAGGGTGTGCACACCGTCGCGGACGATCTGCCGCCCGCCCACGACCGTATGGCGTACGTCCGCCGCGCCGGCGGCGAACACGGCGGCCTCCGCGGTGGCGCCCGCCCCGGCGGTGCGGACCGAATCCAGGGCGACGGTGGTGAAGTCGGCGAGCGCGCCCGCCTCGATGCGCCCCGCGCGCTCCCAGCCCAGCGCCGCGTGGCCGTCCCCGGTGGCGGCGCGCAGCAGCTGGGCGGCGGTCCAGTTGCCGCGGACGTGCGTGCGCAGCCGCTCGTCCAGCTCCATCGCCCGCGCCTCCTCCAGCAGGTCGATCACCGCGTGGCTGTCGCTGCCCAGGGAGAGCGGGGAGCCGGCGGCCTGCACGGCGAGCGCCGGTCCGATGCCGTCGGCGAGGTCGCGCTCGGTGGTGGGGCACATGCACACGCCGGTGGCGGTGGTGCCGAGCAACTCGATGTCCCCGTCGGTGAGATGGGTCGCGTGCACGGCTGTCGTACGGGGCCCCAGCGCGCCGTGCTCGGCGAGCAGCCGCGTCGGGGTGGCGCCGTGGGCGGCGAGGCACGCCTCGTTCTCGGCGCGCTGCTCGGAGAGGTGGACGTGCAGGGGGCCGCCGAGGGCGGTCGCCACGGTGGTCAACTCCCCGGCGGGGACGGCCCGTACGGAGTGGATCGCGGCGCCGATGACGGTGTGGGCGTCGCCCTTCAGCTCCCCGGCCCGCTCGGCCCACGCCTGCGCGCTGCCGTCGCTGAAGCGCAGCTGGTGCGCGGTGGGCTCGGCGCCGAAACCGGCGGAGAGGTAGGCGGTGTCGAGCAGGGTGATACGGATCCCGGCCTCCGCGGCGGCCCGGATCAGGGCGTGGCCCATGGCGTTGGGGTCGCCGTAGCGCCGGCCGCCGGGGGCGTGGTGGAGGTAGTGGAACTCCCCGACGGCGGTGATGCCGGCGAGGGCCATCTCGGCGTAGGTCGCGCGCGCGAGGGCGAGGTAGGACTCCGGGGTGAGCCGCTCGGCGGCGGCGTACATCAGCTCCCGCCAGGTCCAGAAGGTCCCCTGCCCCCGCTGGACGTGGCCGCGCAGGGCGCGGTGGAAGGCGTGGCTGTGGGCGTTGGCCAACCCCGGGACGGTCAGCCCCGCCAGGGGCACCGCCCCCGCGGGGGGTGCGGCTGCGCCGGTCGTCACGGACGTGATGGCGCCGCCGGCGGTCGCGATGAGCACGCCGTCGGCGACCTCGTCGCCGGTCCAGGCGTGCTGGGCCCAGTAGGTGGTCACCGGGTCACTTCCTTTCCATAGTTGCGCTCTGGGGGCTCCGCCCCCACGCCCCCGAATCGGCGCTACGCGCCTCTGGCCTCAAACGCCGGCCGGGCTGGAAATGGCGCTGCGCGCCATGGCGCGCAGCGCCATTTCCAGCCCGG